>DAIUDO010000021.1:19781-21912 GCA_036845585.1 Meiothermus sp. | reverse complement strand
TGCCTGCTTTGAGAGGACCCAATGGTCGCTTGCATCCTACCGGTGCCCTTCCTGGCTGGAAGGGTTTTTTATTTGTGTAGAGGCCCTTCCTGTCTGCCGATAAGGGCTAGTGTCGGCCTCGCAGGCTTATACTTCTATAGGCAGTCTATGAAGCTCTAACCCAGTGCTGTTTCGGAGGCAGTCATGAATGCAAAGGAACTGAAGTCCATCCTCCAGGCCCTGCAAGAACACGAGGTGTCCGAGCTAACCCTCGAGACACCAGACTACAAACTCACCATCAAGCGCGGCAACGAGCTTCCATACGTTGCTGCAACGGCGCCCGTTGTGGTGCAGCCTTCGGTGGTGCCTTCGCCAGCTCCTGCGGCGAGCCCGGCGCCAGCACCTACCCCAACGCCTCCGCCTGCGTCCCAGCCTGCTCCGGCGAAAGCGGAGGCACCCAAGGAAGACACCAGCAAGTATGCAGAGGTTAGGGCGCCCATCGTAGGCACTTTCTACCGCGCTCCCTCGCCGGATGCTGAACCCTTTGTCAAGGAAGGAGACACGGTCAAAAAGGGCCAGGTTTTGTGCATTATCGAGGCCATGAAGCTCATGAACGAGATCGAGAGCGAGGTTTCCGGCGTGGTGCGCAAGATCATGGTCTCCAACGGAGAGCCCATCGAGTACGGCCAGGTTCTCTTCCTAATCGAACCTTCCTGATGCACGCTTGAGCTGGATCCTGGGAGCTCGAGGCTGTATGGCCGGCTCCGGATACCTGGAATATAGCCTTAGTGGAGTGCGCTGTATGTTCAAGAAAATAATGATTGCAAATCGAGGTGAGATTGCCCTGCGGGTGCTCCGGGCTGCCAGGGAACTGGGGGTGAAAGTGGTGGTAGCCCACAGCGAGGCCGATAGTCAATCGCTGCCGGTGCTACTGGCCGACGAAGCCATATGCATTGGGCCGCCTCCTTCGGCCCAAAGCTACCTCAACATTCCCAATCTGTTATCTGCGGCCATTATCTCGGGGGCCGAGGCTATCCACCCCGGCTACGGATTTCTTGCCGAGAACCCCCAGTTTGCCGAAATGTGCCGCGACCACGGCATCGTTTTCATCGGCCCAACCCCTGAGTCCATGTACAGTCTGGGTTCTAAGGCCGGCGGCAGGGAAATCGCGGCCAGATCCAATGTGCCGACCGTGCCGGGTACGGGGGTGTTGCAGTCGGTTGAAGAAGCCATCGAGGCCGCCGAGAAAATTGGCTACCCGGTGCTGCTCAAAGCCAGTGCGGGGGGCGGCGGACGGGGCCAGAAGGTGGTGCGCTCCTCCGAAGAGATGAAAACTGCTTTTGCCCAGGCCCAGGTCGAGGCCCAAAACTACTTCTCCGACCCAGCACTTATCCTCGAGAAGTACATCGAGTTGTTCCGCCACGTCGAGGTTCAGGTAATGGGTGATGGTAAGGGCCATGTGGTTCATGTGGGCGAGCGCGACTGTTCCATTCAACGCCGCAACCAAAAACTGATCGAGGAAGCCCCCAGCCGCCTCGAGGAGTCCTTGCGACAGGAAATCCTGGCGGCCGGGGTGCGCCTGGCCAAGTATGTCAACTACCAGGGAGCCGGTACCCTCGAGTTCATCGTAGACCCCGATGGCAATTTCTACTTCATGGAGATGAACACCCGCATCCAGGTGGAGCACTGCGTATCGGAGATGATTTCCGGCCTCGACCTGGTCAAACTGCAAATCAAAATTGCGGCAGGCGAGCCTTTTACCCTCCAGCAAAGCGACATCGAGCTCAAAGGCCACGCCATCGAGTGCCGCCTCAATGCCGAGGACTACGACAAGGACTTTCGCCCCAGCATCGGCAAGATTGAGACCCTGCACTTTCCGGGTGGCCCCGGCGTGCGGGTAGACTCGCACCTCTATGCGGGCTACAGCATTCCTCCCAACTACGACTCCCTGGTGGCCAAACTCATTGTGCATGGCGAGAACCGCGAAGAGGCCATCGCCCGGATGCGCCGGGCGCTGGCCGAGACGGTCATCGAGGGGCCGGGGGTCAAGACCACGGTACCCTTCCACCTCAAGGTCATGGACAACGCCTTTTACAAGCGGGGGGCCATCTTCACCAACTTTGTGACCACCCGGATGTCGGATTGAAGGCGA
>DAIUDO010000021.1:18570-19681 GCA_036845585.1 Meiothermus sp. | reverse complement strand
CTCGAGGGCTGCACTCTGAGTCTAAGCAGCCAATCTTGGCACTATAAACCCGTAAACTGGTAACGACATGTTTTTCTTTGAGCTTCTTGGTAGAGACCCCCTGGCCTATCTGGTCGCATTTGCGGCGGGCGCGTTCGGCCTGGTTGTCCACAACCTGTTTCAAGCCTATCTGGCCGACCGCTACAAGGACGGCGACCCCCGCCGCTACGGTTTCCTGACAGCCGAACCCCGGGTGCACCTGGATGGCCTGGGGCTTATCTTCCTGGCCCTCATAGGCTTCGGGTTTCCCCGGCTGGTGCCCTGGCGGTTGTTTGGTCCCAAAGGGGCCCAGACCGCGCTGATGGGGCCTTTAGGCTTTTTTGTAGCGGCCTTCGTGTACATTCTTGTGGGCCGGCTCCTGGAGGGGTTGGGCCCGGCCACCTCGAGCATCGCCCTGGGCATGCAGGTTGCGGGCTCGCTCATGATTGGCCATGCCGCCGTCTTCTTGTTCCCGGTGCCACCCCTGGATGGAGCCCGTGTGGTCTACGCCATCGGCAGTTCGGAGGCCCGGCGCTTTATGGATCAACTGCAAAGCTATGGCTTTGTGGGCTTTTTCCTCATCTTCCTGGTATTGAACCTGAGCGGAATACTGCCGGCCATCCGGGCGGGTCTGAGCGGGCTGCTCAACAGCCTGTTTGCGGCCATCGGGTTGTAGATGGGTCTGCTTCCGCTGCTGCAAAGCGATCCGTTGGCCTTTGGGCTGGTGGTGCTGGTATTGATGGTTTCGCTGGCGCTGCATGAGTGGGGCCATGCCATCACGGCCCTGTGGATGGGCGATGCCACCGCAAAAGAGCAGGGCCGGGTGACCCTCAACCCCCTCAAACATCTCGACCTGATCGGTTCGCTGATGATCATGCTGGTCGGGGTTGGCTGGGCCAGGCCGGTTCCGATCTACCCGCCCAACTTTCGCAGCTACCGCGCGGGTCTTTTTGTCGTTTCGATAGCTGGCATCGTCATCAATCTGCTAATCGCCACGCTGCTGGCGCTGCTTCTGCGCTGGATGCTGGACGTGGGCCATCTGCAGAGCCCCACGGCGATCTGGGAAGTGGTAGCCCGGGTGGCTGTTGTGGCG
>DAIUDO010000021.1:1986-18470 GCA_036845585.1 Meiothermus sp. | reverse complement strand
CGTAAAACCCTCAGGTTATGGGCATCCTCGTGGGTACCCCTGGGGGTTTCCATGATAAAAAGCTTGTCCCGTAGCCTTGCATCGAGCACAAAATCCCTCAGCTCTTCGCCAATCTGGCCCTCCAGCAGGTTGGCGTGGTGGTCAATCTGCGAACCTCGCTCGCCCACCGAGTCGTTGAGGTGAATGACCGGAACCCGGTTCAGGCCGACGGTCTGCTCGAGTTCATCCAGTGCTTTTTTCAGGGTATACCCGGCCGCAAACGCATGGCAGGTATCGAAGCAGACCCCCAGGGGCGTGCCGTCTACCAGCTCGGCCAGGGTGTGCAGGCTGGCCCCCAGCTTTTCACCGCCTCCAGCGGTGTTCTCCAGCAGCAGCTTAGGGCCATTGTTGCCCAGCCCGGCCAGTTCGCGGGCCTTCAGGGCAGCCGCCCTGGCTCTGTCGCCCGGCCCCGACCCCGGGTGCACCACCACATACTCAATGCCCAGTATCTGGGCTTTGGAGAGGTCGTCGGCCAGGCTGAAGACACTCTTCTCCCAGAGCTCCCCTCCGGCGGCCAGATTGACCAGATAAGAGGCATGAATAACCGTGGGCAGGCCACCCAGGTTCTCTTTGCGGGCTCGGAAGCCTTCCACCTCGGCGGCTCGCAGGCTGCGGGTTTTCCAGCTACGGGGGCTCTTGGAAAAAATCTGAATAGCGCTCAGGCCCAGCAAACCGGCCTCTTCGGCGGCCCCGGCAATCCCAAGTTTGCCAGCTATAGAAAGATGAAAACCGTATTTCAATCGAGGATCTCCACTCTTACCTGTACAACCCCTTGCCGATGCATGCCGAGCTGAATCGCCGCCGCATAGGAGAGGTCGATAATCCGGCCCCGAATGTAGGGGCCCCGGTCGTTGATGCGCACCACCGTGCTGCGGCCATTCTGCAGGTTGGTCACGCGAACCCGGGTGCCAAAGGGCAGGGTGCGGTGGGCAGCGGTCAGCTGGAACTTGTTGAAGCGCTCCCCATTGGCGGTACGACGCCCGTGAAACCGCGGCCCATACCAGGAGGCCCAGCCTGTCTGCGCCGCTGGGTTTGCGGTGGCCGGTGCTTCGGGCTCGGCTGGGGCCGGTGGCGGGCGGATAAAGACCCATGGGACAGATTCCTCGACGGGTTCGGAGAGCGGCCACACCTCGAGGTTCATCGGGTCCCAATCTGAGGGGGGAATGGCCAGCTCGAGGCCGGCTGGCAAGGGGTCCTCGATCAGACCGTTGAGCATCATCACTTCGGCGATGCTAACCTGAAACAGCCGGGCGATGCGCTCCAGGGTGTCGCCGGGCTGCACCACATAGCCTTGTCCCCAGGCCATTCCACAGCACACCAGCAGGGCAAGCCAGCGTCTCATAGCTCGATCAGGTGCTTGGGGCTTTTGGAAAGAACCTCGTGCCCGTGCTCGGTCACCAGAGCCAGGTCCTCGATGCGGCACCCCGCCCGGTGGGGGATGTAGACGCCGGGTTCGATGGTCACGATATGGCCCACCTCGAGGGTATCCTCCGAGGTCTCGCTCAGGTTGGGCCCTTCATGGATGAACAGGCCCACCCCATGCCCCAGGCTATGGGTGAAGTATTCTCTGTAACCGCGGCTGGCCAGGTGATTGCGGGCGATCGCGTCGAGTTCCTGGCCCTTTTTCCCAGGGCCCACGGCCTCCAGGGCCAGGGTTTGGGCCTCCAGTACGGCCTGGTAGAGCGAGCGCAGTTCGTCCGAAACCCTGCCAACCGCTACCGTGCGGGTCATGTCGGAGCAGTAGCCCCCCACCACACAGCCAAAGTCCAGGGTGACCAGTTCGCCCAGCTGGATCACGCGCTCGGTGGCACCCCCATGGGGCATGGCGCTGCGCTCCCCCGAGGCGACCGTGGGGGCGAAAGCCAGACCCTCGGAGCCGTTTTTGCGCAGGAAGAACTCGAGCTCCAGCGCGACCTCCATCTCCCGCACGCCGGGCTTCAGGAACGGCAAGATATGGGCAAAGCCCAGATCGGCGAGCTCGGCCGCCTTGCGAATGTGGGCCGCTTCCTCTGCCGATTTGCGTTGGCGCAGGCTCTCGAATACCCCGGTGGTGGGGACGAACTCGAGCTCCGGGAAATCGCGCTTGAAGCCCTCCAGGCTGGCCACGCTCAGGTGTTCTGCCTCGATGCCCACCCGGCCTCGAAAAAACTCTGCGAGCAGCTGGTTCATCTCTGAGCGCTTCAGCAGTATGCGGTGGGGTAAGCGCTGCTGCTGGGCTTCCACAATATAGCGGCCATCGGTGATGAGGGTTGCGCCTGCCGGAGTAATCACGATTTTGGCATCCTTGCCCTCTTTGAAGCCGGACAGGTAGCGCACATTATGGGGACTGGAGACAAAGAGTGCGTCGAGGTGAAGATCGTCAAGAAGTTGCTTAAAGTCCACGCCCCGACTTTACCCTAAGGGTGTGTTTTTAGGCTGATAAATAGTTAACGAGCATTGCTATAGTGAAAAAATCACATACGCTCATGGAAATTGAACTCTGACGTGTTACGTTCATTCCTATGCACCCTACTGTTTTCCTCTGGTGGCTGGCTTTGTGCAGCCCGCTGGCCCTGGCCCAGGTCTCTTCCGAAGCGGCCCAGCTCCTCGAGCGAGGCCGCAACGCACTTGGTGGTACGGCCCTGACCAACCTCAAAACCTACCGCGAAGTTACCACCAATATCTACTATACCGCCGACGGCAAAGAGGAAAGCCGCATCGTGACCCTGTTGCTGGTCGATTTCACAAAGAACCGCGTGCGGCTGGAAATCTATGACCCTCGGAGTCTCAACAGCCCCAGCCCCATCCCGCTGGCCTTACAGCAGTACAGCCCCCAGGAGAGTTTTTTTTGGAGCCGTGAGACCTCGCTGCTCCCCTTGCCCGCCCGAGAGCGTGAGCTGCTGCGCTCGAGCCTCTACACCGGCTGGCTTGGCCTGAAGTACGGCAGCAGCAACCGCGAGCGCGCCAGTGTATCGTCGGGCAGCCTGCGCAACCAGACAGGCCGGCTGCTCACGGTCAGTACCCAGGGCTGGGTCAGTACCTATCTGTTTGGCAGCGATGGCTTGCTGTTGGGTGAACGCTTGCTGATTCCTGGTGTGGGGGAGAGCATCACCTTTTTCTCCAACTATCAGACCGTGCAAGGTATACGGGTTCCCCAAAAGTGGGAAAACTATGTGGATGGAAGCCTGGCTGCCAGGGGTGAGCTGATGGAGGTAGAGTTCAACCTGGCCTTTACCGAGGCCGACTTTTTCAAACCCGCACGCTGAAAGTCTGCATAGTCAAATGCCGGCCGGTGTTCCAGAAGACCGGAGCGTGACGCCAGGTTCGAGCAGGTCAGCTCCACTGGTTTTCTAGGCTTTCATAAGGCCAAACTTGACGGTTCCCTCCTCATCGGACAGCTCGGTGATGAAACCCACGGGTTCTTGCTGTACCAGCGAGAGCGCCAGGGTTTCTTCCTGGAGCCTGGAGCCAAAGCGAGCCAGCGATTCGGCATACCTCCCTTCTGCGGCATAGGTCAGGTGGATTCGATCCGATACGTGCAGGTTCATCTCTTTGCGGGCCTGCTGCACCAGCCGGATCAGGTCGCGGCTAAGCCCCTCGAGCAGAAGCCCTTCGTCCAGCGTGACCTCGAGGGCGGCCAGGTAGCCGTCCTGCTCCTGGGCCGAGAAGCCCTCCGGCGAGAGGGCCTCGAGCAGCAGCTCTTCGGGCGCCAGGCGGATCGGCGAACCGTCCTGGCTGATCCCCTCGAGGGTTACGGGCTGCCCAGCCTTGATGGAGCGGGCTACCATCCTGCTGTCGAGGGCTGCCAGAGCAGCCCGAATGGCCGGGAGCTGCTTGCCGTACATTTTGCCCAACAAGGGCAGGTTGGGCAGTACCCGATAGGTGAGAATTTCTTCGCCCAGGGCCAGAACCTCAACCCGTTTGACGTTGAGCTCTTCGGCAATTTCTGAGGCAAAATGGTGCAGCCCGGCCAGTTCAGCCTCGCTGGGGGCCGTAATCAACAGCCTGGGCAGGGGGGTGCGGGTCTTGATGCCGCTGATGGCCCTGGCTCCGCGGGCCAGACCCACTACCCGGACAACGCCTCCCATCTGGGTCAATAAGGTCTCATTCATGAGCGACGGATCGGCCTTGGGCCAGTCCGACAGGTGTACCGATTCGGGGGCCTCAGGATCAATCGAGCGAACCAGGTTCTGCCAGAGGGCCTCGGCCACAAACGGGGTAAAGGGAGCGGCGAGCTTCGCCACCGTCACCAGCGCTTCCCAGAGGGTCGCGTAGGCCGCTTCACGGTCGGCAGCATCCTCATTTTTCCAGAAACGCCGACGGTTGCGGCGCACATACCAGTTGGATAGCTCCTCGACGAACTGCTCGAGCTCCTTACCGGCGCCCCTGGCGTCGTACCGGTCCAGTGCCGCCGTGACCCGCTCGATGAGCTGCTGTTCGCGGGCAACCAGCCACCGATCCATCTCAGGCCGATTCTCAACCGAAGGCCGTTGGCTGAGGTTGGGCTTGTCTAGATTGGCGTAGAGGACGAAAAAGCCATACACATTCCACAGCGTGCCCAGAAAGCCTCGCTGGGCCTCCTGCACCAGACGCTCAGAGAAGCGCTTCTGCTCGCCTGGCTCGGAACCTGTAAAAAGGTACCAGCGCACCGCATCGGCACCGTACTTGTCGAACATCGGGAGGGGCTCGACCACATTGCCCTTGCTCTTGGACATCTTGTGCCCTTTTTCATCTACCAGGTGGCCCAGGCAGATCACGTTCTTGAAGCAAGGCTGGTCGTACAGCAGCGTGGAGATAGCGTGCAGCGAGTAGAACCAACCCCGGGTCTGGTCGATGGCCTCGCAGATGTAGTCGGCGGGAAAGTGCTTCTGCCAGAGCTGGTAGTTCTGTTCGGTGCCAGGGAGGGGCTGGCCTGCACCATCGAGCAGAAGGTGCCACTGGGCGTAGGGCATGGCCCCCGAGTCAAACCACACATCCAGCACCTCCGGCACACGTCGGAAGGTCTTGCCGTTTTTGACGAAGGTGATCTCGTCCACGTAGGGCCGGTGCAAGTCGAGGTCGGACAGGTCGCGCCCGACCAGTTCCGACAGCTCCCGGACGCTGCCCACGCAAATCTGCTCCGAACCGTCCTCCGAGACCCAGAAGGGGAGGGGGGTGCCCCAGTAGCGCTCGCGGCTGATGGCCCAGTCCACGTTGTCTTTGAGCCAGTTGCCGAAGCGCCCGTGCTTGATGTGCTCGGGAATCCAGTTGATTTTTTCGTTGTTTTGCCAGAGCTGCTGTCGGAAGCTCGAGGTCTTGATGTACCAGCTTGGCTTGGCAAAGTAGAGAATGGGGTCGCCGGTGCGGTCGTGGAAGGGGTAACGGTGGCGAATCTGCCCGGCATGGTACATCACCCCCCGCTCTTTCATGATGCGAATCAGGCCTTTGTCGGCATCCTTGAAGAACTTACCGCGCTCGTCGGTCACCTGCATCAGGCCGTACTCGTTGGTACCGAACAGCAACGGGGTGCCATATTTGCGGGCAAGCTCGAGGTCCTCGGCGCCGTAGACCGGGGCTTCGTGCGCGACGCCGGAGCCATCCTCGGCACTGACGAAGTCGGCCAGGGCCACAAAATGCATCACGGGCTTGCCGTCGGTCCGTTTTTGACCCTGCTGCTCAAGGACTCCCAGCTCCACGCACACTTCAGGGAAGGGCGGGGTGTACTCCCACCACTCCAGATCGGCGCCTTGGAGGTGGGCCACGACCTCGAGCACCTCTTTGTGCAGCTCCTTGAGCCGCTCCACGGCCTCAGCGGCAAAAATCAAGTGCCCCGCCGAGGGCGACCGTACCACCGCGTAGTCCATCCCTGGGTTCACCGCGGCCATGGTGTTCGAGGGCAACGTCCAGGGTGTGGTGGTCCAGACCAGGATGGCCAGGTCGTTCAGCTCTTCCAGCTTCACGCCTTGAGCCGCTAGCTTCTCGCGTACGGCCGCGGGCGTGGTCTCGAGCTTGAGTGGGAAGCGCACGTACACGCTGGGGTCGTCGACCTCGCGGTAGCCGTCGGCGATTTCGTTTTGCGACAGGGTGGTGGAAATGCGCGGCGAAAGCGGCACTACCTTGTAGTCCTGCACGATCATGCCCCGCTCCCACATTCGCTTAAGCAGGTTCCACACCGACTCGATGTAGCTGTTGTGATAGGTCACGTAGGCGTTCTCTAGATCCACCCACATGCCCATGCGCTCGGTGAAGTAGTTCCAGTCCTCGATGTTGGCGAAGACCCATTCCCGGCACTGCTGGGTGAATTCGGCAATCTCCTCACGGCTGAGCGATTTGCGTCCCAGGACCCCCAGCTTTTTCTCCACCGCGATCTCGACGGGCAGCCCGTGGGTATCCCAGCCGCCCTTGCGGGTCACGTGGAAGCCTTGCATGGTTTTGTAGCGCGGAAAGATGTCCTTGAAACTGCGGGCCAGCACATGGTGCATGGCGGGCTTGCCGTTGGCTGTGGGCGGACCCTCGTAGAAAACAAACTCGCCGCTGGGTGAGGGCTTCTGATCCGACTTGGCAAAGATGTTTTCTTTCCGCCAGAACGCCAGCACCTCTTCTTCAAGCCTGGGAAAATTGGTTTCGCCTACTTCTTTGAACAGCTTTTTTTCCTCCACCATGACTGGTTCCTTTCTGAGGCAGTTGTCCTGAGCCACCGTCTGGGGGCCTAAAACAAAAAAGCCCGACCTGTGGCTTGATACCTCCTCAGGTGCGGACGAGAGACTCGATGTCGAGTTTTCCCGCGTTACCACCGCACTTCCCGATTTTGGCTGGAGGCCTGAGGTATGACCGGCCTCGAGCTTCAATCTAGGCACTCGAACGCGCTATGCGGGCGCACCCGTTGGGGTCTACGCAGCAGGGCTGTTTCTTCCCAAAAACGTCCGGGGTGATTTTGGGCCCTCAGGTTGCCGCCCGGCTCACACCGTCCCGGGCTCGCTGAATGGGCGCTGCGGGCCTACTCGTCCCGTGTGCTTTACACCGGTCGCAGTGTGTGATATATTCCACTGCTGGCAACCGGCTAACCTGAATGGTAGCAAGCTGCTAATCCCTGCGTCAACAACTAAGCTCTTGTTTCTCATGCCCACTGGGCGATATACTCGCACCGAAAATCCGCACAAATGCAGGCTATGCGGGAAGGAGTGAACAAGGTATGGACCTGTACCTGGATACCGCCGAAGTTAAGGAAATCAGCGAAATCGCCGCCTGGGGCGTGCTGGCAGGCGTCACCACCAATCCTACCCTGATTGCCAAAGCGGGCCGCCCCCTCGAGCCCACTATCAAAGAAATCTGCGAAATCGTCCAGGGGCCAGTCTCGGCCGAGGTCGTCTCTACGGGAGCTGCGGATATGGTGGCTGAGGGACGCCGCCTGGCATCCATCAGCGAGCATGTAGTGGTCAAGCTACCCACCACTGTCGATGGGTTGAAGGCCTGCAAAATCCTCTCTTCCGAAGGCATCCGCGTCAACATGACCCTGGTTTTCTCGGCCAACCAGGCGCTCTTGTGTGCCAAGGCCGGAGCCTGGTGCGTTTCTCCGTTCTTGGGCCGCATTGACGACATCTCCTGGGAAGGCATGGAGCTGGTTCGCGAAATTGTTGAGCTGTTCCAGGTTCAAAACCTCGGTACCCGGGTGCTGGCCGCCTCTATTCGCCATCCGCGGCACGTTACCCAGGCTGCAATGCTGGGCGCCGATATCGCCACCATGCCCGCTAAGGTTTTTCAGCAGCTCGTGAAACACCCCCTAACCGATGCAGGGCTGAAGACCTTCCTGGAGGACTGGGCCAGAGCCAGCGCAAATGTTTAGCCGCTAAGCCTATTCCATAAGAGAACTGGAGCTATTGCAATGCCAAAATCCAGCACAGCCGACCCCACCAACGAAGCCCAGGTGACCGTGACCCGCACGGGCAAGAAAATCCGTCGTAAGGCCGAGACCAAGGTTCCGCTCAGCTACCATGAGCTTTCCAGTCGTATCCTGCCCGAGCTGCACCTGCTGGCTGCCGAAGCCGGTATCCCCAACTACAAAAAGCTCTCCAAAGACGAGCTGGTCATGCTGCTTTTATCCCAGGAAGCCAGCGAAGAAGGCCTGGTGATTGCCAAGGGCTACCTGGAGATCAGCCAGGATGGTTACGGCTTTTTGCAAGAAAGCCTGTACACCATAGAGTCCCGCACGGTGATAGTCTCGGCGGGACTGATCAAGCAGTACCAGCTACGCAGCGGGGACTACATCGTGGGTAAAGCCCGCGTAGCTCGCGAGAACGAGCGCTATGGCACCCTGATGAAGGTGGAGGCGGTCAACAACCTCGACCCCGAGGCCGCTGCCAAACGCCCCAAATTCGACGATCTGATTCCGCAGTTCCCAGACCGTCAGATTATCCTCGAGACTACCGGTGAGGAGTCGTCCAACCGGGTGATCGACCTGCTGGCCCCCATCGGGCGCGGCCAGCGGGGTCTGATTGTAGCGCCACCCAAAGCAGGTAAAACCACCCTGCTGAAAAAGGTGGCTCGAGCCGTCTTGCGCAACGAGCCGGATATCAAGGTAATCGTACTGCTGATCGACGAACGCCCCGAGGAGGTCACCGATTTCCGCGAGTCGGTTGAGGGCGCCGATGTGATTGCCTCGACCTTCGACGAGCCGCCGCAAAACCACATCCGGGTGGCCGAGTTTGTACACGAGCGCAGCCGCCGTATTGTCGAAGAGGGCGGGCACGTCCTGATTCTGCTGGACTCCATCACCCGCCTGGCCAGGGCCAACAACCTGGTCACCCCGCCTACCGGTCGCACCCTGTCGGGCGGGCTGGACTCCGCGGCGCTGCACTTTCCCAAACGTTTTCTGGGTGCTGCCCGCAACATTCGCGGAGGGGGTTCGCTGACCATTCTGGCTACTGCCTTGGTCGAGACCGGCAGCCGCATGGACGACGTGATCTTCGAAGAGTTCAAGGGCACCGGCAACATGGAACTGCACCTCTCGCGCCGCCTGGAAGAACGGCGGATCTTCCCGGCCATTGACATCCTCAAGTCGGGCACCCGACGCGAAGAGCTGCTTCTGGGTGAAGAGGTGATCCAAAAAATGTGGCTGCTGCGCAAGGTGCTGGCCGATATGGACCCCGCCGAGGCCATGGAAATGTTGCTTGGACGACTGTCTCGTACCAAAACCAACAAAGAATTTCTTGCAACTTTGGGGGGGAAATAGGTATACTCCCTGCGGAAGTTCAGTGGGACCGCGGATGTGCAGACGGGAATCGTAAGCGCACCGAGGTTCCGCCGGGTAAGGCCTACCTTGTGGATCTTCCTGGTCAAAAAGTAAACCTTGGAGGTTGACTTTGGCTATAACCGAACTCTTGAGCAGTGCGCTGGCGACGGGCATCCTCGGTTTACCGATGGGACTGTCCCAGGCAAACCTGCCAGGAACCGAGATTGCGGTTGACTCGCCGGCTCGCAAGGGATGGGTCTTGTACACTGTACGGCCCGGCGACACCCTGAGCGAGATTGCCCGCCGATATCGGGTAGACGCCAAGGCCATCATGTACAGCAGCGGTCTGGTGAGAGCTGCTATTCGACCCGGTCAGGTGCTGCGCATCCCCTTGGTTGACGAATCGACCAACGAAAGCCGCCTGCCTCCGGGAGTCCAGACCTACATTGTCCGGCGGGGCGACACCGTGCAGTCGGTGGCCAAGCGCTTCGATCTGACGGTGCTGGGGCTGGTTTCTGCCAACCCTGGCTTGCCTAGCCTGGATCGTCTCGAGGTCGGTTCCACTCTGTATATTCCCACCGGCGAGCCAGGCCTGATACTGCGCCTTAAGCAAGGTGAGACCATCCAGGACCTAGCCAGCCGCTTTGGGCTTTCCGTTGCCGAAGTTGCCAGAGCCAATCTCCTGAGCTCGCCCACCGATGTCCAAGCGGGCGATCTGCTGCTTTTGCCAGGGGTGCAGGCCAGAACCACCTACGAGCGCCTTCTGCAAATCCGCGAGTCCGAACGCAAAGCCCGCGAGGAGGAGCAGCGCCGACTCGCCGAAGAACGGCGTCAGCGCGAAGAGGCCCGCCGCAAGCAGCTAGAGGAGCGACGCCTCGAGCAGCAAGCGCGGGCTCGCCTGCAACAGCAGGTGCAAAGCCAGCCGCGTTTGCGCCGCGCCAATGCGGTGGTTGCAGCGGCGGGATACCGCTGGCCCATGACGAATTTTACCATCACGACTTACTTTGGTCGCCGGGGCGTGTTCCAACGTTTTCACACCGGAATTGACCTGGCGGCGCCGATGGGCACCCCGATTTACGCTGCTCGGGCCGGCCAGGTCGACACCGCCGGCTGGAGCCGGTTTGGCTACGGTCTGCACGTAATCCTCGACCACGGAGACAGTCAAGAGACCCTGTACGGGCACATGTCCCGCATCGTGGTGCGCCCAGGCCAGTGGGTGGCTCGAGGTGACCTTATCGGCTACGTGGGCTCAACCGGCTGGAGCACCGGTCCGCACCTACACTTTGAGGTGCGCGTGGGCGGTGCAGCCCGTAACCCTATGGCCTACCTACCGTAGCACTGGGTTCTTTTTAGCGTTGGTTGTCCAGACCAGTGGCCCATCTCGCCGCTTTTTGGGGATGCCCAAAAAGCTCTCGAAAATACAAGTCCCCCAACACCCCCTCAGGAAGAAGGTAGGTATCCATGGGCCCAGCTCTTGGGATGGCCCGGATGTAAGCCAAACCCCTAGGAGGCCAGACAGAAAAGACGTATGCTACGCTGCTGGAGGTAGTGATGGAAAAAGGTACCTTGCGGGTCAAGACAGGATTCGCTGAAATGTTCAAGGGGGGCGTGATCATGGACGTGGTCAACGCCCAGCAGGCCGAAATTGCCCAGGAAGCCGGTGCCGTGGCGGTAATGGCGCTCGAGCGAGTCCCAGCCGACATTCGGGCGCAAGGGGGGGTGGCCCGAATGTCCGATCCCAAGCTAATCAAGGAAATCATCGGAGCGGTCTCGATTCCGGTGATGGCCAAATGCCGGATTGGTCACACGGTGGAGGCCCAGATCCTAGAAGCCCTTGGCGTTGATTTTATCGACGAGTCGGAGGTGCTGACCCCCGCCGATGAGTCGTACCACATCGACAAACACGCTTTTAAGGTACCTTTCGTCTGCGGCGCAACCGATATCGGCGAGGCGCTGCGGCGTATTGGTGAGGGCGCCGCAATGATTCGCACCAAAGGCGAGGCCGGGACGGGCAATGTGGTGGAGGCTGTCCGCCATGCCCGCAGCGTAATGGGTGCGGTGCGTCAGATTCAGGCTCTTCCCCGTGAAGAGCTTATGACCTTTGCCAAGAACCACGGTGCACCATACGAGCTGGTCCTGTGGGTCCATGAAAACGGCAGACTTCCCGTGGTCAACTTTGCGGCGGGTGGCGTTGCAACGCCGGCCGATGCAGCCCTGATGATGCAGCTGGGCATGGACGGGGTGTTCGTGGGTTCGGGCATCTTCAAATCGGGCGACCCCCGCAAGCGGGCCAGGGCCATCGTGCGGGCGGTTACCCATTACAACAACCCCGAGGTGCTGGCAGAGGTTTCGGAGGACCTGGGCGAGGCCATGGTGGGCATCAACCTAGACTTCCTGCCGGAAGAGGAAAAGCTGGCCAAGCGGGGCTGGTAGCCAGGATTCGCGCTTTGGTCCGGTTCCGGGTTGGATGATTGCAAGCCTCTGATGCAGTTTGTACTGACCCGTAACGAACATTCTGGTATGCGGGTGTGGCCATCTGTTGCGCCAGGGTTGCGAGGCGTTGTTCTTGAGTTTATGCGCTGCCACGGTGGGGAGATCTGTATCGGCGCAGCGACGCCAGATGCGCCGATAAGCCAGATAATGATGGATTCGAGAGGATAGGCCTCTAAAGGCTACGCACCGACTTGGTTTGCCATCTGCACCACGGCTTGAATCCTTTAGTCGGATGCCACGCTCGTGCAGCTTACCGGTGCAGTGCTGCAACAGCGTGCTACCACTGGCCGATAGGTTGGTCGAAGCGGGAATAAACCCCGGGTGCAACGTCCTTGCGGGGCCGCACCCCGCACATCAACGGGCAGACCCCGGCCTTCCACCACACAAGCCCCCTTGGTTCAAGAGGGTTGTGGAAGTTGTACTGGGTCTAAGTTGCGCAAATGTTACACAAAGCGTAACGTTTGGGTGTATATTTGTAACGCTATGCCTGTAGAAGCCCTTGGATTGGTTTATTTTGGGGTTACGGCTCTGCTCGTTTTGGTGCTGACCGGGCTGATACCAGCCATAAAGCGACGCCGGCAGGAACAGGCGTTGCTGGTTCTGGAAAAGATGCACTGCTTTGCCCTGAAACACAACACCTTTGTTCGCAACCATCAAGGGGTGCGCTTTGTGGTGGTGTTGGGCACACAGGGCTTTTGCTACATGCTGTCAGGTCAGTTTGTCTCGAGGGAGCGTTTGCTGAAGGCCCTTGGTGAAGAAAACGAGAAGTATTTGCTCAAAGCAGAGGGGGAGGAAAGCCGCCACGGCCCCACCCTTACCCTCATCACCGCCCCGGCCTGAGCCTTAGACTGCATCGCCTTCCTGTTGCGGTGCTCGAGCCTCGAGCGCCGGTCATTACAAGGGTTGCCGTGTGTGGCCGCAAGGCCTGATTCGGCAATCACCGCACAGAGGGTACCCCAGCACCATTCAGAGTTTTTTCCAGGCCCACAGAGCCCGGATTTGGACGCAACCAGCGCTGGTTTGGCTCAACCCCGCTTGAGCTCACTTTTGTGTACTGTCACCAGGCTGCCCTCCTCGGTCATCAGGTCGACGGTTCCAGCCAGCGGGTTGAGCTTGGCCACCTTGCCGCAGGCGCCGGCGATGCTGCAGGCCTTGGCGTTCTTGCGTGGCAACTCAGCCAGCAGCTCTTGGTACTGCTCGTGCTCGTACTGTAGACAGCACAGCAAGCGTCCGCAGGGGCCGGATATCTTTTCCGGGGAAAGCGGTAGTTGCTGATCGCGGGCCATCTTGATGGAGACCTGGGCAAAGTCCTGCAGCCAGGTTGAGCAGCACGACTCCATGCCGCAGGCTCCCAGCGTGCCCAGGTAGGCGGTTTGGTCGCGCGGCCCCAGCGCGATGAACTCGACCCTGGCGCCAGCCAGCTTGTTCAACTCGTGAACCCAGCGACGCAGGTCGATGCGCTCCTCGGCGGAGTAGTGCACCGATATGTGGCTTGCGTCCAGGGTGAACTCACAGCCCAACACCTTGGCCCGGATGCCCTCACGGCGCAAGCGTGCTTTGAGCCACCACCGTACCTCCTCGCTGCGGTTCTTCAGCCGGGCATGCTTATCCAGGTCTTCCGGTGTGGCGATGCGCACCACTTCTCCGACCGCATTGCCCAGGTGGGGCTCGGTACGCACCCTGGCCAGCTCGAGGCCCCGTCCAGTACGCACCACCACCCAGCTATCGACCGGCGGGGCGGGCTGGGTAACCTTGTAGTCGACAATTTTGGGGCTGTGCGCAAACCGCACGCCGACGCACTCCATCTATACCTCCCCTAAGGGCCGAACGAATCTGTTCGGACCCGCAACGTAACAACGAACCGGACTGCCGGGCTCGCAGTCCGCACCCAGACTACGGCAGAACCGCTCTGCAAATCTAGAGCCGGGCCAGCTCGAGGGCCAGCCAGGTGTGAACCAGGTCTTCGTTGACGTAGACCGACAGCGCATCCTGGGCCTGTCTGAGGGCCTCGAGGGCTTCTTTGTAGGCCGGTGCTTCGACCGGCAGAGCCTGTTTCAGCCGACTCCCTAAGTAGGGGAGGGCTTCCTCCATCCCGGCCAGCAGCCTGAGGGCTTCCAGGGTCTGGGCGGGGCCTTTGGGCAGGGCCTCGAGCACCCCCTGAACGCGGCCGGTCAGTTGGGCAAACTCGACCGGGTTCTCCAGGGCCCAGCGCAGCCGTCCCACCGACCCCTGGGCAAAGGCCAGCACCTCGGGATCGCTGCATAGGGCTTGCAGCGTGGCCTGCGGGAGCGGCGCAAAGCTGACCTCGAGGCAGCGGCTTTTCAGGGTGGGTAGCACCAGCTCGTGGCTGGGGGCTATCAGAACCAGGCGGGCATAGGCAGGGGGCTCCTCCAGCACCTTCAGCAGGGCATTGGCTGCGGGCTCGCCCAGCCAGTGGGCCCCATCGATGACCGCAACCTTAGCCTTGAAGCGCGGATAGGTGGCCATCCAGTCCAGCAGGTTGGGTTCTTCACCCTCGCGGGGAGCGATCTGCTCGAGGCGAATTTGCGGTAGGCGAGCCTTTTTGCCGCTTTTGGTCTCGCTTTGAGGGGCAATTTCAAGGTAGTCCGGGTGCGGTTCTAAGCGACAGGCGCTGCAGCGGCCACAGGGTGGAAACCCCAGTTCACAGTTGAGCCCGGAAGCCAGCCACCGAGCGACCGTGCGCCGCCCCACCCCCTCCGGGCCGGTGAACAAAAAGGTCTGGGCCTTCAGTCTGGGTAAAAGCTCGAGGATTCTCTGGTGGCCAAGGATCTGCATACCGAGGGGCTTCAGGTGAGGGATCGCGCTCTTGCTTGCTGGGCTATTTTCCGAGCACCAGGCGTTCGTAGAGCCACATGGGGAACTGCTCGTGGTGCAGGCGGGTGAGCACCTGCTCGAGGTTGTACTTGACACGGAAAAACTCTACGCTTTGCTCCACGGAATCCCAGATGGCATAAGCCGCCCCGGTCACGCCGTCGCGCGGCTGGCCGGTGGAGCCCGGGTTGATGATGGCCCTGGCTTTGGGCGCCAGGATGAGTTCGCCGCCGTTGGCGTAGCGCTGGTAGCGTACCCAGCGTCCCTGAGCGGTGTTGGCATCGGCCGTGGTGGCGTGGCCGCGAACGGTGGTGCTCTCGAGGCTCAGGTAAGCTCCGGCCAGGTGGGTGTGGCCGTGAAACACCCAGCGGTGGGTGGCTTTGTTGAACACATCGCGGGCCTGCTCTACCTCTTCGAGGTAGGCCAGGGGGTCTAGCGGGCTGCCGTGTACCAGCAGGGCCCCCTCGACCTCGGCGGTCCAGGGAAGGCCGGCGAGGTACTCGCGGTTTTCCGGGCTGATGCGTTCGGCCTGCCAGGACAGAATCTCCAGCACCGGCCCATCGATCTGCATGGACTTGATCTCGAGCAGCCAGATGTCGTGGTTGCCCATTACCCCCTTGGCATCCACCGAGCGCAGCCAGTCCAGTACCCGATTGGCGTCGGGGTAGTAGCCTACCGCATCGCCCAAAAAAAGTACCCGTTCGTAGTCCCGGGCTTCCTTGAGGACTGCCTCGAGGGCCGGCCAGTTGCCATGAAGGTCGGATACAATCAGATAACGCACGGCCCCCCCATAATACCCATTAACGCTGCAGACAGCTTCTTGCGGAGTGGATGATGCCCTTGCTTCATGGGCTCAGTCTCCATGCTACCAGCCTTATACCCGGATGCCGGGCAAATGTCCCCATAAGGGGCTCTAGGGCTGGCATGCCATCCCCGGAAAACATCCGAACAGCCCCTGGCCTGAGCGGATACCGGGGCAGCAAAACGGCGATCAACGCCTCAGCTTGAAGCGCTGAATTTTGCCGGTGGTGGTTAGGGGCAGCTCGTCGACATAGTGAATTTCCCTGGGGTAGGCGTGGTGGCCCACCCGTTGACGCACCTCCTGCTGTAGGGCCTGGGTCAGGGCTGGGCTGGGGTGGTGGTCCGGCCGCAGCTTGACGTGGGCCACAATGCGCTGGCCGCGGTTCTCGTCAGCCACGCCCACCACCGCAGCCAGGGCCACCGCAGGGTGGTGCAGCAGGGCTTCCTCCACCTCGAAAGGGCTGATGCGGTAACCCGCGGCCTTGATAAGGTCGTCGGCGCGGGCCTTGAACCACAGGTAGCCCTCGAGGTCGCGGTAGCCCAGGTCGCCGGTGCGCAGGAACGGGCCGATGAACTTCTGCTGGGTGGCCTGGGGGTTGTTCCAGTAGCCCAGGAAGGCCACCGGGTCGGGGGTGCGCAGGGCGATCTCGCCGACCTCCCCTGGGGGTAGGGGCTGGCCCTCGTCGTCGATGATCTCGACCTGGTGGCCGGGGTAGGGCAGGCCCATCGAGCCGGGCCGGATGGGGTCGGTGGTATACGAGTTGCCCACCAACAGGTTGGCCTCGGTCTGGCCGTAAAACTCGTTGACCGGAAGACCGAAGTTTTCGCGTACCCACTCCAGAAGCTCGGCCCCCAGGGGTTCGCCGCCGGAGTGGATGCTTTGCAGAGCGGGGGGGTTTTCGATGCGCCCGAGCTGGCGCAGCAACTTGAGGGCGGTAGGGAAGAGGAAGGTATGGGTGACCCCCTGGTTGCGCAGCAGGTGCAGGGCTTCCTGCGGGTCAAAGCCCCTCGAGCGGTAGGCCACCACCGTATAGCCCTGGGACCAGGCGCACAGCAGCACATTGAGCAGCCCGCCAATCCAGGCCCAGTCCGCCGCCGACCAGAAGGTAGCGGCCTCGCCGGGGAAGTTGCA
>DAIUDO010000021.1:0-1886 GCA_036845585.1 Meiothermus sp. | reverse complement strand
CCGAACAGGAGCGAGAGGGGTAGGGCGATGGCCCCCAGTTTGTAGACGGCCAGGTGGGCCAGGGCCAGCTCGAGCGAAGGCCCCATCAGCAGCCCCACCCGTTCGCCCTGCCGCACCCCCTGGGCCTCGAGGGCGTTGGCCAGACGGCTCGAGAGGGAGTGTAGCTCGGCAAAGGTGGTCTTTCGGCCTGGCTGCGGCTCGACCAGGGCAATCCGCCCGGGATGCCGGGCGGCAGACCTTTCGACGGTAGCCTGGGCAATATTGAACCAGGCCGGAACCTGCCAGCGAAACTGCCGGGTCAGCTCGGCCCTGGGCGCCGGGGCAAAGCGCAGGTGGTCCACCGACGACAAATATACCTGTTGCGGGGGCTATTCTGCTATTGTGCAGTCCATCATGTACCCCACCGACTGGCTAGAGACCCTGTTGGCAACGCGAACCCGGACCATGATGGATGAGTTCGGCAGCTTTTATGCCTGGCTCGAGGGCGCCCAGGGGGGCGATACCCTGCTGCTTTGGATGAACACCGCGATGTTCGAGGACGTAGCGCCCCAACTGCCTCGGCAGTTCAAGGGGCGCATTGTGCTGGGCCTGGACATCTCCGAAGACCATGCCGCCCCCTTTGCTCGGGCCCTGCACTGGGCCAACCCACGCCGAGCCCTGGTGGTTTGTGACGGGGAGGGGTTGGGCCTTTCGTACCCTGGTCGTAAGGAAGTTGCCGAGGGCGAGTGGGTGGCCTGGGACGACCCCCGCGAGGCGCGGCGTCTCGAGGTCAACCTTCGCTTTGGATTCTCCTACCTCGAGACCAGAGCCTACGCTCCCTGGGAGGCCCCGGCACCGGCGCTGCTGGCCACCTGCGAGGGGCCTAGGGTGGGATGGCTGGGCTGGCAGAGGGGTATACCCACATACGGCCTGGGTTTGGTAGGCTTAGGGAGCAGTCTCGAGACCCTGCTGCGGGCCTGGCGGATGCGCTGACCGGCAGGGCCTTTACATGAGGAGGAATAGCGTGCTGTTTGCCATTCTGTTTGCGATAGGCTCGATCCTGGTCACCTGGCTCTTGTACCTGGCCCTGCGCCCGCGGGCCCTCGAGGTTGAAAGCGAAACGGCCGACCTGCGCTACATCGGTGTGGCCTTGGTGCTGATCATCCTGACTGCGGCCACCGTGGCCTCCATGCTGCTGCTGGGCAAGCTGGGTCAAGTTAGCATCAGCTTCTAAAAGCTTTTTCTGCTCGAAACCCCAGACGGTCGGAAGCTGTGTGGGGTCTTGTTTTTGGGCAGGGCACGTTGCCTGGGTAATGGGCAGTTAACGACCCTGGGTAGTTTGGCTCGGCTTTCTGCTCGCCAGGCCCAACCGAATTCGCGGCAACCTCCCGTCAGCGTCGGGAGCAACCCCTCGAAACAGCTCTTAACTTCGCGTATAACGCACATCTGAACAAGCCAGGGCTTGCAAAGTCCTTAAAATTGAATTGGCTCTGGCGCGAAGCCAAATGGAAAGGAGCTACATGGTGAACATACGCTGGACACCCTTTCTAGCCCTGTTTGGATTGTTGCTTACGGCCTGCCCGTCGGCGGGCACCCAGGCCAGAGGGCAGCTCGAGATTACGGTCAATATTCCTACCGGCTCAGGCATCAGCCCCGATGTCTCGGTTACGGGTCCCGGGGGCCTCAACCAGACCATCAGCCAGCCTGGGGTCAGATTGTTTGACCAGGCTGCCCTGGGCGACTACACCATTACCGCCCAGGACGTGATCGCAGGCGGCACCACCTACAACGGCAGGGTATCGGTGGGTTCTACCCCAGGTACCGGCAACACTGCTACCGCCACGGTCACAGCCAATACCAAAACCACCGTTACGGTGGACTATACACAGGCTCTGAGCGGCCTGCGG
>DAIUDO010000020.1:0-21966 GCA_036845585.1 Meiothermus sp. | reverse complement strand
ACAGCTCTTTCAAGCGAAAGCGGGCCGCCAGGCTGTGCTGGGCCTGACGGATGAGCAGAAAAACCTGCCTGAGCATCTGCTGCTCGCGCACCGAGAGGGTGGCCTGGGCCACGCGGTTGCTAAGGGGCTGGTTCCGCAGCAAGGAGGTGAGCTGGTGGCGCAGCCGGAGCTGGCTCAAAAACAAGAAAGCCTCGCTCAAGTCCTCGGCTTCTTCCGCCGGGAGAAGGCGGGCCTGGGCGGCGGCCCGCAGGCGCTCGAGGGTAGGACGGGCCAGGCTGCCGGCCTCGAGGGCGTACACCCGGGCCAGGCCTACAATGGCCGCTATCCCCCCCTTCTTGAGGTTGACCTGGCCCTCCTCCCAGCGAATGCGGCCCAGCAAGCCTAAAGGAGGTGTCCAGAGCAAAGCCGAGCGGGCTAGGGCGGTCAGGAAAGGGCGGTTTTGTCCGGCCTGGCGCAGGTAGTATTGCAAGGGCTCGAGGGAAAGCCCCCCCGCCACGGAGCGGAAGTCGAAGAAAATCTGGGCTTGCAAGAGCCCCTCCCCTTCCGGGTTTTTGATCCAACCGGAAAAAAGGGCTTCCCATTCGACCAGCGCATAGCACCAGCGGTCGGCCATAAAACCGCCGGGGCAAGGGGGAAAACCCGCCTGTATGAGCCCTTCCAGCACCTGCTGGGCCAGGGCTTTGAAATACCCCTGGGAATCGGGGTTCTGGTAAGCCAGGGCGTTGTCCTGGTCGGTGAGCAGGGCCTGCTCGGTGCGGCCCTCCGAGCCCAGAACCAGCCAGGCGTAGGGGCTGGGAGGGGGGCCTAGCCGGGCCTCGGCCCGGCGCAGCAGACTGCGGGTGAGGGCATCGTTCAAAAGGCTGACCTGGCGGGTGATGGCCTGGACCGCAAACCCGGCAGCCAGCATCTGCCGCACAACCTCCTCCAGCCGTTCCCGGTACTCCCTCAACAGGGCTGGGTCGTCTTCCTGCTCGAGCCGGCGCAAAAGCGCCATGGGTGTTTGCAACCAGCGACGCAGAAAGACCCGGTCGGTTAGAACGCCCACCACCCGGTTGCCCTGGGTGAGGGGCAGGTGGTGGATGCCCTGCTGCTCCATAAAGGCCAGCGCTTCATAAAGCGGGGTGGCGGCGGGCAGGCTCCAGGCAGGTGCACTGGCCACAGCCAGGGCCGGGGTGCCGGATGGGAGCTCCTCGGCCAGCACCCGGTTGCGCAGGTCGCGGTCGGTCAGGATAGCCAACCCTTGGGGTACCTCCAGCAAAACCGCACTGGTACGGCGCTCGCGCATCTGGCGGGCCGCCTGGGCCACGCTGGCGGTGGCCTCGAGCCAGACCGCCGGTTCCACCACCTCACCTGCAGACCGTCCCAGGTCGGGCAGGGAGACCGCCGCTGGGCGCAATAGGCGCAGCCGCTCGGCCAGGCGGGCGCTAAAAAACAGGGCAAAGGCCGGACGCTGCAACAGGCGGTGAAAGATCTCTGAGGGGAGCCAAAGGCACTCGGCCTGCCCCTCGGCCCGCACGGTGAGGCTGGGGGGCTGCCGGCCCAGCAAAGAGGGGTAGCCGAAGGCCTCGCCGGGCTCGAGCCAGGCCACCCCCTGGCTGTTTTGCTCGAGGCGCACCACTCCCCGGTAGACCACATACAGTCCCCCGGCCTCGGGCTGGGTTGGGGAAAGGATCACCGCCCCCGGCTCGAAGCGGTACAGGCGAAGCGCTCCCTCCAGCCCCGCCCAGTCGGCCTCCTCCAGCGCATCGAAGGGAGGGTGCTGCCTCAGGAAGGAGCGGTAGCGAGAAAATTGCGGATCCAGCCCGCCACCTCCTCAGACGAAGGCTCCAGGGCAAAACTGGCCCTGGCCTCGGCGTAACGCTGGGCCCCTACCTGCTCGCGCCGCATTTCCAGCAGGGCTTCGGCAAAGGCTTGGGGAAACTCGGGATGGGGCTGCAAGCCCAGCACATTGGAGCCCACCTGGATGAGGGCATGCGGGCTGAAGGCGCTGCCTCCCAGCACCACCGCCTTGGGGGGCAGCCGGGTAATCTGATCCTGGCAGGAAAGGATGAGCCGGACCTCAGCCAGGGGAGGGGCCATCCAGGACATGGGTCGGTGGATAGAGAACCGGTGCACCCCCACCCCCCAGCCTCCCGGCCAGCGCTCCACCCGCCCTCCCAGGGCCTGACCGATCAGCTGGTGGCCAAAGCAGACGCCTACCAGCCTGCTCTTTGAGGCAGCTACCGTCCGCACAAAGTCTTCCAGCGGGGGAATCCAGGGTAGGGGGTCGTAGACCGAGGCCCGGGAGCCGGTAATCAGGTAGCCTGCAAAGTCCTCCGCCCGCGCGGGGTACTGGCCGGCCCGCACGTCGAAGGGGGTGAGGGGCAGGCCCAGCAGCCGCTCGAACATGGCCGGGTAATCGCCGGCCAGCCCCTCCAGGCCCGGAGGGGGCTCGTCGCAGACCAGAACCGCCAGCCTCATAGCGTACGCAGATGATACGACTTGGGCCGGGTGAGCTGCTCGTACCCCAGGACAGAAAGGGAGCAGCCCCGCCCCGAGGCCTTAACCCCGGTCCAGGCCAGGGCCGGGTCGAGGTAGTCGCAGCGGTTGAGGAAGACCGTACCGGTCTCGAGGGCCTCCCCCAGCCGGGCCGCGGCCCCCTCGTCGCGGCTCCATACGGAGGCGGTCAGGCCGTAGGGGGAGTCATTCATCAGGGCCAGGGCCTCCTCGTCGTTTTTCACCGGCATGATGCCCACCACCGGCCCGAAGCTTTCCTCCACCATCACCCGCATCCCGTGATGAACGTCCACCAGCACCTGGGGGGCCAGGTAGGGGGTGCCGGGGCAGTCGGCGGGAAAGCGCCTGGGGTCGATGAGGGCCCGGGCGCCCTGGGCCACCGCCTCGGCGATCTGGCCCCGTACAAACTCGGCGGCCTCGGTGCGCACCATGGGGCCCAGGGTGGTCTGGGGATCGAGGGGGTTGCCCAGGTGCAGCCTGAGGGTCTCGGCCACAAAAGCCTCCACGAAGGGTTCGTAGAGGCTCTCCTGTACATAGATGCGCTCCACCCCACAGCAGGACTGGCCGGAGTTGAACATGGCCCCGTCCACCAGGTTGACCACGCTGTATTCCAGGTCGGCATCGGGCCGCACGTAGGCCGGATCCTTGCCGCCAAGCTCGAGGGCCACCCCCTTGAAATGCCCGGCCGCAGCCTGCTCCACCGCCCGTCCCCCCGCCACCGAACCGGTAAAGGCCACGAAGGCCACCCGCGCGTCGGCGATGGCCTGGGCGGTGAGCCGGTGATCCATGTGCAGATACTGGAACACCCCCTCGGGCAGGCCGGCCTCCTGAAAGGCCCAGGCGTACCGCTCGGCCACCAGGGGGGTCTGGGCCGAGTGCTTGAGCAGGACTGCGTTGCCCGCCAGAATCGCCGGCACGATGGTGTTGACCGAGGTCAGGTAGGGGTAGTTCCAGGGGGCCAGCACCAGCACCACCCCCAGAGGCTCCCGCCGGATGAAGCGGGTGAAGCCGGGCATCCCCTCAGCCGGGATGTCTTGGAGGGCTATGGGGGCGATGCCGGTCATGTAACGGGCCCGTTCGGCAAAGCCGCCCCGGATCTCCTTGGGGCTGTAGCGGATGGGCCGGCCCATCTGCCAGGTGAGCTCCTCGGCCACCGCATCCGCTGCCCCAAGCAGGTTCTCGACCATCCGGCCCACGATGGCCACTCGCTGTTCCAAAGGGGTTCGAGCCCAGGCCTTCTGGGCTTTTGTGGCCCGGGCCAGGGCCTGCTCGAGCTCCGCCGGTCCGGCCAGCACCCGCTCGACGTATACCCGCCCGTCCACCGGGCTGATGGTCTGTTGAAGCTTCATGGCTACTCCGGGGTCACGTAAGCGGCGGTGATGCCGCCATCGACCAGCAGCGGAGCCCCGGTCATGAAGGAGGAGGCCGGGCTGGCCAGGAAGAGCGCGGCCTGGGCGATCTCGGCAGCCTGACCAAAGCGGCCCATGGGGATGTGCACCAGCCGGCGCTGGCGCTTTTCCGGGGTGTCCAGGTACTTCATCAGCAGCTCGGTCTGGAGGGGGCCGGGGCACAGCGCGTTGACCCTTATGTTCTCCCGGGCGTGGATGACCGCCAGCTCCCGGGTCATGGAAAGCACCGCCCCCTTGCTGGCGGTATAGGCCAGCTGGGGGGTGGCAGCACCCAGAAAGGCTACAAAGGAGGCAGTGTTGATGATAGAACCTCCCCCGGCCCGGCGCAAGGCCGGAATGCCGTACTTGCAGCCCAGGAAGACCCCCTTGACGTTGACCTGGAAGGTCAGGTCCCAGACCGCCTCGCTGGTGTGGATGGCGTCGTCGTCCTCGGCGTGGGAGATGCCGGCGTTGTTGAAGAGGATGTCCAGCCGACCGTAGACCCGCTCGGCCTCGGCCACCATCCGCTCGGCATCCTCAGGACGGGATACATCGGCCTGGACGAAGTGGGCCTGGCCGCCGGCGCTTCGGATCTGCTCTGCGGTCTGCTGGCCTTTTTCGGAGACATCCACCGCCACCACCCTAGCCCCCTCGCGGGCAAAAAGCAGGGCGGCCTCGAGGCCGATCCCGCTGGCCGCACCAGTAATCAGGGCCACCTTGTCAGCAAGTTGCATGCGGTTCCTCCCTCATATGCGCTCAAAGTACCTCCTGCGCTCCCAGTCGGTCACGGCCCGGTTGAAGGCCTGCCACTCGGTGCGGAAGAAATGGGAATAGTGCTCGTGGACCGCCTCACCCAGGGCCGCTTTGGCAAAGCTGCTGCGGGCAAAGCCTTCCGCCGCCTCGCCCAGGGTGTAGGGAACCCGGGGCAGGTGGCGGGCCTGGTAGATGTCGCCCTGGAAGATGGGGGGCGGGGTAAGGTTCTGCTCGAGACCAGCCAGCCCGGCAGCCAGGGCGGCGGTCAGGGCCAGGTAGGGGTTGAGGTCGGCGCCCCCAATGCGGCACTCGATGCGCAGCGAGGGGCCCCGCCCCACCACCCGGAAGCCGGCGGTGCGGTTGTCGTAGCTCCAGGCCAGCCGGGTGGGGGCCCAGGATCCGTCCTCGTAGCGCTTGTATGCGTTCACCGTGGGCGCGTAGAAGGGCATCAGGTCGGGGAGGTAGGCAATCCACCCGGCCAGAAACTGCCCGAAAACCCTCGAGGCCTGCACCGGGCCATAGCTTTCCTCGCCCATAAAGGCGTTCTGCCCGTCTTTCCAGAGCGAAAGGTGGATATGGCAGGAGGAGCCGGCCTGGCCGTGGTGGGGCTTGGCCATGAAGGTCACGGCCAGGCCCATCGCGTCGGCGATCTCCTTGAGGCACTGCTTGAACAGAACGTGCCGGTCCGCCATCTCCAGGGCTTCGGCGTAGCGCAGGTTGACCTCGTGCTGCCCCAGACCCCACTCCCCTTTGGAGTTCTCCACCGGGATACCCGAGGCCTTCAGGTGCCGCCGTACCGCTGCGGTGAAGGGCTCCTCGCGGGTGCCTTGCAGGAGGTGGTAGTCCTCCAGGTAGTACCCCGCCGGCTTCAGGCCAGCGTACCCCTGTTCAAAGGCCTCCCGGTAGGACTGGCGAAAGAGGTAGTATTCCAGCTCCGAAGCCGCCATCACCGTGTAGCCTAAGTTTCTGGCCCGCTCGAGCTGCCGCTTCAGCAGGGTGCGGGGGGCCACCTCGACGAGCCGGTGGGTGCGTTCGTCCTCGAGGTCGCACAGCACGATAGCGCTCTTCTCCAGCCAGGTGGCCGGGCGCAGGGTAGCCAGGTCGGGCACCAAATGGAAGTCGCCGTAGCCCAGCTCCCAGTTGGCAAAGCGGTAACCCTGCACCGGCTCCATCTCCATATCGGTGGTGAGCAGATAATCGCAGCCGTGGGTGCCGTGCTCAGCCACCTGCTCCAGAAAGTACTCGGCCTCGAAACGCTTGCCCATCAGCCGCCCGTAGTGGTCGGGAAAGCCCACCAGAACCGTATCAATTTCACCTGCGCTCACCTTGTGGGCCAGCCAGTTCTGCTTACTTCCGGCATCCTCACGCATGGGTCTCGGTCCTCGCTCCTTGGAATGCCCCCAAACCCTGGGGTCTGAGGGCGTTGGCCGGATTTTCCTCTAGCGAATCTCCCGCTGGGCCTCGGCAATCAGCGCGGCCTCCTCTTCGGGAGCCTGGGCCACCAAACGGAAGCGGCTGTAGAACCAGTAGTAGGCCATCATCAGCACCACAAAGACCGCCGTACCCACTACTCCGGGACGGTAGCTCTCCACCGCAAAGGTAGCCGCCAGGCAGATCAGGGCCAGAATGGCCCCCACCCAGGCCCCCGGCACCCCCAGCGGGCTTCGGTACGGCCGGGGCAGGTCGGGCCGGCTTCGGGCCAGACGTATGTAGGCGAACATCACCATGGCATAGGAGATCACCGCCCCAAAGACCGCCATGTTCAGGAGGGCAGCCCCCACGCTATCGGAGAAGACGCTGATCAACACGCACATCAAAAAGCCCACCACCGCACCCAAAATCAGGGCGTAGTGTGGGGTGTGGTAGCGGCTGACCACCGAGAGGCCGGTGGGCAGGTACCCGGCCCGCGAGAGTGCGAAGATCAGGCGCCCATAGGCGTAAATGATGGCGTGGAAGCTGGCCACCAGACCGGTGATGGCAATCAGGGTCAGGAGGGTGCTGGTCGCAGCATCGCCAAAAACCGCCTTAAAGCCCAGCTCCAAAGGGGCCGCCGACTCCCCGACCTCCTTGGCCCCGGCCACCCCGGTGTTGAGAATCAGGGTCAGCACCGAAAGCACCAGCAGGGTGATGATGCCCAGAATCAGCGCCCGGGGCATATCCCGAACCACGTCGTGCGACTCCTCTGCAGCCAGAGGCAGCTGCTCGATGGCCAGGTAAAACCAGATGGCAAAAGGCAGGGCGGCGAAGACCCCATACAGGCCCATAGGGAGGAAGCTCGAGCCTCCCGCCTGAGGCGCGATGTTGAAAACCTTATCCCAGCTAAAGGCCCCCGAGAAGGCTGCTGCCAGGTAAAAGACCACCAGCACGCCCAGAGCCAGCAGGGTTACGATTAAGGATACCCGCAGGGTGAGGGCAGTCCCACGAATGTTGATGCCCACAAACAGGGTATAGAAGATCGCCCACCAGACCCAGGGAGGTACCCCCGGGATTAGAGCGTTCATGTACCCCGCAATACCCACCACAATCACCGCAGGGGTGATCACATACTCGATCAGGTCAGTCACGCCGTTCAAGAAAGCCCAGTTAGGCCCGAAGGCGTTTCGGGTGAAGGAGTAGAACCCTCCTGCGTGGGGCAGAGCGGTGGAAAGTTCGGCGATGGAGAGCACCATCGCCACGTACATCACCGCCACGACCAGCGTGGCCAGCAAAAGCCCGCCAAAGCCTCCTGCAGACAGACCGAAGTTCCAGCCGAAGAAGTCGCCCGAGATGACCGCCCCGACCCCCAGGCCCCACAAGAGCACCCAGCCTGCGCTCTTGCGCAACTGCCGCTTTTCCAAATAGGTGTTGTCCACATCAACATAACGTGCTCCACGCACCTCTTTGGGTTTGTTTTCCATGCCTACGCCTCCTTTTGCTGTTCTAGGCTTATGTAACCCGTGCCCTGATCAGTTGAGCCAGCGTTTTCACCCCCTCCTCGAGGCCCTCGGAGCTTTGGGACCCAAAGCAGAGCCGGAAGTGCATCTGGGCATCGGCCTGGGCTAAAAAGGCCTCTCCCGGGGTAATGGCCACCCCCTGGGCCAGGGCCTGGTGGTGCAGCTCCAGGGCTGAGAAAAGCCGAGGCAGGCTGACCCAGCAGGAAAAGCCCCCTTCCGGCTGGCTCCACGCCACGCCATCGGGCATGTAGCGCTGCAAGGCGCTCAGGAGCACATCGCGGCGCTTCTGATAGATGGGCAGCACCTGCCGCAGGTGCTGCTTGAGCCCGCTCTGCCGGATGAACCGAGCAGTAGCCCGCTGCAACAAGGGTGGGGGGCCGGTAATATCGGAAACGTTATGCAAGGCCGTAAAGCGCTCGAGCAGGGTAGGCGGGGCCACCAGATAGCCAATCCGCAGGCCCGGCATCAACACCTTAGAGAGGCTGGCCAGGTGCACCACCGGGGTCCCGGCCGCCAGGCGCTGGGCCAGGGCATACAGCGGGGTGGGTGGGGTTTTTTCGTAGCTCAAGAGGCCCAGGGTATCGTCCTCAACCAGGGTGAAGCCGTGGGCGCTGGCCAGCTCGAGCAGCCTTTCCAGCCTTTCTTCCCGAAAGCGCAGCCCGGTGGGGTTGTGGTAGCTGGGGATGGTGTAGTAAAAACGCGGACGGTAGCGCTTGAGGAGGGCCTCGAGCACCTCCAGCCGGGGGCCGGCCCCATCCAGGGGCACCGGTAGGGGTTTCAGACGGAACTGCTTGAGGATGCCCAGGAGGCCCAGGTAGGTAGGCTCCTCTAAGAGCACCTCCTCGCCCGGCTCAGCCAAGGCCCGGCAGACCAAGGCCAGCCCCTGCAGGCCCCCTACCGTGACCAGCACCTCCTGGGGGTCGGCCCCGATACCGCGCTGCTCCAGCAGCTCGCTAAGGGCCACCCGCAGCTCGGGCTCACCCATCACCGAACCGTAGCTAAAAACCTCCCGGGCCAGCGGCTTAAGCTCCTCCAGGCAGGCCCAGAAAGCCTCGTAGGGAAAAAGGGCCGGGTCGGCGGTCGCCAGGGCCAGGTTGTGCAGCATCCGGGACCGTTGCAGTCGGTGCAGGTCGGAGAGCACCAGGTCGGGCTCGAGGCGCTCACCCAGGCTGGGCCGGGCCGAAGGCCGCGCATGCGCACTCACAAAGGTACCCCGCCCCACTACCGACTCCACCAGCCCGTCGGTCTGAAGTTCGCGGTAGGCGTTGTGGATGGTGAGCCGGGTGGTACCTACCTCGCGGGCCAGGGCCCGTACGGTGGGCAGGCGGGTACCGGGAGGCAGTTCACCCTTGGCAATGCGGGCACGAAACTCCTCGGCAATGTGCCTGTATAAGGCCATATGCCTGTCCTGCCGCAGCTTGACCCGCACCCCCACGACTGCCTCCCAGAATGAGGGGCATTATATGTATCTGCCTGAAGCCGTGCTAGATACAAGTTGTTGGATTGTGCTAGGACAATTCGGAGGGCCGCTCAGAGACGACTTTGTTGGATTACAGAGCCTCGAGGGACTCCATCACCTCGGCCCACTGCTCGAAAGTTTGATTGAGTCTGGCCTCCAGATTTTGCTGCTCCTGGGCAATCAGGGCGTATTCTCTGTGGTGCAGGCCGGGCTGCCCGGCACGGGTGTGCACCGCCTGAAGCTGGGCCTCGAGGTCGGCAATCAGGGCTTCCAGGCGTTCTTTTTCGCGCTCGAGGTGCCAGCGGCCCTTAGGCCTGGAGCCTGGGGTTTGGGTTTTAGCGGCGGGGTTCAGGCGCTCGGTCTGTTCCCTCTGACCCTCGGCTTTGTGGGGCACCGCTTTGGCACTGCGTCGCTCCAGATACTCGCTGGGCGGGGCCGGATAGTCGGCAAACTGCCCATCGTGGAGGTGCCAGGTCCGGGTGGCCAGTCGGTCGAGAAAGTAGAGGTCGTGCGAGACCAGCAGAAGGGTGCCGGGGTACTCGAGCAGGGCCTGCTCGAGGGCTTCCACGGTCTGTAAGTCGAGGTGGTTGGTCGGCTCGTCCAGCACCAACAGGCTCGCCTGCTGCAACGAGAGCGAAAGCAGGGCCAGCCGGGCCCGCTCCCCTCCCGAGAGGTTTTTCACCTGTTTGAACTGGGCTTCGTAGGGGAACATCCAAGCCCCCAGTGCAGCATGGGCTTTCTCGCCCAGCAAGCGGTACAGGGCCTCGAACAGGGTTAGTTCCGGATCGAAACCGGACAGCTTCTGGTCATAATAGCCAATCCGCACGCCAGGCCCAGTTTTGACACGCCCCGCCGGATGGCCGGAGGGCAGCAGTCCCAGGAGCACCTTGAGCAAAGTGGTTTTGCCTGCGCCATTGGGACCGATCACGGCGATGCGCTCACGGTTACGGATCAAAAGATGGGGAATGTTAAAGAGGATGCGCTCCCCAAGGGTTTTTTGCAAATCCCAGCCTTCCAAAATCCGTTCTGCAGTCGCTCCCCTCTCCAGCGGAAAGCGAATGCGCACGCTGGGGTCATCGGAATCGGGCGCCTGGACCGCTGCTTCCAGAAACTGCTCCATACGGGCTTCCAGGCTGTGCAGCCGCTTGGCGTGTTTGGCGCTGCTGTGGGCCCAGCGCTGGGCCTGCTCCAGAATGCCCTCGCGCCGCTGTTTCTCCTTGAGCCAGTTGGCGTACTCGCGGGCTTCCTGTTCTTCCTGAATTAAGCGCTCGCGGCGAAAGGCCGAGTAGTTGCCCTCGTAGAGCTTGAGCCTGCCCCCGCGCAACCAGGCCACGCGCTGGGTCACCTGGTCCAGGAATTGCCGGTCGTGCGAGACCGTAACCACCGCCCCGCCAAAAGACTGCAAGAAACTCACCAGCCAGGCCACCATATCCAGGTCGAGGTGGTTGGTCGGTTCGTCCAGCAACAAGGCATCCGAGCCCGAGAGCAACAAGGCGCCCAGGGCCAGCCGGCGGGTCTCTCCGCCGGAAAGCACACCGGCCTTTTCGTCTTCCCGCCCTTCAAAGCGCAGCCCTTTGAGCACGGCCTGGTAACGCGAGCGCTGCTGGTAGCCGCCAACCGCCTCGAAGCGCTCGTGCAGTTCTTCCCAGCGGTGATAGGTGCCCTGGTCGGCGAGATTGGTTTCAAGTCTGGCGAGTTCGGCTTCCATGGTCTGCATCCGGGTAAATCCCCGCTTCAGCACCGAGGCCACGGTCTCGTCGGGACCGTACTGGGGATCCTGGGGCAGCAGCTCCAGGTGCACCCCCTCGGCACGGTGCACCTGGCCTCGGGTGGGCTCCAGTTGGCCAGCTAGCAGGCGCAGCAGGGTGGTCTTGCCCGAGCCGTTGGCACCTACCAGGGCCAGCCGGTCGCCGTGGCGCAGCTCCAGGTTCACCCCACCCAACAGGTCACGGGCCCCCAGGGTGTACTCGAGGTTCTCTGCACGTACAATCCGCACAAATGCCAGTGTATGCGAACCGGGGGCTGCCGGGTATTAGCGCCACTTCCGGGTCATGCGCAGACCCCGAAAGGCCACCAGCACGCTCACCAACAAAAAAGCCCAGAAGCCTGTGCCGGTGGGCCAGAAGGCAATGAGTGCGTAGATGTAACCCGCCAGAGCGCCCACCGGTATGGGGTACCAGCTCTCGCGGTGGTTTTTCCAGTACAGCTGCCAGTACAAACCGGCCACTGCCAGCGCCACCCCCACCCCCACCAGGGCGATGGAGGGATATATAAAGCCAAAAAAACCCAACGTGGGCGCTATTCCACCCCCACCGCGGAATGCGAAATAGAGGGGCCAGTTGTGGCCCGCCACCACTGCAGCAGCCATCAGGGGCATGGCCCAGGGAGCCTGGGCAAACTGGCCCAGGTAGGCCACCAAAACACCCTTGAGCACGTCGGCTACGGCCACCCCAACACCCCAGCCAGCCCCCAGCTGGCGGAATGTCCCGCTGGCTCCTGGCGTATCCCGCTCGGCCAGATTGACACCCTTGATCAGGCCTGCAATGCGCCCGAAGCTGAGCGAGCCCACCAGATAGGCAATCACCACCCACAAGAAGTCCATAGTGCAAAAGCTCCTTCAACGACCCCTATTTATGGTATCGGGTTCGTGTGCGGGATGGCCGGTCTTCGGTGGGTTTGGCGGCTGGATTGTGTGATAGACTGATTTTGCATTTCGAAAGAAAACGCTTCCATACAAAGAGGAACGTGCTGTGGCCAAACGCAAACCCACCATCCACGAAGTCGCCCAACTTGCCAGGGTTGGCATCGGCACGGTGAGCCGGGTGCTCAACAACCACCCTTCGGTTCGCACCGAGACCCGCAACCGGGTGCTGGCTGCGATGGCGAACCTCGGTTATAGCCCCAATCCCCATGCCCGCCGGGTGGCGGGTGGCAAGAGCTATACGGTTTCGCTGGTTTTGCCGGTGGCCTCAACCGAGTTTTACAGCCGTCTGCTCGAGGGCATCGAACACGTTCTGGAAGAGGAGCGCTACGAAATTGCCCTCTTTCCGATTCTCTCGCCCAGGCGCCTCGAGCGCTACCTGGAGAGCCGCTCGCTGGCCTACCAGACCGATGGGCTCTTGGTCTCCTCGCAGGGACTGGCCCTTCTGCTGCCCGATCAGAAATTTCCCACCGAGCGCCCGGTGGTGCTGGTCGATGCCTACAGCCCCCGCTACGACTCGGCCTTCATGGACAACCGCCTGGGCGGGCAGATGGCCGCCCAGCACCTGGCCCAGTTCCCCGGCACCATGTGTGCCATCCAGGTGCAAGAGGAGCTTGACGAGGTGATGAAGAATACGGTGGGCCAGGAGCGCATCGAGGGCTTCCGCGAGGGGCTGGAGAAAGCAGGCCGGTCCCTGCCTCGTTCGCATGTTTTCGTCTCGCGCTTCTCCGCCGAGGGCGGGCGGCTGGCTTTGCAACACTTCATGCGGCTTGCCAAACCGCCCTACAACATCTTTGCCGGGGCCGATCTGCTGGCCCTGGGGGTGCTGGAAGAGGCTGGGCGACAGGGCTTGAAGATCGGCTCGCAGGTGCGGGTGCTGGGTTTCGACGGTCATCCTTGGACTGCCGACAAAGAACTCTCGACCCTGGCCCAGCCCATCGAAGAGATGGGGGCCGAGGCCGCCCGGCTGCTTCTAAACCGCATTCGGGGCTACAAAGGCAGCCCCCGGGCCCGGCGCTTTGAGCCCACCCTGATCGTACGGAAATCGACCCAGCCTCACCGTGTCTACGCGGATTGACCGCACCAATCGTTAGCCAAGTACCTGGTTTCACAACCGGGCAGTGCTAGGATTGTGGATAATGAATGCTGTTTCATCCTCCGCTGGCACTTTCCGGTACACCCCCCCCGTGCGCGATGTAAAGCTGCTCCCAATTGCTGAGAAAATTGAGGCCGGTGAGCGCCTGAGCTTCGACGAGGGGATGGTGCTCTACCACACCCCCGACTACAACACCCTGATGTGGCTGGCCAACCGGGTGCGCGAGCGCAAGCACGGCCACAAAACCTTTTTTGTACACTCCCTGCGCCTCGAGTTCACCAACATCTGCTACGTGGGCTGCACCTTTTGCGCCTTCGCAGCCAAAAAAGGCGAGGCCCGGGCCTGGGACTACAGCGTAGAGGACGTAGTCGCCAAGGTGCGCGAGAAGTGGGAGCCCGGCCTCACCGAGCTGCACATGAGTTCCGGCCACCACCCCAACCGGCCCTGGAGCTACTACCCCGAGCTGGTGCGCACCCTGAGCGAGGCCTTCCCCGGCTTGCAGGTCAAGGCCTTCACCGCCGCCGAGATCGAGCACCTCTCCAGAATTGCCAAAAAACCCACCCTCGAGGTGCTGCGCGAACTGAAGGAGGCCGGGCTCAAAGCCCTGCCGGGCGGCGGGGCCGAGATCTTCGCCGAGCGGGTGCGCCGCCAGATCGCCAAGAACAAGGTCAAGGCCGATAAATGGCTACAGATCCACCGCGAAGCCCACAGCCTGGGGCTGCGCACCAACGCCACCATGCTCTACGGCCACATCGAGACCCTGGAGGAGCGGCTCGACCACATGGACCGGCTGCGCCGCCTGCAGGACGAGACCGGGGGCTTTTACAGCTTCATCCCGCTGGCATTCCAGCCCGATGCCAACGCCCTGGCCTTCAACCTGGGCAAGACCGAGTTCACCACCGGCCTCGACGACCTGCGCAACCTGGCCGTAGCCCGGCTCTACCTGGACAACTTCGACCACATCAAGGGCTACTGGGTGATGATCTCCTCCGACCTGGTGCAAGTAGCACTGGATTGGGGTGTTTCGGACATCGACGGCACCATCATCGAGGAACACATCGCCCACGCCGCCGGGGCCACCAGCCCGCTGGGCCTCTCGCGTCAGAAGATGGTCGCGCTGATTCAGGCCGCCGGGCGCGTCCCGGTCGAGCGGGATGCGCTGTACAACGAGTTGCGCGTCTTCGACGCACCCGCCAAGGCCGAAGGCCCGAAGCCCAAGGCCACCGCCGCGCTTTAGCTTCAGCCTGCCGCCATGTACATCCTCGGAGTGCCCCGTTACGCCAACACCGCGCCGCTCTATCACTTTCTGGAGGAGGGGGATGGGGTTTCCTTTCGCTATGGCGTCCCCACCGAGCTCAACCAGTGGCTGCTGGAAGGCAGCGTAGACCTGAGTCTGGTGTCGTCCTATTTCTACTTGAAGAACGCCGATAAACTCCGGCCCCTGCCCGACTTTAGCGTGGCCGATCTGGGGCCGGTCTACTCGGTGAACCTGTTCCATCGCAAGCCCTGGAGTGAGCTGAGGCGCGTGGCCCTCACCACCGAGAGCGCCACCTCGGTACAGCTGTTGCAACACCTGCTGCAGACCGATGGCATCCAGGCCGAGTACACCCCCGAACAGGGCGGCTTAGAGCTCCTGGACCGCTACGATGCGGTGCTGCTGATTGGCGACCGGGCCATCCGCACCTACTTTGGCCTGCTCTCCATCATCCCCGAGTCGGTGCACCAGGTACCCACCCACGTCGAGGGCATACGCATCACCGACCTCTCGATGAGATGGTTCGAGCAGACCCGGCTGCCTTTTGTGTTTGCCGTCTGGGCCACCCGCAAAACGGCCCCTCCACCCCCTGAAATTGTGCGGCGCCTGCGGGCCGCCCGCTCGCTAGGGCTGGGCAACCTGGCCGCCGTAGCCGGTACTGAGGCCCAGCGCCTGAACGTACCCGAGCGCCTGATGCAGCACTACCTATGGAACTTCCGCTACCACCTGGAAGCCCCCGACCGGCTGGGCCTCGAGGCCTTTGCCAAGGCGGTAGGCCTCGCCTACCCCGACGACTACTGGGACGTGTAGTGCTCGAGGGCCCTCTCGAGCCGCCTGATCACCCGCTCCTTGCCCAGCAGGGTGAGCAGGTCGAACATGCCGGGGGTCTCGAGGCTCCCGGTCAGGGCTGCGCGCAACGGCTGCATCACGGCAGCGGTTTTGAGGCCCCGGGCCTCGGCAAAGGCTTTGAGCAACGGCTCGGTGGAGTCTTGCAGCAGGTCGGGCAACTGGGCCAGTTGCTCACGCAGCTCGGGCAGGAAAAAGGCCCCTTCCTGCAGTTTGGCTAAGGCTTTTTCCTGCATGGGGTACTCGTCGGAGAAGAAGTAGCCGGACTTGTCCACGAACTCCTGCAAGGTCTCGAAGCGGGCCCGCATGGCCTCCAGCACCTGCCGCAAATAGGTCTCGGAGGGGACTGCAAGCCCGGCCCGCTCCAGAAACGGCTTGACCCGCTCGGCCAGCTCCTCTACGCTCAGCACCTCACGGATGTACTTGCCGTTCATCCATTTGAGCTTGTTCAGGTCGAAGACCGGGCCCCCCAGGCTGATGCGCTCCAGGCGAAAGTGTTCGATCATGTCCTGCAGGCTAAAAATTTCCCGTCCGTCGGGCATGCTCCAGGCCATGGTACCCAGGTAGTTGAGCAGGGCCTCGGGCAGGAAGCCCTGGGCTCTGTAGCTGTCCACGCTGGTATCCATCTTGCGCTTGGAGAGCTTGGACTTGTCGGGGTTGCGCAGCAGGGGGGTGTGGCACCAGACCGGCTCCTCCCAGCCAAAGGCCCGCAAAATCAGGATGTGGAAGGGGGTGCTGGTCAGCCACTCCTCGGCCCGAATCACATGGGTCACGCCCATCAGATGGTCGTCCACCATTGCGGCCAGGTGGTAGGTGGGGTAGCCATCGGCCTTGAGGATGACCTTATCGTCGAGGCCCGCGTTGTCGAACGCTACAGGGCCGCGCAGCAGGTCGTGCACCACGGTTTTGCCCTCCAGCGGCACCCGCAGGCGCACCACATGCGGCTCGCCGGCAGCGGCCCGGCGCTCGGCTTCCTGGGCCGGATAGTCCCGGTAGCGGCGGTTGTAGCCTTGCTCCTGCCGACCGGCCCTGCGGGCCTCTTCGCGGGCTGCGGCCAGCTCCTCGGGGGTGTCGAAGGCCCGGTAGGCTGCACCCTTTTCTAGCAAAATCTGCACATGCCGCTGGTAGATGGGCAGCCGCTGGGACTGCACGTAGGGGGCATTGGGGCCTCCCTTGACGGGCGACTCATCGGGGGAAAGCCCCAGCCACTCGAGCATCTCCAGAATGCGCCGCTCGGAGGTAGGGTTGTAGCGCGAGCGGTCGGTGTCCTCGAGGCGAACGATGAACTTCCCGCCGTGTTGTTTGGCAAAAACATAATTGAAGAGGGCCTGATAGGCCGTACCCACATGGGGGTCGCCGGTAGGACTGGGGGCAATGCGCGTCACAACCATAACCGATAGCTTAAGGCCGGAAGCCCAAAGCTAAAAGCCTGGGGCAGGGTTTGGGTTATACCTCTCACAGCCGGCTTAGCGGGGGGTGCTACCCTATTAGAGCACATGGAAGCGGCTTTGCAGCAGAGTCCCGGCCTGACCTCCAGCCCCACCACCCGCCTCGAGGCCGTGGGACTGGTCAAACGCTATGGACGGCGGGAGGTGGTGCGGGGGGTGAACCTCGAGCTCGCTCGAGGCGAGATTGTAGCTTTATTCGGCCCCAACGGGGCTGGCAAAACCACCACTTTTTACATGCTGGTAGGCTTTATCGAACCCAATGCGGGGCGCATCCGGTTGGGTGGACAAGACGTAACCCGCCTGCCAATGTACAAGCGTGCCCGGCAAGGGCTGGGCTACCTGCCCCAGGAACCCTCGGCCTTCCGCCGCATGACTGCCCTGGAGAACCTGCTGGCGGTGCTGGAGTTCCAGCCCCTCTCCAGAACCGAGCGAACCCAGCGGGCGGTCGAGTTGCTGGAGGAGCTGGGCATCAGCCACCTGCGCGACAAGTACGCCTACACCCTTTCGGGCGGCGAGCGGCGGCGGCTGGAGATCGCCCGTGCGCTGTGCACCAACCCCGACTTCATCCTGCTGGACGAGCCCTTTACCGGCGTAGACCCCAAAAACGTCCACGACATCCAGAAACTTATCTCCGAGCTGCGCGAAAGGCGCGGGGTGGGTATCTTCATCACCGACCACTCGGTGCGCGAAACGCTGGCCATTGCCGACCGAATTTACCTGATGTACGACGGCCAGATGGCCTTTCAGGGCTCGCCAGAGGAATTTGCCCGCGACTCGGGCGTTCGCATGCACTATCTGGGCGACGAGTACGAGCTTTGATTGAGCGGCTGGATTCCTCCTCTCCCATTTATGACTTTCTGGGCCATCCTGATCCTTCTGGTGCTCGTGGCGGGCCTGGTGGCCTATGTGGGCGACCTGGTAGCCAAGCGGGTGGGCAAGCGCCACTGGCGGTTTCTGGGCCTGCGTCCCAAGGCCACCGCTACCCTGGTGGCCGTGGGAACCGGGGTGCTGATTGGGCTAGGGGCCTTTGGTGCCTTCTTCCTGCTGGTGCGGGACGCCCGCGAGACCATTTTGCAGGCCGAAGCGGTGCGCCAGGAGCGCGACCGGCTGCGCACCGAGGTGAACCGGCTCGAAAGCCGCGCCGCCAGCACCTTTATCCAAAACGAACAGCTCAAGGCCGAGCGCGACGAGTTCGAGAAAAACAACATCCTGCTGGCCCGGCAACTCGAGCAAAACGTCGAGCTGCAACGTCAGACCCGCCAGGACCTTGAAGAAGCCCTGATCGAACGGGAAAAGCTTCGCCAGGAAGCAGAAAAACTCAAGAGCGCCAGCATCGCTCAGCGCGCGGCGCTCGAACAGCTCAGACAGATTCGTTTGAACCTTGTACAGGAAAAAGAAAAACTGCAAAAAGAAAAGGATCGGCTCCTGGCTGACCGCAGCGAGCTTTTGACCCAGGCCCGTAAGGCCGAGCAGCAGTTGCACCAGTTTGAGGCCGCCAGCCGCGAGGCCCAGGCCCGGCTGGCCGGTCTACAAGCCCGTACCCGGGAGCTCGAGGGCCGCCTGCGCCAGCTCGAGGCGGATAAACGCAACCTCGAGGGCGACGTGGCGGTGCTGGGCGGAACCGGGCAGACCCAGGCCCCGCAAAGCGACCTCGCCAGCCGAGCGCTAGAGGCTCTTCAGCGTGAAAACAGCGAACTGCGCAGCAAGCTGCTGGAAGCCCAGCGCGACCAGCAGAAACTGCGCGAGCGCAACCGTTTGATTGCGGCCAGCCTGGACAAGAGCCTCTCTATGAGCCTGCTGGCCGAAGAACTGGTCACACCGGGTAACGAACAGGCAGCCTTGAGCGAGGTAACCCGGCGGGCCGACAACCGGATTCGCCTGATTGGGCTGCGGGGCATGGAGGTGGTGGAGAACCCCAACCTGAGCAACCTCAAGCCGGGGCTGTTTCTGGCCCGGGTACAGAGCATCAGCGCGGAGGGGCGGGTTCGCGTGGTGATCGAGTACCGGGCCCGCGAGCAGGCCTTCGCCGAGGGCGAGGTGCTGGCTTCCACCACCCTGGTGCTCCCGGCCAGCATGAGCGAAATGCGCCGCAAGTTCAGCACGCTCACTCAGCTGGCCGAAAGCCGACTCTCGGAGGCCGGCTGGGTTCCCGAAAAGCTGGCCCAGGGTGGGATTGCCCTCGAGGAGTTCGTGGGTCTGGCCTCGCTGATCTCGGGCAAGCGCGGCGGCACACGCATCGCCGTGGTCGCCCTGGGCAACCTCTACCCGACCGAGCCACCCCGGCTGGGGCTGAAGATCCTGCCCTAGCGACGCAGGGAAGCTTTTGTGCGGAACCGAGCTGGACTGGGCTGTCGGTCTCCCTCTGGTCTGCTTCCGTTGAACCTACCCAAGCCCATCCCTTGTGCGTAAGACCCGATCAAGCATGGGTAGGTAGCTGGAGCCAAAAAGGTAGACGTGTACCAGCAGATAGTACACCTGGTAGCGCGGCAGGGCCTGGGCCACCTCAAGCGGCAGAGGGTGGAGTGCTTGGTAGATGGTCCAAAAGGTATCTGGGAAGCCGCCAAAGAGCCGCATCATGGCCAGGTCCACCGCGCGCTCGCCCCACCAGGCCGAGGGGTCGAGCAAGGCCGGGCCCTCTTGGGTGTGCAACACGTTGCCCTGCCAAAGATCGCCGTGCAGCAGGGCCGGGCCTTCCTGGGGCAAGGGCTCGGCCAGCAAGGACTCGACCTTAGGGCCCATGGCGCCGAGTTGGGGCCAGGCGGCCTCGAGCAGAGGCTGGATGCGCTTTTCCGCCCAGAAGTGGGGCCAACTCGAACTGGTGCCGCCGGGCAGGGCGAAGCTGCCCAGAAAGACCGGCCCGTCCCAGCCGTAGGTAGGAGCAGGTTGGCGGTGAAGTGTGGCCAGCATGCGGGCCAGGCCCTCCCAGTCGGGCGGCCCAGGGGGAAGGTATTCCAGAACCAGCCCCGCCTCGCTGGCCCAGTAGACCCGGGGCACCCGTACCCCCGCCTGGGCCAAGGCCCAAAGCCCCCGGGCCTCGGCCTGGAACAGGCCAGGCGGGGGGCTGGGATGGGTCTTGACCACGTAAGGCCCGGCCCGCCAGACCTGGCCAATCTCACCCCCGGAAAGGGCTTCCAGCGGGTAGGGTTTCAGGCCGGCCTGACGCAGCAGGCTAGCGGGGTGCATGGGTCTGGAGGAAGACCTCGAGGGCTTCGTCGAGCATCCGGTAGACCGCCTCAAACTGCTCGAGGCCCCCGTAGTAGGGGTCGGGTACCTCCCCTCCTCCGTTTAGCTCCAGCAGCAGGCGGGCCTTGCCCTTGTGCAGGGGGAAGATGCGCTCGAGGGTGGCCAGGTTCTCCCGATCCATCACGAAGATGTGCTGGAAGCGCTCGAGGTCCTGGGCCTGCACACGGCGGGCAGTGTGGGGAAACTCGGCCCCGTAGCGGGCCAGCACCTGCTGGGTGCGCGGGTCAGCCGGCTCACCTTCGTGCCAGCCGCCGGTACCGCAGGAGTCGATTTCGAACCGCTCAAGCAGCCCCCGCTCGCGCAGCTTCTTGCGCAGGATGCCTTCGGCCATGGGGCTGCGGCAGATGTTGCCCATGCAAACGAACAGCACCCGGGTCATAGCCGCACGATCACCCCCTCGTTCGCTCGCAACTCCAGCACCCCGCCTACGGCTCCGTAGCGGTCGAGGGAGGTGGAAAGCAGCACCTCGCCCCCGGGAAGGGAGAGGGCCTTGGGTTGGTCGGTAAAGTTCAGCGCCACCAGCACCTCACCCCCGCGCAGGTAGGCGAAAACCCCGGCAGGGGCTTTGTAGCTCTGGTAATCCCCATACAGCAGGGCCTTGGTCTCGCGCCGCACCACCAGAAGGGTGCGCACCAGGGTCAGCATGGAGAAGGGGTCGGCGTCCTGGGCCTCCACGTGGCGTTCCAGGTAGTCCGGGTTCACCGGAAGCCAGGGCTCCACGGTGCTAAAGCCTGCGTAGGCGTGCCCGGTCCACTGCATGGGGGTGCGCTCGGGGTCGCGGCCCGGGTCTAAGCCGTGCTCTCCGCTGGCCCCTCTTTGGCGCAAAGCGGCAGGGTCCTGCACCTTTTCCGGAGGAATCGGCCCGTCCACCATGCCGACCTCGTCGCCGTAGTACCAGGTGGGCGAGCCGCGCAGGGTGAAGAGCAGCATGGCCGCGACCCGGGCCTGGGCTTGACCGATGCGGCCGGCCAGGCGGTGCTGGTCGTGGTTGCCCAGCACCCAGTTGGGGGTGGCAAAGGGGGGCAGGCTGGCCTCGTACTCCTCCACAATCGAGCGGATGTTCTCGGCGGTCCAGTTGTTCAGGCCGCGGAAGATCAGGTGAAAGTTGAAGGGCAGGTGGCAGCCGGGTCTTTCCGGGGTGCCGTAGTAGGGGATGAGCTGGCGGTAAGGCAGGTAGATCTCCCCCACCATCACCCGGTCCCCCGGATAGCTGTCCAGCACTGCCCGCATCTCCTGCACGATTTCCCGGGTCTCGGGCTGGTCTTCCTGGTAGATGTGAATATGGCGGAAGCGGTCGATGTCGCCGGGCTTGTACTGGGGGTTGGGGGGCTCGTCGCGGAACGGGGCGTCTTCTACCAAGAGCCACAGCACATCCACCCGGAAGCCGTCCACCCCTTTGTCCAGCCAGAAGCGCATCACCTCGTACATGGCCTGGCGCACCTGGGGGTTGCGCCAGTTGAGGTCGGGCTGCTCGGGCAGGAACTGGTGCAGGTAGTACTGCCCGGTCTTTTCGTCGTAGGTCCAGGCAGGCCCGCCGAAAAAGCTCATCCAGTTGTTGGGGGGGCCACCGTCTGGGGCGGGGTCGCGCCAGACGTACCAGTCCCGCTTGGGGTTGTCGCGCGAGGAGCGGGACTGCAAAAACCAAGGGTGCTGGTCGGAGGTGTGGTTGGGCACGAAGTCGATGAGCACTTTGAGGCCCAGCCGGTGGGCTTCCTCCAGGAGGTCGTCAAAGTCCTTGAGGGTGCCGAAGATGGGGTCTACATCGCAGTAGTCGGCCACATCGTAGCCGAAGTCCTTCATGGGCGATCGGTAGAAGGGCGAGAGCCAGATGGCCTCAAAGCCCAGATCGCGGATATAGCCCAGCCGCCGGCGGATGCCTGGCAGGTCGCCGATGCCGTCGCCGTTGGAGTCCTGAAAGCTACGGGGGTAGATCTGGTAGATGCTTGCGGTGCGCCACCATTCCATACAAACCTCACTATAACGGTCGCTGAATCAGCCAGAGCCGGGCATAAGGGCGCAGATAAGCTGGGGCGATGTTTTCTTCGATGCAATCGAAAGGCTGCACGATGCCCTCGGCCCGCAGGGTCTCCCAGGGCAGGGGGTGGTCCTGCTCGCTGAAGTTGTAGACCTGTACCAAGGTGCCCATAGGGTGGGGCCGTTTCAGCACCAAGAGGTGGGGGTTGGGCTGCCACAAGGCCTCGGTAGGAAAGGCCGCGTGGAGCTGGGGGGTGCGGGCCCGGGCCTCTAACAACCTTTTGATGCCGTGGAAGAGCCGATGCTCTACCGTGCCTTCTTGCTTGCGTTTTTCTGCCTTGGCCCAGTCCATCCTGGGCCGGTGCAGCCAGCGG
>DAIUDO010000019.1:0-22429 GCA_036845585.1 Meiothermus sp. | reverse complement strand
CGTGTGCCCGTTCTATCTTGACCTTTATTCCCTACCTGGAGTTACCCCCAGGTATAAGGTCTATTCAGTCACCCTAGACTTCAGTCCATAGACTTCAGTCCATAGACCCTCCATCGCTTTCGCAATAGATCGCCGTCTAGGATGCCTCTCCTTATCTCCCCTACTACCCCTTTTTCATGATCCTCGCACCTCCATCTTCATGGGGCGCAACGAGAAGAATATCAAAGGCTCGAGGATGTGTCAATAGGCTGGGTGTACCGGCCCCGCGAATCCGTGCCATGTGGAGATATGGGATGGGCCAGGTTGCGGCATAGTACCGAGGCTTTTTTATCCAGAACTTCTTTACCGGGAACCAGCAGCATATGCTTCTCCCAAAAGTTTCTTCATATTTTCGGCTACGGGCTGGTTGTTGAATAAGGCGCTACCTGCCACTACCACATCGGCCCCGGCCCGGAAGACCTCGGCTATGTTGTCTGTCTTGATACCCCCGTCCACCTCGAGCAAGCATGCCGGGTTGAGCTGGTTGCGCAGACGGGCCAGGTGGCGGATGCGCTCGGTGCTGTGGGGGATGTATTTCTGCCCCCCAAAACCGGGGTTTACGCTCATAAGCAAAGCCAGATCCAGTTCGGGCAGAAGCGGTACGAAGGCCTCTAGCGGGGTGGCCGGGTTGAGGGCCAGCCCGGCCCTTTTACCCAGCTCCCTGATCTGCTGTACAGCACGGTGGGCGTGGGGGGTGGCCTCGAAGTGTACGGTAATCCAGTCTGCCCCAGCCTGGGCAAAATCCTTCAGGTAGCGCTCGGGTTCCACAATCATCAGGTGCACATCCAGCGGCAGCTGGGTGACCCGGCGGATGGCCTCCACCACCACCGGGCCAAAAGTAAGGTTAGGCACAAAGCGCCCGTCCATCACGTCGAGGTGAATCCAGTCCACCCCGGCCTCCTCAGCCTCGCGAATTTGCTCGCCGAGCCGGGTAAAGTCGGCGGTTAGGATGGAGGGAGCCACCCGCAGTTCAGGCATAGGTGAGCCCTCCTTTTTGCATGGCCTGCTCGCGCATATGTACCAGATAATACGCGATGATAAGCTGGGATAACGCCAGGGGGTAGCTCTGCCCAGCCTTGTCCAGAACATGCCGACCACCTAAGAGCTGAACTGCTTAGCATGCGAGCCGAGCGGCTCCCAGACAGGCCGCTCGAAGACCGCAGCCCGCTCTGGGCTGAGCCCGCCCGAGATGTCCAGCATATCGCCCTCCTCACGGCCTCGAGGCTCAGTACGATAGGCTGATTTTCGTAGGCCGAGAGCAGCATCCGACCGAGCCGGGGTAGACTGCGCTCGAGGGTGATGCGCACCCAGCGGCGGCTGGGTTTCTCCGGGTCATAGCCTGGGGGGCGGTAAAAGCGCAGCATAATATCGGGGTACTCTCGCTGGAACCAAATGTGGGCGCTGGAGTCGAGCATGTGTCGTTCGATACCGGCCGCGACCTGTTCGGGGGCGTAGCCCCGCCTGGTCACATCGTGGCATATGTTCCACTCCATGCACAGCTCCTCCGGATCGGTGTAGACCTCAGGGACGCTGGGTTTCTGGCGGATGAAAGATTGCCCTTGGGCGTTCCGTGGCCACCATCCAACATCTCTTTGGTTCGTACCACGGTAAGCATGTATGATTTTTAGCGTGGGTTTTTTTTTGTTCTTTTTGATAAACTATACTTATGCTTGGGCGCCGCCCTTTTCCTAACCCCCAGGCCTTGCGGGTGTTCTTGTGCGTTGTGCAGGAGGGCAGTGTGGGACGGGCCGCCCTCAGCTTGGGCATGACCCAGCCAGGGGTCAGCCAGCACCTGCGGTCGTTGGAAACCCTTATTGGACAACCCCTGTTCCACCGCCAGGGACGCCGCTTGGTGTTGAGCCAGGCCGGCCAGGATTTGCTGCCCGAGGCCAGAAGGGCGGTTCAGGCCCTGGAGGAGTTTATGCAGGCGGCCCAGGCCCGCGAGCGCCTCGAGCGAGGCCGGGTGGAGCTGGGCGCCGCAATGACCATGGCGGTGTATGTGCTGCCGCGCTATCTGACCGATTTCAAACGGCTGCATCCCGAGATCCGGGTACGCCTCGAGAGTGGCAGCTCGGAGCAGCTGAGCCAGCGGCTGGTGCGGGGGGATGTAGAACTGGCCGTCATCGAGCAGATCGAGCAACTTCCGGGCTTTTCCCGGCACCTGTTCTACGAGGATGAACTGGTCGTTGCGGTGCCGCCCGAACACCCCTGGGCCTGTTGGGAAGAGGTCGAGCCCCACCGGCTAGCCGAGGTACCCCTGATTCTGCGTGAGCCTGGAGCCATGACCTACCGAGTGTTGGGAGCGGCCCTCGAGCAGGCCGGACTGCAGATTAATCCGGTCTTCCATACCGACAACCACGAGGTCACCAAGCGGCTGGTGTTGGAGGGAGCTGGGGTGGGCATCGTCTCCAGCGTGGTGGTGCGGCCCAACGTGCGGGTGGGCAACCTGCGGGCTTTGCGCATCCAGGGCCTCGAGCTGCGCCGCCTGTTCTGGCTGGTGTATCCCGAAAACATCGGCAACCCTGCAGCAGAGGCCCTAAAAAAATTGCTGCTCTCCTGAAGAGCGCCCTGGCATGGCTGCTCGGGTAGTAGCAAAGGGCGCACCCCTCCCAGGCCTTGCCAGTTCAGACGTACCGCCTCCGGCTGCCAGCGCAGTGCTTGGGGAGAAAGCCGCCAGACCTCGAGGCGGTACTTCAGCGGCTCTGGCAGCGGGCCCTGCTGCACCCAGCCCTGCCCCTCCAGGCTTTGGGCATAGCTGAAACCGTAGGCCACCGGGTGCTGGGCGTCCAGGAAGCGCAGCGCGCTCAGGCCCGGCCCTGCGGCCCAGGCCCGCTGTCCCTGCAGCCACAGCCCCCGCCGCTCGCCCGCCACTTCGGCCTCCCCTACCAACACCCAGGCCAGGCCGTAGCCCCGCACCATGCGAAAGTAGTCGAGACCAGGCCGCCGCCACAGCACCCCCCGCCGCACCTGGGGAAACAACCAGGCCCCCTCGGAGTCGCCGGCCACCTCAGCCCGGCCTACCGCCCCTAGCGGCCCCACAAAGCGCAGGTAGTCGTTGCCAGGAAAGCCGCTCTGGTAGCCCTGGGCCTCCCCTCCGGGACCCAGGCGCAACCAAAAGCCGTCGAAGCCCCCCGCCCCGCGGGTGCGGCCCACCACCTGCAGGGCCTGGCCGTCCCAGTAGGCCCCATAGGCATAGGCCTCCCCCAACGCCGGGTAGCGCCAGCCGCGCAGGTCAGAAAGGCGCAGGACCCACACATCCCAGTCAGGCCCTTGTAGCCCGCCCACCGCATAGCGCCCATCGGTGAACCACAGCATCCCCGGCCCGGCCCGTAGGGCCTTGCGCGGGGTTCCATCGCGCCCAAGCCAGACCACCAAGGCCTGCGGGCCGCTAAACCCCACCGCCACGTAGCCCTCGGGGATAGGGGCCAGGCTGTACAGGCCCTCGTCGGTTTCGGCATCTCCCAGGGCATAGGCCCCCTGGGGGGTGACCACCAGGGCCTCCAGCCGCTGGCCCTCCACCCAGGCCCGGCCCACCCAGACCTCCCCTGCTCCCGCGAAGAGGGCGCTGTTGGCCAGGCTGGCCAGCAATAAACAAACCGGGCCCATGCCCCCAGTTTAGCCGGCGTGGATGAGGCCCAGCAGGGCGCGCACCAGCTTGGCCGGCTGAGGATGCTGCAGGATGTTCCGCCCACAAACCACACCCGGGCGCCCTGGGCCAGCACGGGGCGCCCGGCAACGACCTACACCGCCCGAAAAGAGTCCTCGAGCGGCTGGACGAACTTGGCCTTGGCCAGGTCCACGCCTAGCTCCACGGCCCAGTGCACCAGGGGAACGATGCGTGAGGATATATCTCCTCAGGTTTGAGGTGGGGGGCTACAATGGGCGTGAATGAATGCTGCAACAAAAAAGGGTGCTGGAATGGAAGGGAACGGCTTGCCTACTCTTTGCGTCCTACCCCCCGCAGCAGATCCACAACAATAAATAAACCGCGTTGAGGCCAGCAGCTGCATATACTAAGAGCGGTCCGGTCATGTTTCGGGTGTGGTTGCTGATCTTTATCTGGTTGGGAGTGGCCCATGCCCAACCCGACCTGCTGCTCCGGGTTTTGCTGACCGAGGCCCCAGCGCAGGTTGTTCAACTGGGGCCACACCAGCGCAACGGTGCGCTTGGCAACGGGGCCTTTGGGGCCGGTACGCTGCGAATTTCAGCGGGAGTGGGCGAGGTGCTGGTGGACGGACAAAGTGCAGGACCCTGGGTGGAGCTGGTGCCCATGGACGGATTCACCCTAGGTGGACGGTCTTACCGGGGCAATCTGCTGGCGGTCTGGCAGGGGGGGCGGATCCTCTTCATCAATCGGGTCTGGCTCGAGGACTACCTGCTGGGGGTTGTCCCTGGCGAAGTTCCCGCCTCTTTTCCCGACGCAGTACTGCAAGCCCAGGCGATCTTGGCCCGTACCTTTGCCCTGTACCGGCTAAACCCCCATGGTCTTTACGACCTCTGTGCTACCGAGCGATGCCAGGTGTACCTGGGACGTGCGGTGGAAACCCCGCGCCACACCCTTGCGGTCTACGCCACCCGCGGTCTGATTGTCAGTTACAATCAAAAACCCATTACAGCCGTCTACCACTCCGATTCGGGTGGTCACACGGCTGCCTCGGCAGAGGTTTGGGGCAACAGTGTGCCCTATCTGGTCGCGCGTCCCGACCCATTTTCGCAGAGCCCCAGTAGCTACTGGAGTCGCACCCTCACGCCAAGCAGCGTGGCCAGCAACCTGGCCAACCACGGCATCCAGGTGGGTACGGTGCAGTCTATCACACCGCTGGTTCTGAGCGAGAGCGGTCGCCCGTTGCGTCTTCGCATCGTGGGTAGCAGCCGAAGTGTGGAGCTCGATGCCCCTCAATCCACCCGCCTATTGCGGAGTTTGGGGCTTCCGTCAACCAGGGTGCGCTTCGAGGGCTGGCAGGTGTTCGGCCAAGGCAGTGGCCACGGCGTTGGGATGAGCCAGTGGGGTGCTCGAGGGCTGGCGCTGCAAGGCTGGGATTTTCGGCAAATTCTGGGCTACTACTACCCCGGCACCTTTCTGAGCAGCTTTGAGGTGGTTGCGGGTTTAAAGGACAAACTCCACCTGGCCAGATACCCCTACCCGGCCCATCCTGGTCTTGGATTTAGCACCCTTGCACGATGGCATGTACCTGCAGCCTGGGATATCCTTCCGAAAGCCTCACTGTTCAGAATGTTGCTTGATCGAGTTTTGGCACCTTTGGCAGCAGAAAATACACCCTCATAGGGGCATCGTCCACTTCGCAATAGCGACCCCGAAAGAACATTATGAGCAGTATAGGGCCGAGGGAAGAGGCCAAGCAACCATGCACCGCAGAGGGAAGGCCAGGCCTGATACCCGATTCGGTCAGTTTGTCGCCGGATGGTGACGAACGGACCCAACCGAAGTTATCCGCGTAGCGGAGGGTGATACTGCTCTTTTGTATCAATGAAACGCCATACCGATTTTTTACGCGAATGGAACACGATACCGCCCCTTGGAAGGGAGGCGTCTTCTTCGCCGACCGCAGGGAGGGGTGGGGTGTGCTTTAGGATTCTAGGTGCGCCGCGCGCGCAACCAAGCCTCTGAAGCTTTGATTTGGAGATTATCTTTCTGAATCCGGTATTACATCGGGTCCACAAAAAAGCGGAGCGCACTCAAACGCTCCGCTCAAAAGGGCTGGCACTACTTGACCAGCTCAACCAACGCCAGTTGGGTGCCATCGCCCCGGCGGCGTTCGGCCAGCTTGAGTACCCGGGTGTAGCCACCGGGGCGGTCGGCATACTTGGGAGCAATCTCTTCAAATAGCTTCTTGACCAGCTTGGGGTCGTGTAGGTCACGAAGCACCAGACGGCGAAGGTGGTTGCGCCGGGCGTACGCGGCCAGTTCTTCGGCCGTGGCCATTCGCTCGCCTTCCTGGAGGGGCAGCTCCTTGCCGTCCCGTCCGCGGCGCTTGGTAAAGCGTACGTGGTCTGGCACGGTTAGGCTAGGGGCTTTCTTGGCGGCAGTAATCAGGCTGTCCACATAACCAGCCAGCTCTTTGGCTTTGGGGATGGTGGTGGTGATCCGTCCCTCCTCCGAGAGCAGCAGGCTCCTGGCCAGGTTACGGAACAGGGCCACGCGATGCGAGGAGTTCCGATTGAGTTTTCTTCCAGATTTCTTATGACGCATGGTTGCTCCTTGCTGAGGGCAGAGGGTCGAGGGCCCGGGTAAAGAGGCCATCAACGCTCTGCGCTCTGCACGTTCAGTCCTTCATCACCAGCCCATGCTGGGCAAGGCAATCCTTGATCTCCTGCAGGCTGCGGTCGCCGATACCCGGTACCCTCTTGAGTTCACGCTCCGAGAGGGCCAGGAGGCTCTCCACGCTCTCGATACCCTCTTCCTTCAGGTTGTGGAGCACGCGGGTGGTCAGGCCCAGATCGTCTAGGGTCAGGCCAACGCCCTTGGGCGCAGCGGGAACCGTAGCCGCAGCAGTGCCCGAGGACGGGGGGGTTACGGGGGGCACCACTGCGGTGGTCTTGTGTTCAACCCGCAACACCGGCGACTGGTCGAAGAAGCCTAGCTGCTCGCGCAGAATGGAAACCGATTGCTGCAGCACGTCCATAGGCGAGACCGAGCCGTTGGTCCAGATGCGCAGGGTCAGCTTGTCCAGGTCGGTGCGCTGGCCCAAGCGGGTGTCCTCAACCTGGTAGGCCACCCGACGTACCGGGGAGTAGAGGGCATCCACCGGGATCGAAGAGATGCGGTCCTTAATCCCGTGCTTCTCGGCTGGCACGTAGCCAGTGCCTTCATCCACCCGCACCTCCATCACCAGCTTGCCCTTCTCCTCCAGGGTGGCGATGTAAAGGTCAAGGTTGACAATTTCAGCATCGGGGGGGCACTCGAGGTCGCGGGCATAGACCACCTTGGGGCCGGTCGCCCGCAGGGTGAGGGTTTTGGGCCCGGTGCCAGGGTTGGCGAAGCGCACCACCAGCTCCTTGAGGTTCAGAATCAGCTGGATGGCGTCCTCCTTTACCCCGGGAATGGTCGAGAACTCGTGCAAAACATCTTCGATGTAGACGCTGGTGACCGCCGTGCCGGGAATGGAGGAAAGCAGAATGCGGCGCAAGGGGTTGCCCAGAGTCACACCGAAGCCCCGCTCGAGGGGCTCCAGCACAAACTCGCCATAGTTGCCATCTATGCGGGCGTTGAAAACAGGGGCTTTGGTCTTGGTGGTTTCCAAACTAGAACCTCCTCAGAGGTGCCGATAGCGGCCTGTTCTGGTGGCGCCACTACCGGCTATACGGCTATAGGCTATCGGGAGTAGAACTCAATCACCAGCTGTTCGTTGACCGGCAAGGACAGCATTTCCCGTTCAGGCAGGCGCAAGAAACGCCCGGTCATGGAGTCGGCGTTGAACTCGAGCCAGGGGAAGGTCTTGCGGTTTTTAAATCGTTCGACGTTTTGAACTATGAAGTCGATCTTCTTGGCTTTCTCCGATACCTTAACCTCATCCCCCTGGCGCAGTCGGTAACCCGGTACAGTTACCCGTTTGCCGTTGACCAGGATGTGGCCGTGGCGCACGAACTGGCGGGCCTGACGGCGGGTCGAGGCAATGCCCATGCGAAAAACCACATTGTCTAGACGGCTCTCGAGCAACTGCAAGAACACCGTACCGGTGACACCTTTTTTGCGGCTGGCCTCCTCGAAGAGGTTGCGGAACTGGGTCTCCGACACATCGTAGATGAAGCGCAACTTCTGCTTCTCACGCAAGCGCACCGCGTAGTCGGAAGGGCGGCCCTTGCGCTTCTGCCCGTGCTGGCCCGGTGCATAGGGGCGGCGATCCAGGTACTTCTGAACTTTTTCGGTCTCGGCTACGTTCACCCCAAGGTGACGCGCCACCTTCACAATTGGCCCTCTGTAACGACCCATTCTTTATCTCCTCCATCGGTCGGAAAAACACCTCTTGCGTTTTCGACCGGGTTCCCAAGCATGCGGGGTGAACCAGGGAACCAAAGTTTCACCCTAGCGAACGAACACTAAACAGCCTTGCGAAACTTCTTACGCGGACGGCAGCCGTTGTGCGGCAGCGGGGTGTCGTCCACAATCGAGCGTACCTGCAGCCCGCTGGCTTGCAGAGCGCGAATAGCCTGCTCACGGCCGGCCCCGGTGCCCCGAACCACCACCTCCACGCTGCTCATGCCGAAGCCCTGGGCTTTTTTGGCCGCATCCATGGCGGCCAGCTGAGCCGCGTAGGGCGTGCCTTTGCGGCTACCCTTATAACCGATCACCCCACCGGACGACCAGGTCACAGGATGCCCGTTGGAATCGGTGATGGTCACGATGGTATTGTTGTAGGAGGCATGTATGAATGCCCGTCCAGACGAAACCTGGCGCTTTACTTTTTTCTTACGACTGGTTGAAGCTTTTTTCTCAGCCATACTCTCCTCGCGTTCACCCCACGCAAAATGGGTGTGGAGTGCTATTAGGAGTCTCAACTGGCGTGTACACGATGCTCTATTGCAACATCTACGTTCCAGCTTTGTGGTTTAGGGTTGGAAGGCCATCTAGCTACAACCTTACTTCCTGGGGGCCTTCTTCTTACCAGCCACCGTTTTGCGGGGGCCTTTACGGCTGCGGGCATTGGTACGGGTACGCTGACCGCGCACAGGTAGCCCACGGCGGTGACGCAGTCCCCGGTAGCAGCCGATGTCCATCAAGCGCTTGATGTTGGCGGCCACCTCTGCACGCAGTTCGCCCTCGAGCTTGTAGGTGTTCTCTACATACTCGCGGAGCCTGGCGGTCTCGGCTTCGGTCAGGTCCTTAACCCGGGTCGCCGGGTTAATGCCGGTAGCGGCCAGGGCCTCGCTAGCCCGGGCTGGGCCCACCCCGTACACATAGGTCAGTGCGATGTCCACACGCTTGTTGCGGGGGATTTCCACACCAGAAATACGAGCCATTCATTCACCTCCTTGTTCTTGGATTCCAATCAGCCTTGACGCTGCTTGTGAGTAGGATCCTCGCAGATTACATACACGCGACCGTGGCGCTTGATAACCTTGCACTTATCACACATTTTCTTGACCGATGTACGTACTTTCATGTCTGGCTCCTTCACCGCCCCTTGGCTGGTCTGGTCTATCGGGGCAACTTAGACTCAGAGACCTTGCTCATCGGCGGTAGACAATCCGGCCCCGCGTCGGATCGTAGGGGGTAATCTCAACCACCACCCGGTCTCCTGGGAGGATGCGGATGTAGTTCATGCGCATCTTGCCCGAGATGTAGCAGAGGATTTCGGGACCGTTGTCGAGTTGCACCCGAAAAGTGGTGTTGGGCAGGGCCTCGCTGATCACCCCTTCAGCGCGAATTGTGTCCTTTTCCTTGGCCAAGCATCTCCTCCTAGCGTTCCTCGAGGCTACCCCACCGGCACAGACTTCTGGCTCCCCGTCAAGAGGCGAGGGCCAGACTCGGTAATCAGCACCGTGTTTTCGTAGTGGGCTGCCAGGTTGCCCTTGCCAACCGTGGCCGTCCAACCATCCGCCAATATTACCATCTTGGCTGGGTACAAAGCAACCATCGGCTCGAAAGCCAGGGTCATGCCGGGGCGCAGCTTGGGTCCCTTGCCGGGCTCGCCGTAGTTGGGCACCTGGGGGTCTTCATGCAGCTCACGCCCCACCCCGTGTCCGACCATCTCGCGGATACACCACAGCCCGTGCTGACGCTCTACGAAATCCTGCACGGCGGCCCCCACATCACCGATGCGCTTGCCCGGTTGCAGCAGCTCTAATCCCAGCCAGAAGGCTTCTTCGGTTACCCGCATCAGCTTTTGAGCCTCTGGGGAGACCTTTCCCAGCGCATAGGTGCGGGCCATGTCGGTGGTGTAGCCGTCGTAGGTGAAGAGAAAGTCTACCTTCAAGAGATCCCCTTCCTGCAAGGGGCGCTTGGAGGGGAAACCATGCACCACCACATCATCAATGGACATGCAGGTTGCGCTGGGGTAGGGCACCTGCCCCCCCGCCCGGTAGCCAATCTGGGGTGCTTTGCCGCCCAGCCGCTGGATGGCTCGCAGGATAATCTGGTCGAGCTCGAGGGTCGTGACCCCCGGCCTAATAAATGGCTCCACCTCGGCAAAAATTTCGGTGTGAAGCCGACCGGTTTTGGTCATCTTCTCGATTTCCCAGGGTGATTTGATGTGGATGGCCATAGATACATTTTGCAAGGACGCATTGCGACCTCAGGCGTTCACCCCCAGGGCTTCTTGAATGGCCCGGTACACCTCATCTACCTTGCCCAGGCCGTTGATTTCCTTAAGGCTCCCGGTCTTGGCGTAGTAGTCCACCAGCGGCTGGGTCTTGTGGAGATACTCCACCATGCGGGCCCGGATGGTCTCCTCATTATCGTCCGAGCGCCCCTCCTGCTGGGCACGGCCCAGCAGACGCTTGACCAGCTCGTCCTCGGGGGCCGTCACCAGCAAAACCCCCAGCAGGCGGATCTTGCGCTCCTGTAAAAGCCGGTCGAGGGCCTCGGCCTGGGCCAGGGTGCGAGGGAAGCCATCAAAGATGACCTTGGGGTCTGGCATGGCGGCCAGTTCCTCTCCAATCAAACCCAGGATAATTTCATCGGGAACCAGCTTCCCCGCATCCATGATGGGCTTGGCCAGCTTGCCCAACTCGGTACCTCGAGCCACGTGGCTTCGCAAAATGTCGCCGGTTGAAAGCTGTTTGAAACCCATCTCGGAGGCCAAGCGTTTGGCCTGGGTACCCTTGCCCGCGCCGGGGGGGCCTAAGAAAATGACGGCCTCTGCCATATCTCTACAGTCTCCTATTCATGGTTGCGCCGAGGGGCGAGCGGAAATTCCTTGATGCGAGGGAAACTCGGGATTATCCGGCCACCCTAGCGGGTACGGCCGCGCAAGCGTCCCTTGGACAAAAAGCCCTCGTAGTTGCGCATCTGCAACTGGGCCTCAATTTGCCGTAAGGTATCCAGGGCCACCCCCACCACAATGAGCAGGCTGATACCGGAGAAGTGGAAGGCCAGGGTGGTCACGCCGGTCACGTTTTGCATGATGGTGGGCAGCGCTGCCACAATGCCCAGGAAGATGGCCCCCCACAGGGTGAGCCGGGAAACGATGTGCTCCAGAAACTTCACCGTGGGGTCGCCGGGGCGAATTCCGGGAATAAACCCGCCGTACTCGCGCAGGTTCTCGGAGATGCGCCGCGGGTCAAACTGCACCGCAGTGTAAACATAGGTGAATCCGATAATCAGCAGCACCTCGATCAGCAGGCCAGGAAAACGGGTCGGAGTAAAAAAGTTGGCGACCCCCTGAGCTACCGGCGAGTCCGGGAAAACCCCAGTGATGAACAGCGGCAGTTGCAGCAGCGCCGCTGCAAAAATGATGGGAATCACGCCTGCAGCGTTGAGTTTGATGGGGATGTAGGTGGCCTGTCCACCGAACATCTTGCGGCCCACCTGCTTGCGGGCATACTGAACCGGAATGCGCCGTTCGGCCTGTTGTACCGCCGCCATGGCTGCAAAAGCCAGCACGATAAATGCCAGGAAGATCAGAAGAGCAATCAGGTTGACCTCGCCGGTGCGCACCAGGCCAAAGGTGCGGCCCAGTTGCGGCAGCCAGGCCGCCACGATGCCAGCAAAAATTACCATGCTGGTACCGTTGCCGATCCCGTATTCGGTAATGCGCTCAGCCATCCAGAGCAACAGGGCAATGCCCGCTACCTGGGTTACTACCACCACAAAGTAGAAAAAAAAGCCAGGCTCCCAGCCCGGCAGCAGGAAAGCCCCGTTGTTGGAGCCCAGGAAAGCAGTGGCCAGGAACAAGCCCTGCACCGCACCCAAGGCGATACCCGCGATACGGGTGTACTGGGTGATGATCCGGCGGCCTTCTTCACCCTCCTTTTGCAGTTTTTCCAACGCCGGAATTACCGTGACCAGAAGCTGCATGATGATGGCAGCGGTGATGTAAGGCATGATGCCCAGGGCGAAGATCGAGAACTGCTCAAAGTTGCCGCCGGAGAACAGGTTGACCAGGCCCAGGGCACTGCCCGCCTGGGTGCCCAGAAACTCGCGGATCTTGCTGATATCCACCCCTGGGGTGGGAATGAAGGTACCCAACCGATACAGCGCCAGCACCAAGAGCGTAAACAGGATGCGTTTACGCAGCTCAGGAATGATGATGGCGGAGCGGAAGGCCGCGAGCATCCTAGGCCCCCTCGAGCACAACCGCTTCGCCGCCCGCGGCCTTCAGTTTTTCTACCGCAGCTTGCGAGAACTTATGGGCATGCACCCTAACACTGCTGGCATCGCCCTGGGCCAGCACCTTCACGGGATAGCCGGGGCGCACCAGTCCAGCCTGGGCCAGGGCCTCGGGGCCCACCTCGCCGGAAGCAAAGTGCTGGGCGATGGCCCCCAGATTGACCACCTGGTATTCCACCCGCTTGAGTTCGCCGTGGGAGTCACCCTTCATGCCGCGCTTGGGCAGGCGCATCAGCAGCGTGGAACGACCCCCCTCGAAGCGGGCCGAGTTCTTGAGACCGCCCGAGCGGGATTTCTGGCCCTTGTGACCACGGCCAGCTGTTTTGCCTTTACCCGATCCTGGGCCACGACCCACCCGCTTGCGGCGCTTGTTGGCCCCCTCATTTGGGCGAATATCGGTAAGTTTCATTATTCCACCACCTCCACCAGGTGGGCGACCTTGCGAATCTGACCGCGCACGGCAGGGTTATCCTGCACCTCGCGCACGCGGTTCATCTTGGTCAGGCCTAGTACCTTAAGGGCTGCTTTCTGGTCCTTGGGATAGCCGATGGGGCTCTTGACCAGCCGAACCTTCAGGGTAGCCATCAGGCCACCTCCTCACTCTTGGCCGGGGCTTTGCGTAGGCGCTTGACATCGTCCCAGGTCTGGAGTTGGCGTAAGGCTTCCATGGTGGCGTAGGCGATGTTGACGGAGTTGCGCGAACCCAGCTCCTTGGTCAGGATGTCGGTAATGCCAGCGAGCTCGAGGATGGCCCGGGGTACCTGTCCGGCAATAACCCCAGTACCGGGTGCAGCCGGGCGCAGCAAAATGGTGGACGATCCCCAGGTCACGCTGATCTCGTGGGGGATGGTGCCGTTGTGCAGGGGCACCTCGATCATATCGCGCTTGGCGTAGTTGTTGGCTTTTTGAACCGCCATGGGGACTTCCTTGGCCTTGCCCAGGCCCAGACCTACACGGCCTTGCCGGTCGCCCACCGCTACCAAAGCACCGAAACGGAAACGGCGACCCCCCTGGTAGGTCTTGGAAGTGCGTCGAACGAAGATCATCTTTTCTTCAAAATCGGTCTCAGGCATATACAACCTCGTGGAAAGCCAACGGCTGAAAGCTGAAGCAGAGCCCTTTGTGACCTTGAACTTCAGGCTTTCGGCCCTCAGCCTAGAATTCCAGTCCTCCTTCACGGGCTCCTTCAGCCAGGGCCTTAACCCGCCCGTGGTACTTGAACGAACCCCGGTCGAACACCACCTGGGCAATGCCCTTGGCCTTGGCCGCCTCAGCTATGGCTATCCCCACTTTTTTGGCTACCTCGGTTTTGTTGCCCGAGAGCCTGAGGGATTTGCTCGAGACGGCGGCCAGGGTATGCCCCTTGCTATCGTCGATAATTTGTGCGTAGATGTGCTGCAAGCTGCGGTGCACACTCAGGCGCAGACGGCCCGAGGCCTTGACTGCGTTGCGAACCCGGAACTTGCGACGCTCTTCAGTGGACAGACGAGCCACGGATTCTCCTTTCTAACCAGTTCCGCACCCACCCAAGCGATGGAAAGCGGGGCGTGTTTATTTACCTGCGGCCTTGCCCGGCTTGGTTTTGATAACCTCGTCGGCGTAGCGAATACCCTTGGCGTGGTAGGCATCGGGAGGGCGCACCGCACGCACGTTGGCAGCAACCTGCCCTACGAGCTGCTTGTCAATTCCCACGACCCGAATTTTGGTGGGTTCGGGCACCTCGAAGGTGATGCCGGGGGGCGGGGTTACGATGTCCTTGTGGCTGTGCCCCACGGTGAGCTCGAGGTTCTTGCCCTGCATGGCCGCCCGGTAACCGGTACCGCTAATCAACATCTCTTTGACATAGCCGACCGAAACCCCTTGCACCGCGTTGGCAATCAGGGTGCGGGTCAGGCCGTGCAGGCTCTTGTGGGTACGGCTGTCCGAGGGGCGGCTCACGGTGATGCTGCCGTTCTCGTTCTTCACAGTCAGGTCGGGGTGAAGCTGCACGGTCAGCTCACCCTTGGCACCTTTGACCTTGACCATCCCAGCGGCCACATCAACGGTCACCCCTTTGGGCAGGGTGATGGCTTGTTTTCCAATTCGAGACATTTCTTTACTCCTTCTTGGGGTTCCCTGGGCACAGCAGCTTCCTAGGTTTTGAGGACCTGAGCCACGGGGTAAAAGGGAACAGCTCAAATTGGGGTGGGGTTACCACACCTCGCAGATTACCTCGCCGCCCACACCCAGCTTGCGGGCCTCGCGGTCGGGCAACAGCCCCTTGGATGTGGAAACAATAGCCAGACCCAGACCCCGGCGGACGTTGGGCACGTTGTCGGCGGTCACGTAGACCCGGCGGCCCGGCCGGCTGACCCGCTGGATGTGCTGGATCACCTTTTCGCGGCGGGGGCCATACTTGAGCGTAAGCCTTAAGAAAGGCTTGCCGTCAATCTCCACCTGCTCCATCCCTTTGAGAAAACCTTCCTTCACCAGGATGCTGGCGATCTGCTGTTTGAACTTTGAAGCAGGTACGTCCACACTCTCCTTGTAGACCTGGACCCCGTTGCGAATCCGGGTCAGCATGTCGGCAATTGGATCACTAAGCATTGCAAAATCTCCTTCTTTTCAAGCGGCTCTGCTTTGTTTGGAGGTTTGCGGAGCCTGGTTTTGGCCAAATCGGCCAACCTAGCAGCTCAGAACATCCGCAGAGGGCGCTCGAGGACCGGCTTCGCGGTTTCGGTGAAAACTCACCGACCTGCCAAGCCATCTCTACCAGCTGGCTTTCTTGACGCCCGGCAACTGGCCCTTGTGGGCCATCTCACGGAACTGAAGGCGCGAGATGCCAAAGTAGCGCAGGAAAGCCTTGGAGCGGCCCGTCACCGCACAACGGTTCTTGTGGCGGGTGGGGCTGGCATCACGGGGCAGCTCGGCCAGGGCAGCATAGTCACCGGCGGCCTTGAGGGCAGCCCGCTTGGCCGCATACTTGGCAATGGTTTTGAGCTTGCGCTTCATCTTCTCGACTTGGGACTTCTTGGCCATGTGCTCACCTCCTCTCAAAAAACTGCTTACCTAACCACGATCTGCTATTAGGAGCGAAGCTACAGAACTTTACCTGCGGAACGGGAACCCCAGCAACTCCAGCAGGGCCTTGGCTTCCTCGTCGGTTTTGGCCGTAGTGACCACCGCGATGTCCATCCCACGCACGGTATCCACCATGTCGAAGGTGATTTCGGGGAAGATGGCCTGCTCGCGCAGGCCCAGATTGTAGTTGCCACGGCCATCGAAGGCACCAGGGTTAACCCCCCGAAAATCGCGGATGCGAGGTAAGGCGATATGGATCAGCTTCTCGGCAAAAATCCACATCCGGTCGCCGCGCAGGGTCACGCGCAGACCGATGGGCATCCCCTGACGCAGCTTGAAGTTGGAGATGGACTTCTTCGCCCGGGTGATGGCCGGCTGCTGACCGGTGATGACCGCGAGTTCCTTTCCGGCCTTTTCAAGGATCCGGCTGTCTTCCTTGGCCTCTCCAAGACCCTGGTTGACTACAATTTTGACCAGGCGGGGGGCGGCCATGATGTTGTCGTAGCCAAAGCGCTTCATCAGCTCAGGGCGAATCTCTTCGGCGTAGCGTTTTTTGAGGGCGACTTCTAAAGGCATTCTCAACCCCCTTATTTGGTATCCAGCACGCCATCGCACTTGGCGCAGACACGTGCCTTGGTGCCATCGGGCAGCACCCTCTTGCGGATACGGGTCGGTTTTTCACAGCTTGGGCAAATAGGCATGACCTTTGAGGCATGAATCGGCGCTTCGCTCTCGACGAAGCCCCCTTGAGGGTTACGTGGGTTGGGGCGCACTGCACGCTTGACCCGGTTGAGCCCCTCAACTACCACCATACCCTCCTTGGGCATAACAGCCTTCACTTTGCCGGTCTCACCGCGCAATCCTTCCTTTCCGGAAAGGACCACCACGGTGTCCCCTTTTTTGACGTGTACCTTCGACATTGTTCCTCCGATTTTGCTTTCAGGGCTAAGACCGCCAAATCCTAGACACCAAATGACAAGTTTAGCAGATATCCCCCTGAAAAGCATCCTTTCTAGTGCTTGTGGGGCAACAGGGTGGGCTTTCCTAGGGTGCCCCTTACAAGCGGGGTGCGGGACGGGAGACCAGGGGCCTCCGGTACATCGGAAACAACTCGCCTACGGCAAGAACCCGCAGCCCCTCCCTTGCTAAGTTCAGAGCACCTCGGGTGCCAACGAGACAATCTTCATGAAGCCGCGTTCGCGCAGCTCGCGGGCCACCGGACCAAACACCCGGGTTCCCCGAGGTTCGTTCTGAGGGTTGATGATGACCGCCGCGTTGGTATCGAAGCGGATGGAAGAACCATCCTGTCGGCGGATTTCCTTAGCGGTTCGCACCACCACCGCCTTGACCACATCCCCTTCCTTGACCATACCCCTAGGTATGGCTTCCTTGACTGAGGCCACAATCACATCACCCACACTCGCATATTTGCGGTAATGACCTCCCATCACCCGAATGCAGGCAATCTTGCGAGCGCCCGTGTTATCGGCAACTTCCAGCACAGTTTCCTGCTGAATCACGCTTTACCACGCTCCTTACGAAGTTGGTAACGCTCCACCAAGTCCATTCGACCTTCCTCGAGGCGAGCGACCACCACAAATTTCTTGTTCTTGGAAATGGGGGTTGCTTCTCGGATTTCCACGACATCGCCGAGCTTGTACTGGTCGTTTTCATCGTGGGCAAGGTACTTTTTGGATTGCTTGATGACCTTCCCGTACAGCGGGTGCTGCATCTGGCGCTCAACCAAAACCGTAACGGTCTTCTGCGCCTTATCGCTGACCACCACGCCGGTTAGAACTTTCTTGGGCATTGACGGCTCCTTTCTTACCCAGCCTTCTTGGCGCGGGGCTTTTTCGGGGTGGGAGCATTGGCCTCAGCGTTGCTTGCAGCCACAGCCTCCCGGCTCTTCTCACTCAGCACGGTCATGATGCGGGCAATCTCGCGCCTGGCCTCTGCCACGCGATGGTTCTTGTCAAGCTGTCCGATGCTGGCCTGAAAGCGCAGCTCCATGAGTTCTTTCTTGGTATCCTGCACGCGCTTCTGCAGCTCCTGCACAGGCAGTTTGCGCAGCTCACTGGGCTTCGTCGTAGGCATCGCGTCTCACCACCTTGGTCTGAATAGGCAGCTTGTGTCCAGCCAGGCGTAGCGCCTCACGGGCCTGCTCTTCCGTAACCCCCGAGACCTCAAACATTACCCGGCCAGGCTTCACTACCGCCACGTAGCCTTCCACGTTTCCTTTACCCTTACCCATGCGGACTTCCAGGGGCTTCTTGGTATAGGGTTTGTCGGGGAAGATACGGATAAAAATCTTGCCCCCGCGGCGGAAGTGGCGCACCATGGCCACACGCGCTGCTTCAATTTGCTGGCTGGTTACCCAGCTTGGTTCCATCGCCACCAGGCCCCACTCGCCAAAGGCCACGTAGTCACCGCCTTTGGCGGTTCCGCGCATCCGACCCCGGTGGGCCTTGCGGTATTTCATGCGCTTGGGCATCAACATGTTTTACTCACCTTCCTTGGCACCAGCCCCCGCCTTACGTACCGCTGAGCGACGGCGCGGCTTGGCCTCCTCACGGTCGCGCTTTGGCGCAGCCGGACGAGCAGTGGGCGCCGCACCCGGCACGACCTTCTTACCGCCGATAACCTCGCCCATGAACACGTAGGCCTTGACCCCCAGCGAACCATAGGTGGTCTCGGCCCGGGCGGTACCATAGTCGATGTTGGCCCGCAGGGTGTGCAGGGGGACCCGGCCTTCGGCAGCCCACTCGACGCGGGCCTGCTCGGCTCCACCGATGCGGCCCGAAACTACAATCTTGGCCCCTTGTGCCCCAGCCTCGCGCACCCGTTGGACGGCCTGCTTGATGCTCCGGCGCACGGCGAAACGGCGCTCGATCTGCTCAGCCACGCGCTGGGCCACCAGGGGGGCCGAAAGGTTGGGGTTGCCCACCTCCTGGACGTTTAGGGCCAGGGTTTTGCCCGGGAACTTGCTTTGCAGGGTCTCGCGCAGCCGCTTGATGGTCTCGCCACCACGGCCAATCACAACCCCGGGTTTAGCTGCATAGACCGTAACCGCTATGTTATCGGCAGCCCGCTCAATATCGATACGGGCCAGGCCTGCCGGGCGAAGTTCTTTTTCAATCAGGCTCCGGATCAAACGGTCGTCTTGAAGAATCTTGGCATAGGTTTTCTTACCCGCGTACCAGCGCGACTCGAACTCGCGGGTGATACCCAGGCGCAAGCCTACGGGATTGATCTTGTTACCCATTTTTCTCCCCCACGATGATGGTGATGTGGCTGGTACGCTTCTTGATCAGGTTGGCGCTGCCCCGGGCTCGAGGCAGCATCCGCTTGATGGCCGGGCCTTCGTCGACATAGGCTGCCTTGACAAAGATCTGGTCCTCGATCATGTTTTTGCGGTCGTCGTTCATACCGTTGGCGGCGGCCGACTCGAGCACCTTGGCAACAATCTCCGAAGCGCGGTGCGGCGTGTACTTGAGAATGGCGCGGGCTTCCTCAAGTTTCTTTCCGCGAATTAGATCGACCACTAGGCGCACTTTTTGCGGCGACATGCGGACATACCGAGCGGTAGCCTGGGCGTAGGTGTGGGGCACTTCTGCCTTGACTGCTTCTTCCCGCCGGCGCAACGACATCTTGGCGTAGCGCTTCAGGGCCGCCGAGCCGGGATAATGCACGTCCCGCACGTCTTTGCGGATATCGCTGCGTTCACCCTTTCTTAAACGCTTTCTGGCTTCCACCGTTCACCCCTTACTTTTTGGCAGCGGTCTTGGCCTCGCGGCTGTGACCCTTGTAGGTGCGGGTAGGCGAGAACTCGCCCAGTTTGTGCCCCACCATCTGCTCGGTGATGTACACCGGCACGTGCTGCTTGCCGTTATAAACCGCCAGGGTATGCCCGATCATCTCGGGCACAATGGTGCTCCGGCGGCTCCAGGTCTTAATCACCCGCTTCTCGCCTTTGGCGTTCATCGCCTCGACTTTTTCCAGCAGGTGGCCTTCCACGAAAATTCCTTTTTTCAAGCTGCGTGGCATAGTTCACCTCTATTTCTTGCGGCGCGAGACGATAAGCGCGCTCGAGGGTTTCTTCTTCTTACGGGTTTTGAGACCTTTAGCCTGCTGGCCCCAGGGCGAGACCGGCGGACGGCCCCGCGGTGCGCGGCCCTCACCACCCCCGTGTGGGTGGTCTACCGGGTTCATCACCGTACCGCGCACGTGGCCCTTGCGGCCCAGCCAGCGCTTGCGCCCGGCCTTACCCAAAACGATGTTCTTGTGGTCGGCATTGGAGACCACGCCAACGGTGGCATAGCACTCACCGTGTACCTTGCGCAGTTCTCCCGAGGGCAGACGCAGGATGACGTAATCGCCTTCGCGCCCTTGTACTTGCACGCTGGTACCCGCGCTGCGGGCCATTTTGGCCCCTTTGCCAGGCTCCAGTTCCACCGCGTGAATCACCGTACCGACCGGGATGAAGCGCAAGGGCAGAGCGTTACCTACGGCAATAGCAGCCTCAGGACCGCTGTTGACCGTGCTGTTGACGCTCAGGGTATCGGGGGCCAGGATGTAGCGCTTTTCACCATCGCGATAAAACAGCAGCGCGATGCGAGCGGTGCGGTTGGGGTCGTACTCGATAGCCGCTACCCGCGCCGGAATGCCGGCCTTATCCCGGCGGCGGAAGTCGATGATGCGGTAGAGCTGCTTGTGCCCACCGGAAATGAAGCGGCTGGTGGTGCGGCCCTGGTTGTTGCGCCCCCCGGTCTTTTTCAGCGGCGCGGTAAGGCTCTTCTCCGGACGCTTTTTGGTCAAGTCCGAGAAGTCCGCCACCGTCATGCTGCGGCGCGATGGGGTATAGGGTCTGAACTTCTTTACTGCCATTTTCCGTTTCCTCTCACCTGATACGGACTAACCGAGTCGTCCTGATTCCAAGTGGATTTTTTGCCCCTTCATCCGCTCCTGTTGGCGCAGTAAACAGGTTTGGCTCGGTCTCGAGGCTATCCGGGTCGCGGCTGGGTACTGCAAACACATTCTGCTTCTCTTCTTCCAGTAACCCATGCCTCACCTACCCACAGAGGCCCTTTCCAAAACGGGACAAACCGATCAGATCAGTCCTTCCAGAGCCTCGATCTTCTGCCCAGCGGCCACCGTCACGATGGCCTTCTTGCGGTCTGCGCGCTTACCAGAAAAACGTCCCAGACGCTTGTTCTTGCCTAGGGTGTTCTGGGTATTGACCCGCACCACCTTGACCTTGAACGCGGCCTCGACCGCATTGGCTATCTCGGTCTTATTGGCCTTTGGATGCACCCAGAAGGTATAAACCCCCTCGGCAAATCGGCCATAGGCTTTTTCCGACAAAACCGGTTGGAGGATTACGTCGTGGGGCGTTTTCATCAAGCTTCACCCCCTCCGGCAGCCACACGGGCCTGCACAGGCTCCCAGGCCGCAGCCTCCATCACCAGGGCCTCTTGCCGCATGATGTCGTATACGTTGAGCCCCTCCGGCGCCAGCACCCGGACCTTGGGCAGGTTGCGGGCAGCCCGAGCTACCTTCTCATCGCTGGTGACCAGCAGGATGGAAAAGCCCTCGAGGTTGTGGGCCTTCAGCCAGGCCACAAACTCCTTGGTCTTACCGCCCACCCCCTTAAAGTCCTCGACCAGGAAGAGCCGGCCCTCCTTAGCCCGGTCGGCCAGAGCCATGCCCAAGCCCAGTTTGCGCACTTTTTTGGGCAGGGTATAGCTGTAGTCGCGCGGCTGGGGACCAAACACCGTACCACCACCTACAAAAATGGGGGCGCCGTAGTCACCGTGGCGGGCCCGCCCGGTGTGCTTCTGGGCGTACATTTTCTTGGTGGTGAAGTTCACCATACCACGGGTCTTGGTGGCTGCGGTGCCGCGGCGACGCGAGGCCAGTTGCCAGCGCACCACCTCGTAGAGGACGTGGCCGCTCACCTTTTCGGGCAGGTCGGCCTCGACGGTCTTCTTGCTTCCTAGTACCGGAAGGTTATACATCACTTACCTCCCTTAGCGGCCTTGATCGCAGGCACTTTGCTGGTCTGGCGCACCACCACAAGGCTGCCATTGGCCCCAGGCACCGAGCCTTTGACCAGAATCAGGTTCTCGCCTTCTAGCACATCCACGACCTCGAGGCCCTGGATGGTCACTTTTTCGTTGCCCCAGCGCCCAGCCATCTTCTTGCCCTTAAAGACCCGACCCGGCGTCTTGCGGTTACCAATCGAACCGCCGTGGCGGTGAATCTTGTGGGCACCGTGCGAGTCGTTGCCACCCGCAAAGTTCCATTTCTTCATCACGCCTGTGAAACCGTGGCCCTTGGAAGTGCCGGTTACATCCACCACTTCTCCGGCATTGAAAATGCCCACCGTTACGGTATCGGCATCGGGATTGAAGCCCCGCAGCTCCTTGAGGAACTTTACGGGTTCAACCCCAGCCTTGGCAAAATGGCCTTTGGCAGGCTTGTTGACCCGCTGAACCTTCTGGCTCTGGAAACCCAGCTGCACCGCTTCGTAACCATCCTTGTCAACGGTTTTACGCTGCACTACCGGGCAAGGACCGGCCAAAATCACCGTCACGGGAACCGCCTTGTCGCCCTTCCAGACCTGGGTCATACCTACTTTGGTTCCAAGGATGCCCTTCATTAGCGGCCTCCTACCATCTTAAGTTCGATCTCGACGCCGGTCGGCAGGTCGAGGTTCCGCAACCCCTCGATGGTCTTGGGGGTGGGGTCGGTAATGTCCACCAGTCGGTTATGGGTACGCAGCTCGAAGTGTTCGCGGCTGTCCTTGTGTTTGAAGGGGCCCCGCAGCACAGTAAAGCGTCGGATGCGGGTTGGCAACGGCACCGGGCCGGCTACCTGAGCCCCACTGCGGCGGGCCGTCTCCACAATCTTGGCTGCCGAAGCGTCCAGGCTTTTGTGGTCGAAGCCCCGAAGTTTGATACGAATCTTTGGCATTCAGGGCCTCCCTCACTCTATGATCTTAGCCACCACACCGGCTCCAACGGTGCGACCGCCCTCGCGGAT
>DAIUDO010000018.1:21086-22654 GCA_036845585.1 Meiothermus sp. | reverse complement strand
CCCTGGGCACGGGCCAGTTCAAAGTAGGCCTCGGCATTGTCATTGTTGGCCTGGATAGCACGGCGGGCGGCAGCTTCGGCCCGACCAAACCAGTCGGCTTTTTCGCTGTCCTTAGCCAGATAGCCGGCATAATAGCTGGCAGCTTTCGCGGCCAGGACCAGACCTTCGACGGTACCCAGACGCCAACCAGCCTCATAGGCCTCTTGAAATTTGCCATCGTCCAACAGTTTTTCGATGAGGGCTGTGTTTTGAGCCAAACCCATCGATAGCAGCAGCACCATGCATAGCAACAGACGCTTCATACCAACCTCCAAAACTGCTTGGCTTGCAGTCCACAACTCTACGGCATGGATTCTACCGGATGTGCATCTGTGTGCAAGAAACGAAGTGCATCATGTTAAACTACCCCCATGATGGCGTTACGAGCGATTCCTTTTGCTGTGGGAATCGCCCTATTTTCGTTCACGGCCTTTGCTCAGCTGGGTGCCGAGGGGTACTACACCCAGTGTAAGACCCTGTACGACCGGGGTGTCCGCGACAGCGCTCGGGCGACCTGTCAGCTCGCTCTGGTTGCTGAACCAAACCACCTGCCCAGCATTAAACTACTCGGCCGTATCGCCTTGGAGGAGAACAATCCTGGCGCGGCTCAACCCTACATTCAAAGGATGGTCGAGCTAAACCCACAAGACCCTGAGGTAGCTCTGCTTAACGCACGGCTACTGCTGCTGCAGGGACGCCCTGCGGATGCGCTGGCCCGGCTGCCCCGCGGCCTCAACACCGAGGCGGTACTGCTCCGTGCTCAAATAAACGAAGCGCTGGGCAATTACGAAGAAGCCTATATCACCTTCCGTCGGATCACCGCCTCGGAGGAAGCCCGCTTGGGAGCAGCCCGCCTGGCCGAGCGATTGGGCCGCCCCATGGAAGCCCTGGGGCTTCTCAGCAACACGCCCAAAGAACAGCTGGCTAAGGCCCGGTTGATGTGGCTTGCCGGGGACACAAAAGCAGCCGCGGTGGCCCTCGAGGAGGTATTGCCCCGCCTGGGACCCCTGGAAAGCGACTACACCCGCACCCTGGGTCTGTTAGCCATGGTCTACTACGGCCTGGGTGAGTTCGACAAAGGCTCGCTGGTCTTGCGCCAGCTCTCTTCGCGGATCAGCCTACCCAGCAACCTGCTCAGTAAAGTCTGGCCTTGGTTGGTGGTACTTCTGGTTTACCTAGGATTGCTACTGTACGGCGAGAGCCGCATAGAACCGATGCGCACGGTGGAGATGGGCAACGAGCGGCGTTTTGGCCCTGGCTCCATTCACCTTTGGTTGCTGATCTCGCTGGTTTTGGCCGGATTGGCGGCGGTTGGAATAGGGCAGATTCTCTACCAAAATCTGCTGGCTTTGTTCACCCCGTTCCAGGGACAAGCGGTGCGCCCGGTTTTCTATTTCCTGGTGGGTGTCTTTGCCCTGCTGATTGCCTACCAAGCAGTAGGTCGGGACGGTATGCCCAACGCCCTGGGGCCACGCAGCAGTTGGGTTGAGGGCACCTGGGCAGGGCTGGTTTTGCTGGCCCTGCTGGCC
>DAIUDO010000018.1:4824-20986 GCA_036845585.1 Meiothermus sp. | reverse complement strand
CAGCAGTTGGGTTGAGGGCACCTGGGCAGGGCTGGTTTTGCTGGCCCTGCTGGCCCTGTACGCCTACATTACCAAACCCCTGGGCCTGAGCGGCCTGGGTACCATGTACCCCATCTTTTTCGGGCTTGCCCTGCTGGAGTTGGTGGTACGTGGGGTTGGCTACCCAGTCTTCAAAGAACGCTACAAGGAGCTCAGTACCTTCATGATTCCGGTGCTTTTTGCCCTGGCCGTCCCCGGTCCTACACTTTACTTCCTGGCCTCGAGCCTCTTTCTAGGGTGGCTCTACCAGCGCACCAGAGGAGCGTTGGCTGGTGCGACAGCCTGGGTTTTGGCTGGGGTCATTCTGGCCCTGGTTGCCAACTTGCCATGGGTACGCGTCCTGGTAGGTAGCTGAGAACAGCGAACCTATACTTTAGACCAAAGCGGCAGGCTTGTTTGCTACGTGAATAGTACCGGATTCAAAGAGCTAAACCTCCAAATCAAAAACTCTATGGGCATGTTGCGCCGCGCGCAGCGGAACCAGAATCCTGGAGCACACCCCTCCCTCCGGTTGGCGAAACCGGCGTCACTTCTTCCTACGGTCGGCGAAAAAACGACTCCCTTCCAAGGGGCGGTATGGCTTTCCAATGGTGCAACAAATAGGCATCAGGTTCCCTTGGTGCATCCGATCAGCATCACCCTCCGCCACGCCGATGACCTCGGTCAGGTCAGTCCGTCACCCTCCGGACGCAGCTTAGCCGAATCTGGTATCCGCACTGCAATGTACCATTTTGGATCGCCAGGCTCATGATGCGCGATAAACTGCGCATAGATGCGGGAGATATTCTTTTTGTCCGACTTTGGCTTGGCCGACCCCTACGCTGCGGTGGTCAAGGCGGTCATGCGGCAAATCACTACGGGGCTGGTGGTACACGACCTAGCCCACAACCTGCCACCAGGCGACCTCCGACGGGCTAGCTACATACTTTATGAGTCGGTGCCATACCTACCGCGAAACTCGGTGGTGTTGGCGGTCATTGACCCCGGAGTGGGCTCGAGCCGCCGTGCAGTGTTGGTGGTTGGGGAACGGCTTTGTTATGTGGCACCGGATAACGGCCTCCTGACGCTGGCCTACCTACAAGACCCCCCGCGCAAAGTGTATGCGCTGGAGAACCCTGCCTACCATCTGCCCCGCAAATCAACCACCTTTCATGGTCGGGATGTCTTTGGGCCGGTAGCAGCCCATCTGGCGGCTGGGGTCGAGCCCCATCGTTTCGGCCCCGAACTGCCGGTGGCCGAGCTGGTGCGCCTACCCATCCACCTTAACTTTGGCAGCCAGGGGGAGATTCTTACCTTCGACCGTTTTGGCAACGCCATCACCACTCTGCTGGCCACGCCTGCCCATGTACGGGGCCGAACCGTGCGCATCCGCTACCATCGCATCCCGGTGGCCTCACACTACGCAGAGGTACCGGTGGGAACAGCATTGGCCTATGTAGGCAGCGCGGGTTTGCTCGAGGTGGCGGTTCACCTGGGCAACGCCCATGAGCAGCTTGGCCTCATAACCGGTGACCGGGTGGAGCTGGTGGGTTGACCTTTTGTCCGGCAACTTGTAGATTAGAGAGCGGTTTGTCGAAAGCAGCCTCGTCTCGAGGCTGTTCAGCAAAAGGAAGTGACCCATAATGGCCAAGCACCCTGTACCCAAGAAAAAGGTTTCCAAGTCCCGCCGGGATATCCGCCGTGCTGTGGTTTCGACCCTCACCGCCCCCGCACTCATCAAGTGCGCCAACTGCGGTGCCATGGTGCCACCCCACACCGTCTGTGATAGCTGCGGCTACTATGCAGGCCAGAAAGTTCTTGAAATCAAGGCCTGACACACAGTATGTTCCCAGACCACCGATAGACGGGGTCTGGGTTTTGTTTTCTCCACCAGGCAATGGGCGAATCCTCCAGGGTGGGCCCAGGCTCTTCCGCAAAACACCGCTTTGCTTTGGTAACGTCCTTAATGCTGCACCTAGGCTGGCAAGCTGGCTGCAGCAGATTCAATACCTGGATTCGGGCCGTGATTTTGCAAGTCCAGATTGCCATAACCCACGATGGTACGAGCCTGCTTTCAACTCTGCCAGGTAGGCCTTTGCCCCGCGGCTTCAGGCTCCATTTGAACTTGGTTCAAACTGACCTCAGGCATTGAAGGCCGGTTGGAGTGTTATCTTTGTTGGAGTGCCCTGGACAACTTGGGCAGTTTGAGGAGGCAAAGTTGAACATCGGAATCCAGGCCCTTGGCACCTACGCGCCCGACCGGGTAATGACCAACCACGACTTCGAGAAAATTCTCGATACCTCCGACGAGTGGATTGTAAGCCGCACCGGTATTCGTGAGCGCCGGTTGGCTGCGGCAGGAGAGTACACCTCTCACCTGGCCTTCAAGGCTGTCGAAGACCTGATTCGCCGTCATGGAAAAAGTGCCCTGGACGGGGTAGATCTGGTCATCGTAGCCACCAATACCCCCGATGCTTTGTTTCCAGCTACGGCCGCACTGGTACAAGACCGCTTTGGCCTCAAGGCCGGAGCCTACGATCTGCTGGCAGGATGTCCGGGCTGGGGCTATGCCATTGCACAAGCGCACGCCATGGTAGCCAGCGGGCTGGCCCATCGGGTGCTGACCATAGGCTCTGAGACCCTTTCGAAAATCCTCGACTACACCGACCGTTCAACAGCCGTGCTATTTGGTGATGGGGCGGGGGCTGCGGTGATTGGTCCGGTACCGGAGGGCTACGGCTTCCGCTCTTTTGTGCTGGGGGCTGATGGTTCAGGGGGCAAGGAACTTATGTTGCGCTGCATTGCCGATAAGTTGCCCGATGGCAGCGCCATGCCGAAGTATGTCTACATGAATGGCCGTGAGGTCTTCAAGTTTGCAGTACGGGTGATGAACACCGCGACCCTCGAGGCCATCGAGAAAGCAGGTCTCAAACCCGAGGACATCAAGTATCTAATTCCCCACCAGGCCAATGCCCGCATTATCGAAGCAGCCCGCGAACGGCTCCAATTGCCCTCCGAACAGGTCTGGGTAAACGTAGACCGCTACGGCAATACCTCTACCGCTTCCATGCTCATTGCCCTGCAGGAGGCCCTGGATGCGGGCAAAATCCACAACGGCGACCACATCCTTTTTGTTACTTTCGGTGCAGGGCTGACCTGGGCCGCCAGTGTCCTGACCTGGTGGCAGCCGGATTGAGGGCCCGGAGGTTTATGCGTAGAGCCATGCAGGCTCGCCATCGGCTCTGTTCTCAGAACCAGTCGGAGGTTATTGGAGGTTATTTATGATTGCAGCGCTGTTCCCCGGTCAGGGTTCGCAGGAAATTGGTATGGGTAAGGCCCTCTACGAGGGCTCAAGGGCCGCACAAGAAGCCCTGGACCGGGCCGAAGCGGCTTTGCCGGGTCTGCTAAAGTTGATGTGGGAAGGCCCGGAAGAAGAGCTGAGGCTCACTGCCAACCAGCAGCCGGCTCTGCTGGCGGTGGGCTATGCGGCCTTTGAGGCGTACCTGGAAGCTGGAGGGACGCTACCTCGGTATGCTGCAGGCCATAGCCTTGGGGAGTGGACCGCCCATGTGGCTGCTGGCACCCTGAGCCTGGAGGACGGCTTGCGCCTGGTGCGCAAAAGGGGCGAGTACATGCAGCAGGCAGTGCCAGTCGGCGCAGGTGCGATGGCAGCCGTGCTCAAGGTGCCGGCTCAAACCATTCTGGAGCTTACGGCGGGGATTGAGGGGGTGGAGGTTGCCAATTACAACTCGCCCGAGCAGACCGTCATCTCGGGAACTACCGAAGGGGTCGCCCAGGCGACCGAGGTTTTGAAAAGCCACAAGGCCAGGGTGATTGCCCTGCCGGTTTCGGCTCCCTTTCACTCCTCGCTGATGCGCCCTGCCAGGGAGCGGCTCCGGAACGACCTTTTCCAGGTTGAGCTGCGCCCGCCGCGCTTTCCGGTTTATTCAAATGTGCTGGCCCAGCCCGAGACCCGGCCAGCCGTGATTCGCGAGCTATTACTTGAGCAGATCACCCGCTCGGTACGCTGGGTAGAGATTCTGCAACACCTGAAGGATAAAGGCGTGAAAACCTACCTCGAGTTCGGCTCGGGCAAGGTTTTGACTGGACTGGTCGTGCGTACCCTGAGCGGGGTAGAAGCTCGTTCTCTGACCAGTCCGCCAGAAATAGCCGAGAGCTTGGCGGTTATGGCCCAGGGTTAGCGAAGTTTTGGGTTTCGGAGCAGATCGGAGGAAACATGCGAAAAGCGCTGGTAACAGGTTCGTCCCGCGGGATTGGGAGGGCTATTGCGCTGGAACTGGCCCGCCGAGGCTACGCCCTGGCTATTCATTATGCCGGGAATCAGGCTGCTGCCGAGGCCACTGCTACAGAGGCCCGGGAGCTAGGTGCTAGCTCGGTTGTAGTCTTGGGAGCCGATCTAAGCAGCCCTTCAGCGGCCCAGAAGCTCGTAGCCGACGCCAGTGCGGCCCTGGGTGGCCTCGAGGTCTTGGTGAACAATGCGGGCATCACCCGCGATACCCTCCTGATTCGCATGAAAGACGAAGACTGGGATGCTGTGATTCAGACCAATCTGAGTGCCATTTTCCACACCACCCGCGAGGCCATTAAGCTGATGATGCGCTCAAAGTGGGGACGGGTAATCAACATCAGCAGCGTTGTGGGGATTTTAGGCAATCCCGGACAGGCCAACTACGTGGCGGCCAAGGCCGGTCTGATTGGTTTCACTAGAGCTGTAGCCAAGGAGTACGCCACCCGTGGCATCACCGTCAATGCCATTGCGCCCGGCTTCATCGAGTCCGACATGACGGCCAGACTGCCCGAGCAGGTGGTTGCCGAGTACCTGAAGCAAATTCCAGCAGGGCGCTTTGGTAAGCCCGAGGAGGTTGCCAAGGCGGTGGCCTTCTTAGCTTCGGAGGATGCGGCTTACATCAACGGACAAACTCTCTGCGTGGATGGCGGTATGACCCCTCACTGAGGGTGCACCCATGGGTGCCCCAAGCCCAAGCGCAGTATTGATATGGTAGAATCCCGCACGGTGCAGTAAATCCTGACCCTATGGAGGTTAACATGGCTATCCTGGACGATGTGAGAGAAGTGATTGTGGACAAACTAGGCGTCGATGCAGACAAAGTGGTACCCGAAGCCCGCTTCATCGAAGATCTTGGTGCAGACAGCCTCGACACCGTTGAGCTGATCATGGGCTTGGAAGACAAGTTTGGGCTGGAAATTTCCGACGAGGATGCCGAAAAGATTCGAACCGTGCAGGATGCCATCAACTATATTCAATCCAAGCAAGCCTAATCGTAAAAGAAAGGCCATTTGCGCTTTCGCAAGCTGCGTCCTGGACGGGATGCAGCTTGTTCTTGCACCTTCTTGAGAAAAGTAGCCAGTTTTTTTGTTTCTTCACCAACGATGAATGCTGTCAAGACAACAACGCTCTGGGTTTTCTGGCAGCACCAGGTGGGCTTAGAACCGTGAGAACCAGGGCTCATACCAGATTCGCCACCGGAGGGTGGCCTCACCTCGCCCACGCCGCGTATAGGCACCGAACGAAGTTGTCCGCGTAGCGGGGGGCGATACCGATTTATGACATTTAGTGGAACGCGTTACCGCTTTTTCTGGCCATAGGGACGTGATACCGCCCCTTGGAAAGGAGTCGTATTCTTCGCCGACCAACAGGAAGACGCTGGCTTCGCCTAACTTTTCCGGTATGGTTCGTCTCCAGGCCATTAGGGTCTGACCCACTCGCCACCGCGCATCAATGGCTCGGTGTGTCCATCCTGGGCAATGCCATCTACATCTATCTGGCTCGAACCGATCATCCAGTCGATGTGAATCAGGCTGCTGTTGGCCCCCCTCGCCGCCAGCTCCTCGGGGCTCATTTTGCTTCCACCCTGGATGCACTCACTGTAGGACTGTCCCAGTGCGATGTGACTGGCAGCGTTCTCATCGAAGAGGGTGTTGTAAAACAGTACACCACTTTGCGAGATGGGCGAAGAGTGGGGCACCAGTGCTACTTCGCCCAGGCTGCGGGCACCCTCGTCGGTTTGAAGCACCCGTGCCAGGACTTCCTGACCGCTCTGGGCCCGGGCTTCTACAATGCGACCTTTTTCGAAACGCACTTCGATGCCCTCGAGGAGGCTTCCCTGATACGAGAGCGGTTTTGTGCTGCGTACATGGCCTTCAATTCGGTCTTTGTGAGGGGTGGTGAAGACCTCTTCGGTGGGAATGTTGGGGTTACAGACCAGGCCGTTTTTGGCCTGGACTGCACCCCCTGCCCATACGTGATCGTCGGCCAAGCCCACCCGGAGGTCGGTTCCCGGCCCTCGGAAATGCAAAGCTGCGTAGCGCCTTTCGTTGAGGTACTGGACACGGTGGCGCAGACTTTGGTTGTGGGCTGCCCAAGCGCCGACAGGGTCTGGGGTATCGATCCTCGAGGCCCTAAAAATTGCCTCCCAGAGGTTTTCTACCGCTTTTGACTCGGGCTCACCCGGAAAGACCTTGCAGGCCCAGGCTGGTTGGGCATAAGCGACGATGGTCCAGTTGATGTGATAGGAGGTGATCAGCTCGAGGGCTCGCTTATAAGCCATCGAGCGTGCCCGGTTGGCCCTCGCTACCCGCTCGGGGTTCTGATCTTTGAGCAAAGAAGGATCGTTACCGGCTATATGTAAACGGGCTGCGCCGCCCTGAAAAGCCTCCGCCATCCCATCAAAGAGCCACTTCTGAGCTTGGTCGAAAGAGGCATCAGGCGCATGCTGGTAGCGCAGCAAGGTAGCGGCATCATCTTCGTACAGCACCGTGACCAGAGAACTCCCGGCCCGATAGGCGTGCTCGGTAATCTTCCGGGCCAGCGAAACCGCTTCAACAGGGGCGGTTATCACCAACTCCTGGCCTTCTTTCAGGCCCAGCCCCACGTGAACGGCAACCTGAGCGAGCTTGTCGAGTCGTTGTACAAAGGCATCCATACCCAACAACTCTACCGCAGTGTCCTGTCGTCGACCACAGCCTGGTCACATCTAAAAACAGCCATGCAAACCAGATGTCTTTACGGCTGCAATTGCATGGGTGCAACGCAAATCCCGCAATAACCCCCTCGACCGGCAGAGCAGGCCTATTCCCAGTCGGTCGCCGGCATCACCCCCTATTACCCAAACGTTCCGGTACAGATCCCCGCTACCTCAGCTTCGGGTATGGTCCGCCGCTACCCGGCCAGCTACGGTTGGTTGCCCAGTACATGGGCACCGAACCAACCAAGCGTTGAGAATCCTGACTACACAGAGCTGTGTACCACACTCTTTGCAGGCGTCGTTTTAGCGGGACTTAACTTCCGACCATACACTGTTGAAAACATCGGCCCCATCGCCCAGATCGGATAAAAGCTCTAGGCGAGCCCGTTTTTCGGGGGTCGGGTAGACCAGAGGGTTGTCCTTTTCTTCAATCAGATCCATTGCCGCCGCCACCGGAGTGGCATAGCCAATGGAGTTGGAAATCTGGGCAGCAATCTCGGGTTCCAACAGGAAGTTGATGAATTTATAGGCCAGCTCGTGGTTGGGGCTCTTTTGCAGAACCACTAGGTTATCGGTCCACAAAGTAGCTCCCTCCCGGGGTATCACGTACTTGAGCTTGGGGTTCTCGGCCTGAGCGGCCAGAATATCGCCAGAGTAAGCGGGCCCCACGGCAATGTCACCGGCAATCAAGCGGTCGCGGATGCTGGTTCCACCCGCAAAGCCCTGCGAACGCCGCTTGGCCTCGAGCAGCAGGGCTTGTGCCTCGGCCAGCTTGGCCGGGTCGGTGGTGTTAACCGACTCACCTTTGTACTTGAGAGCCGCACCCACCATCTCGCGCATCTCATCCAGCAACAGGAAGTTGCCCACATACTGGGTTGGATCAAATAGCACCGCCCAGCTTTCCACCGGCCCTTTGACCAGGTCTTCGCGGTAGGCCAGGCCGGTGGTTCCCCACTGGTACACTACGCTGTACTTTCCGCCTGGGTCGAAGGCAGGGTCGGCAAACTGCGGGTCGAGGTTCTTCAGGTTGGGGATTTTGGATTTGTCCAGCTCCAGCAGGCTACCCGCACGGGCCAGGGAACCAATGGTGTAATCGGCAGTAATCAGCACGTCGTATTCGCTATCCCCACCGGCTTGCAACTTGGAGAGCATGGCCTCCGGCGAGTCGTAGGTATCCTCGACCACCTTGACCCCTTCACGTTTTTCGAACTCGGCCAGCACCTCCTGGGGCATGTAGTCCGACCAGTTCAACAGGCGTAGCTGTTTTTGTTGCTGCCCGCAGCCTGAAACCAAAGTAACCAGTACAGCGATTAGCCAAAGTCTGCTCATATCCAGCGCCTCCCTAGGTACGTTTCCTCCAGAAGAGTGTGCCAAGAACCAGAATCAAGATTGTGGCCCCGACCATCAACGTCGAGAGGGCATGTATTTCTGGGCTGACCCCAAGCTTAACCGAGGAAAAGATGTACAGCGGTAGGGTTGTGGACCCTGGCCCAGCGGTGAAGAAAGTGACCACAAAATCGTCGAGCGAGAGGCTGAAAGCCAGCAGAGCACCCGCGACCACCCCCGGCATGATAAGCGGTAGGGTCACCTCCCGAAAAGTGCGCCAGGGCGTGGCTCCCAGGTCTTTGGCGGCCTCCTCGAGGCTAGGGTCCAGAAGCATCAGACGGGCGCGCACCACCAGCGTCACGTAGGCAATCTGAAAGCTTACGTGGGCCAGGATGATAGTAAAAAGCGACAGTCGGGGCCAACCTATCGCATCGCGAATCACATCAAACAACAGCAGCAAAGAGATTCCCATCACCACGTCCGGTACCACCACCGGCACGTAGAGCAAATAGCGCAGAACATTCTGTAAACGGAAGTTAAAGCGCACCAGGCCGACCGCCAGCAGGGTACCCAGGATGGTTGAAACGGTAGTGGAAACCAGGGCTACTATGAGGGTATTGGTCAGGTATTCTAGAATGCGTTCGTTGGCCAGAAGACGTGCATACCAGTCAATGGTAAAGCCGGTAAAGCGTACTCCAAAGCGGCTTTGGTTGAAGGATAGTGCGACGATCACCACAATAGGTAGGTACAAAAAGGCGAATACCAGCCAGGCATGAATTGAAAGCAGTTTTTTCACCTACGCCTCCTAAGTACAGGGTGACACCCCACAAAAGAGACCGTGGGCTCTGCCCAGCCCACACACAAGCTTGGTGTTTTGGCGTGTAGCACAGGGTTTCATACCAGTCGATCGAGCCCTTTTTCGCCCTGGGTTCGAGCGTACAGCCACAAGCCCAGAAGCACCATGGCCATCAAGACCATACTCACCGCGCTGCCAAAGGCCCAGTTTTGCGCCGAGCCAAACTGGAGCTGAATCAGGTTGCCTACCAGCGTCACCTTACCCCCGCCCAAAAGGTCTGCGATGACAAAGGTACCAACCGCGGGAATAAAGACCAGCAAGAAGCCGGCGAACAAACCCGGAACCGTCTGGGGAAAGATGGCCTCCCAGAAGGCCCGAACGGGCCTTGCACCCAGGTCGTAGGCGGCCTCGAGCTGGCTCCAGTCAATGCGCTCGACTGCGGCATACAGCGGCAGCACAAAGAAAGGCAGGTAGGTGTAAACCGTGGCCACATAGACTGCAAAAGTAGAGGGCAGCAGATCCGCGGGCGGCAAGCCAAACGCTGTGATGAGACCATTGAGCAGCCCTTCCTTCTGAAAAATCACTATCCAGGCATAAACCCTAATCAGAAAATTGGTGAAGAAAGGAATCACCACCAGGAGCAAAAGCACCTCTTTGTAACGGCTTCCGGCGATGTAAAAAGCCAGTGGGTAGCCCAGTAAGACTACGAATATGGTAGCCCAGAAACCTATCCACATGCTACGAGCGATAATCTCTGCAAAAAGCGGGTCGGAGAAAAAGCGCAGGTAGTTGTGCAGGCCAAACGGCGGTACCAACTGACCCAGACTCCCGCGGCTCATCAGCGATGCAATCAGCATGATTAGGGTGGGAACAAGCACAAAAAGCACCAGCCAGAAAGCTCCCGGCCCCACCGTCAGCAGCATCTGGCGCAACCGTTCCCAGGGCGTTGCGGCCTCACGCATAGGGGCGCTCCCCCATTCCGCCTTGAATGACTACTAGCTTTTCTGGCGTGAGGGCCACCCAGACCCGATCGTCGTAGGTGAACTCCTCGTGTCCTGGCTCCTGGATGTCCTGGTTGAGGGTTTCGCACATCAGGCGTTGACCGTCGACCAACAGGATGTACTGGTTTTCCGAACCGGTGTAGATGATATCGTCTACCTTGGCCTGAAAAACGTTGGGCAAGTCGGGCTTCTCTCGAAAGAGCCTGATTTTCTCGGGCCGGATCGAGAGCAACACCTCCTGGCCAGGGGTTAGCTGGTCTTCTTCATCCAGCACAAACTCCCCAATGGCCGTCCGAACCCGCCGAGGCTCGAGGGCTGTGGCTGGAATCAGGTTGGAGTCACCGATAAATTTGGCCACAAAAGCCGTTTTCGGCAGTTCGTAGATTTCCTCGGTGGGGCCCAGCTGCTCTATACGCCCTTTATTCATAACAGCGATTCGATCGGACATCACCAGGGCTTCTTCCTGGTCGTGGGTGACGAAAATGAAGGTAATACCCAGACGCTCTTGCAGGTTCATCAGTTCGACCCGCAGCTCCTGGCGCAGTTTGAGATCCAGTGCCGAGAGCGGCTCGTCCAGCAGCAGAACTTCAGGTTCGTTAACCAAGGCCCTGGCCAGGGCGATGCGCTGGCGCTGCCCTCCAGACATCTGATCGGTGCGCCGCTTTTCATAGCCCGGCAGGTTGATGAGCTCGAGGGCCCACTGCACGCGCTTCCTGATCTCATCCCTGGGCATTTTTTTCATACGCAGGCCAAAGGCGATGTTCTGTTCGACGGTCATGTGAGGGAAAAGAGCGTAGTTCTGAAAAACGGTGTTGACCTTGCGCTGATAGGGTGGCACGCCGGTCATGTCCATACCACCGATGATTACCCGGCCTTCATCGGGTGTGTCGAAACCGGCAATGATGCGCAGCAAGGTGGTTTTCCCACAGCCCGATGGCCCCAGCAAGCTAAAAAACTCTCCGTCGCGAATTTCCAGCGTAATATCATCAACTGCCTTGTGCTCTCCGAAGCGCTTGGTGATGCCCTCGAGGCGCACAGCGATATTCTCGCCCAACTTTCGCTCACGTCTACCACGAAATAGTGTTGGCTCCACACTGCAAAGTGTACGCTTCGGAAAAGGCTGTGAGCAACACACAAGCCCACATCCCGGCAGATGTGGTCAATCGAAACTGACCCACTCTGCGCCGGCCTGGAGCAGCCGTGCTTGAGGCCCCGAATTCATGACCGGGTTCAAAAGATAATTATCCATGTCCAAAACTTTAGAGGCTTGGTTCTGCCGCATGCGGCGCAACCAGAATCCTGGAGCACACCCCTCCCTATCGGCCGGCGAAACAAGCGACTCCCTCGGTCGGATTAGTCCATGCGGCGACAAACTGACCGAATCTGGTGCAAGTAGTTGAGAGAAAATTCGTCTCCAAACTCTGTGCGTCGGAAGCCGGTGGTATTTTGGGGTGTTGCGGCCCCTCTGATTTTTCGAGAATGGCCCCCAGCAACTCCCCCTTGACTAAGAGGCCATAACTGGCTACTATTCTTCTTGCCCTGAGCCGGGATGGCGGAATTGGTAGACGCACATGATTCAGGGTCATGCGCCCGCAAGGGTGTGCAGGTTCAAGTCCTGTTCCCGGCACCACCCGACCCCTCCAAGTGAGGGGTTTTTCCCTGTAGCGCTGCCAGGAGTCCGGCTCGCGGTCTGACGCGCCGATCACTTTATATTCTCATGCTGGGCTGATACTATATAGGTGCTTAGTTCTCCCGAGATTCAATGGGGGGTGGGTGTAGACCCACCCTTCTTTCTTGGGAAAGAGGAGGTGATCGAGTGGAATTCGACAAACTGGCCGAAAGTGTTCTGTCGCCACTCGGCTACGACGTACTCGAGGCCAGCCTAAAAAGCAGCAGCAAAAGACGTGTGTTGCTGGTGCGCATAGAGCGCAAGGATGAGGTGCCCATCTCGGTGGCCGACCTCGAGCGGGCCAACCGCGCTCTTGGCGCTCGTCTGGACAGCCTCGAGGCCGAGCTACCCGAGCGCTACCTGCTGCAAGTCGAATCGCCGGGGGCTGACCGGCCCCTCTACACTGCCCGCCACTTCGAGCGGTTCACGGGGCTGAAAGCCAAGGTGCGCAGTCCGGAAGGCAACTTTACGGGGCGGGTAGGTCCCGTCAGGAATGACCAGGTGGCCTTTTTGCTCGAAAACGGCGAGACCCGCACCCTCAAGCTGGGCAGTTTCAGGGCCAATCTGGCCGAGTGGCCGGACAAACCGAGGTGAGCCCATCGCTTTGACCACAGAGCACGGGGTTTACTGCCATCCGACCGCAGCATTCAACAGAGGAGGAACCATCGGTGAATAAAGACTTTGTAGACGCCCTTTCCCAAGTAGCCCATGAACGCGGGGTCACTGCTGAAGAACTCATCTCCAACTTCGAGGAGGCCCTGCGGCTGGCCTACCTGCGACAGAAAGGGTTCCGTCAAAAAGAGGTGGAAGAGGAAGGTAAAGGGCCCATCGTAGAGGTGCACCTAGACCCCCAGGAGGGTAACCTCGAGGTGCTCGAGATCAAGCGGGTTGTGGAGACTGTAGAGGATCCGGACAAGGAGATCGACCTTGTCACCGCGCAAAAATACGACCTCGAGGTGGCCGTGGGCGAGGAGATGGAATTCCCGGTTGACCCCGAGGAGTTCAGCCGCATCGCCGTGCAAATTGCCAAACAAGTACTCACCCAGCGCCTCAAAGAGGCCGAGCGTACTCGAGTCCACAACGAGTACAAAGATAAAGAAGGCGAAGTGGTTACCGGTAGCGTGGCCCGGGTGGACAACCGCGGCAACGTATACGTCGAGCTGGGCCGCGGCGAAGCCCTGATGCCACAAAAGGAACAGATTCCCACCGAGCGCTACCACCCCGGCCAGCGGGTCAAGGTGTACCTAAAGCAAGTTCAGCGCTCAGCCAAAGGCCCCAGCCTGGTGGTCTCACGCGCACATGAGGAGCTGCTGCGTTACCTGCTACGCCAGGAGGTACCCGAAATTGCCGAGGGCATCGTGGAGGTCAAGGCTGTAGCCCGCGAACCCGGCAGCCGCTCCAAAGTGGCCGTCATGAGCCACAACCCCAACGTGGATCCCATCGGGGCTTGCATTGGGCACAAGGGCCAGCGTATACAGGCCGTGTCGGCAGAGCTGGGCCGTGAGCGGGTAGACATCATCCAGTGGAGCCCGAACCCCAAAGAGTTTATTCGCAACGCACTCTCACCAGCTACGGTAGGTGAGATCACCACCCAGACCAGCGAAGACGGCAAAAACCGAGCCAGCGTAGTGGTCGCCAAAGATCAACACTCACTGGCCATCGGGAAAGCTGGGCAAAACGTGCGGCTCGCCTCCAAACTGACCGGCTTCGAGATCGATTTTGAGGAGGCGGAGGAAATCACCGACCTCGACGCGGCCATACTCAAAGCTGCCGAAAAGGAAGAGGGGTTGAAGGTCTCGCAGGATGCCAAAAGTCGCTTTGAGAGCTTGTTCAAGGACGGCGAGTGATGCTTCGCGTAGGCCCCAGAGCAATTCCCACACCCGACCGGTCTGGCGCTAAAGGCTGCTCGGGTGAGGAGTGCGACCGGTTACAGGGCCTACGACCTGCCACGAGCAACGGGGTACACCGGCATGCCAGCACATAAGCACATACCCATTCGCCAATGCATCGCCTGCCGTGAGCGCAGGCCCAAACGCGAACTGTTACGGATTGTGCTTACACCCACGGGTCCGGTTCTGGATCCAACTGGACGCAAGCCAGGGCGCGGGGCTTACGTCTGCCCCGACAAACCCGAATGCTGGGCCGAGAAAAAACTGCGCCGCTTTGCTGGTGCCAAGGCTGCCGAACTCTCAGAAGCACTGAGGGCTGTCTTAGGAGTTACAAGCCAGGTGTCGCAGGTCACGAACCACCGACCCTCGACCTGAAACCTGCAATCAGGAGGTTTGCATGGCAAAAATCAGAATCTATCAGCTCGCCAAAGAACTCGGAATGGGCAACGACGAGCTGCTCAAAATCCTAGACGAGATGGGAGTAACCTACAAATCCCATGCCAGCACCCTCGAGGAGGACACCGCCGCTGCGGTCAAAGAGCTTATTGGGGAACAAAGGGTGGCTGAAGCTGCCCGCAAGGCCGAGGAAGCTCGTAAAGCGATACCCCACCGGCCCCCGGTAGTGGTCATCATGGGCCACGTGGATCATGGCAAAACCAGCTTGCTGGATTATCTTCGCAAAAGCCGCATTGCCGAAAAAGAGGCTGGGGGCATCACCCAGCATGTCGGGGCTTTTGAGGTCAAAACCGCGCTGCAAGGCAGAGAAGGGGGCGGCAAGGTGGTCTTCATCGACACTCCGGGCCACGAGGCATTCACCACCATCCGCCAGCGGGGAGCCAAGGTGGCCGACATCGCGGTTATCGTGATTGCTGCCTCCGAAGGGGTGATGCCGCAGACCAAGGAAGCCATTGCCCACGCTAAGGCGTCCGGGGCCAAGATCATCTTTGCAGCCAACAAGATGGACCTGCCCAACGCCGACATCAACAAAGTCTATCAGGGTCTCATGCAGCTAGGGATGGTTCCGGTGGCCTACGGCGGCGATGTGGAGGTGCTGCCGATTTCTGCCAAGACCGGCCAGGGCATTGCCGATCTGCTCGAGACCATTCTGCTCACTGCCGAGCTCGAAGACTTGCGCGCCGACCCCAAGGCCGAAGCGCAGGGCGTTATTTTGGAAGCGCGGGTGGATAAGCAGGCGGGGGTCCTGGTGAGCCTACTGGTGCAACAGGGCACCCTCAGAATTGGTGACTACGTGGTGGCTGGCGAGCACTGGGGCAAGATTCGGGCCATGTCGGATGCCGAGGGTGCCCGCCGAAGCGAAGCGGGGCCGGGTAGTGCCGTCCAGGTACTGGGGTTTTCTGAGTTGCCGGTCGCCGGAGATACCTTTGTCTGGGTTCCCGACCAGGTCGCTGCCAAAGAAATTACCGAGGAGCGTATCGAGGAGCGCAAGGCCAACCAAGGTATGGCCGAACTGAGCCGGGCTCGCAGTCTGGCCGATCTGATGCGCAAAGTCCACCAGGCTGAACAAAAGGAAATCAATCTGATTCTGCGCACCGATACCCAGGGCTCCTTGGAGGCTATTCAAAACATCCTGGCTAAAGAATCAACCGAGGAGGTCAAGATTAACGTCTTGCTGGCCGGGGTCGGAGCCCCCAGCGAATCGGATGTTTTGCTGGCCTCTACCGCCAATGGAGCCATCCTATCCTTCAGCGTCAACCCCAGCGGCTCGGTCAAGAAGATGGCCGAGCAAAAGGGTGTGCCGCTGCAAAACTTCCGCATCATCTACGAACTGATCGACGAGATTCGCAAAATGGTCAAGGGGCAGCGCGAACCGGTGTACAAGGAGGAAATCCTGGGCACTGCCGAGGTACGGGCTATCTTCAAGCTCACCCGCGGAGTCATCGCGGGCTGCATGGTGACCTCAGGTAAAATCACGCGCAACGCCGACATTCGAGTCCTGCGCAAGGGCAAAGAGGTCTGGAAAGGCAGAATCGAGAGCCTCAAACGTCTTAAGGACGATGTGCGCGAGGTTGCCCAGGGTTTTGAGTGCGGAATTCTTCTGGAGGGCTTTACCGAGTTCCTGGAGGGGGATGTCCTCGAGGCCAGCCAGCAGGTCGAGGTCGCAACCGACTGAGCAGCCGCCAGGGGTCGAAACCTGCGCCCAGTATTTATGAGGCCGCACCGATTTTTGCAAAGCAAGCCTGAACACGGTTGTTGGGATTCTGAGAAGGACAGCGGCTGGTCCGCTAACCAGAATCCCCAACCGCTTTTATAGCTTTAGGCGATCTTTATGGGCAACATCCTGAGATGGCTTTTCAACCTGCTGTTTACCCTGATCCCGGTAATCCTGCTGGTGGTGTTTTTCGTGAGCATTTCTGTTTTTTTGCGGGATCTCAGCGAGTACAGAGCCCGGCAAACCCAGGCTGCCGAAGCCCGGCTCGAGGTCATTCGGCTAAGGG
>DAIUDO010000018.1:0-4724 GCA_036845585.1 Meiothermus sp. | reverse complement strand
AGAGCCCGGCAAACCCAGGCTGCCGAAGCCCGGCTCGAGGTCATTCGGCTAAGGGCATTGGGCGATGTGAACGCACAAACTCTGGAGCAGGCCCGAAAAACTCTAACCCAGCGTCTGCAGAACATAGGGGTACGCGGCTTTCGGATCGAGGTACAAAGCAGCGGCCTGACCGCGCGTTTGCCACAGCTCGAGGCCTCCCAGCGCAACCGGGCCATAGCCCTGCTGACCCAGCGCGGAAACCTCGCCCTAGCGCTTGTCAAAACCAGCGCTAGCGACCGAACGCTGGCTCAGCTCCGGCCCACCGACCTCGAGGCCCCGCAGCTCACCAACAAGGATCTAGACAGGGTACAAGCCGTCCTCGAGGAGTCGGGTCGCCCGGCTCTTACGCTTCGCTTCAATCGCCAGGGGGCTGCCAAGTTTGCCCGCCTCACCGCAGCCAATGTGGGCCGCCGGCTGGCCTTCGTGGTGGATGGGCGCGTCCTGATTGCCCCCACTATTCGCACTCCCATCGCGGGTTACTCAGTATCGGTCCAGGGCTTTCAATCCCAGCAGGTTACCGAGCGCCTGGCCGACCTGCTGCAAACAGCCCCGTTGCCGGTGCGGCTAGAACTGGTCAAAACCCAGTAGGCGTTGTAGTGTGTATTCGGCCGTATGAAGCCCTGGTTGCGCTGGATTGCCCTTGCTGCCCTGACCCTGACGGCGTTGGGGCCAGGGCTGTTCTGGTCGCCTGAGCACTCAAGGGCCGGATCTGGCTTTAGTCAGGGCTGGACAGCCTTTCCCCTCCCCCAGCCACTGCTCGAGGCCAAAAGCAAGCTCAATCCCATCGGCGGGGGCCTGCTGGCCCTGGCTTTCGGTCTGGTCACCCGCTACCGTTTTGCTCGGTTTGTTCTCAGAACCCCCACCCATGCCGCGCCCATCCACAGGCCGCGACTCTACCTGATCTACGCCCGCTTGCAAACGGACGGCGGCTAATGCGAGTACCGTGCTTCTCGCCAGCGGCGCCAGATGCGATGAGCCGGCCAAAGCTGTAGGGTGAGGAGCAGGACTTTGCTCAAAACGAAGCACAGGGGGTCTTGGGAAACCGGTGCCGTGCAACAACTGTTTCTCGCCACCAGGCCCCGCAACCGCGCTCAGGACCCTTTCCGATATTCCAACCGCCTAGCCCAGACCTCTGACTCTCGAGTCGGTCCTTTGAAGCTTAGTGCATAACCAGGAACCCACATGAAAAACCGCCTTTGGACTGGAGTTTTTCTTCTGCTGCTCCTCTTGGGAGCTGTTGTAGGGCTCTTCCGCCCCTGGGAAGCCCGCAATCCACAAAACCCCTTGCTGCCCGCCGACGGCCTGATTCGTCTTGGCCTCGACTTGCAAGGGGGTCTGCGCGTCACCCTCAAGGTGGTCAATCCTAATCCCGACCCGGCTGTGGCCAAAACCGAGCTGGATGTGGCCCGCACCGTAATCGAAAACCGGGTCAACGCGATTGGGGTAGCCGAGCCACTGGTACAGGTGCAGGGGAACGACCGCATCATCGTCGAGCTGCCGGGCCTCAAGCAAGACCAGCAACAGCGTGCTCTAGGCCTGATTGGCCAGACCGCCAGGCTCGAGTTCCGTATCGTCAACCAGGGCGCCCAGGGCACCACCGTCGCGCAGATTAACGAACAACTGCGCAACTCCGGCCTGAGCGGGGCTGCGCTGGCGGCCCGAAGAGCTGAGCTCGAGCAAAACCTCTACAAGCTCGAGGACTTAGGCCCGGCCTTGCTGACCGGAGCCGACCTTCGTACGGCCAATGCTTCCTTCGATCAGTTTGGGCGACCCCAGGTAGACATGGAGTTTACCCCCGAGGGGGCCAAAAAGTTTGAAGAGGTCACCCGCGCCAATGTCAACCGCCAGCTCGCGGTCGTCCTCGACGACAAGGTCTTCACGGCGCCCAACATTCGCCAGGCCATCGCCGGCGGGCGAGCAGTTATCGAAGGGCTCTCGGGCCTTCAAGAAGCCTCCGACATAGCCCTGGTGCTGCGCTCGGGTTCGCTACCAGTGAAACTGGAAGTGGCCGAGACCCGCGCCATCGGTCCAACCCTGGGCCAGGATGCCATCAACGCCGGCATTCAGGCCGGCATTATTGGCACCGTTTTGCTCTTTGCCCTGATCTTTGCCTACTACGGCTTCTGGATGGGCATGGTCGCGGCGCTGGGACTGGTCTATACCTCCATTCTGCTGCTGGCCTCCATTTCCATGCTGGGCGCGACCCTGACCCTACCGGGCATCGCCGGGCTGATTCTGACCCTGGGGGCTGCGGTGGACGGCAACGTGCTCTCCTTCGAGCGTATCAAGGAAGAGCTCAAGATGGGCAAGAAGTTCCGCCAGGCCATCCCAGGCGGTTTCTCCCATTCCATCATCACCATTCTGGATGTGAATATGTGCCACTTGCTGGCCGCTGCCGCACTGTACCAGTACAGCACAGGGCCGGTGCGTGGCTTCGCGGTGATGCTGGCATTAGGGGTGGTCACCGCGGTGTTCTCCAACCTGGTCTTTAGCCGCTGGCTTCTGGAGACCATCGGCGACCGCCGCGAGGTCCGGCCCCCCTACTGGCTGTGGGGCACCAAAATCAACTTTTTGGGCATCTCCCGCTATGTTACTGCGGCCTCGTTGGGGCTGGCCGTTATTGCGGCCGGGGTTGTGTTTACCAAGGGCTTCAACTTTGGCATCGATTTCACAGGAGGTACCGCATTTACCATTCGGGTACCCGAGAGCACCCGACCCGACCAGGTGCGCAGTTTCCTCGACAACGTCGGAATTGCCGAAATCCGGGGGGCCGAGTCGGTGATTACCTCGTTGTCGAGTGTGAGCGGCAACGAGTTTTCGGTTCGGGTGCGGCAAGTCAGCGAGGACCAGCGCATCGAACTGGAAAAGAAGTTCCAGGAAGGACTGCAGGCCACCATCCTCCAGTCCGAAACGGTAGGCCCGGCCATTGGAGCCGAGTTGCGCCGCAACACCATTCTGGCCGTTTTGGTGGGGCTGGCACTGATCCTGATTTACGTGGCGTTCCGCTTCGACTGGGTATTTGGGGTCGCCAGTGTGATTGCGGTGGGTCACGACGTGGCCATAGTGGCCGGGATGTACAGTTTGCTGGGGCTCGAGTTCTCTATTCCAACGGTAGCGGTACTGCTCACCATCGTGGGTTTCTCTATCAACGACTCGGTGATTATCTCCGACCGAATTCGTGAGAATCTCAAACTCATGCGAGGGCAGAGCTACTACAATATCGTCAACACCTCCATTAACCAGACCCTGTCCCGCACCCTCATGACCTCCCTGTCGACCATGCTGCCCATCCTGGCCCTGCTGTTCTTGGGTGGCCCGGTACTGCGCGACTTCTCACTGGCTATTTTCGTAGGCTTTATTGTGGGAACCTACTCCTCGATCTACGTGGTCTCGGCGCTGGTGGTCTGGTACAAGACCCGTGAGCAGCAGCGTAAGACTGCGACCAAAGCCCGCTCAGCCTGATAACACGCACCATCAAACGAGCGCCCGGCACAGCTAGAACAGCTGTGCCGGGCTTTCATTGGAAATTTGAATCCGCTAACGTAACAATCCACGAGAAAGCCGGATTCAGGATAGATGGCCTTGCAAAACCGATACCTTCAGAGGCTTGGTTGCGCCGCGCGCAGCGCAAATGGTATCCCGCAGCACACCCCTCCCTACGGTCGGGTTAGTTCGCCGCCATACGGTGCCGAACAAACCGAATCTGATATTGGAAGCCTGGTCATATGCCGTACCGCAATCTGCCCCAACTGCGGATCGTGCTGAACCAAAATCGTGCTTTCCTGGAGGCTCTGATGACCGCTGGCTGACGTGAGCTACACTTACCAGAGCGCTTCATCCAAACCCTTACTTGGGGGCAAATTGCCCGGGCCGTCTGAGCTACCCTGCTTTTATGAATCCATCGCTCCAGGGCTACTTCAAGGTTGCAGAAGCCATATGGGAGAGCTTGCCTCCCGTCACCCGCTTTGCTACGCAGGACGAACATACCCTGAAAACCTACCTCCCGCTGTTGCAGCGCTGGGAGGATCCCATCGTTAACGGATTTTACGATACCTTGTTTAGCCACCCTGCAACCCGCTCGGTGTTTCGCGAGGGCGAACGCGCCATGCGCGAGCAGGTCTTGCGGGTCTGGTATCGGCGAACCATTGCGGGGCCTTTCAACCTCGAGTATTTCGCCTGGCAAACCCTGGTAGGCCAAATTCATCAGAACCGGGGTATCTCCAAAGGGCAGGTGATGGTGATGTGGGGTTGGATTACCGAGCAAATCTGGCAGCTTTCCCACATCAGCTTGCCCATAGACGAGGCCGACCAGCTTACGGTGGCCTGGATGCGACTGGCCAACTCCATCAAGGCCATGGCTGCCGATGAGCGCCTCGAGAGCTACCTGCAGACTCTGGAACGACAAACGGGCAGCAACTCGCGCATCCTGCAATCGGCTGCGGTGAGCTGGCTCGAGGAGCTGCGCAAGGACTCCGGCCGCGTCTAAACCCAAACAAGCGGTACGGCCATCCAATCGGCACAACGCCTTTTTACCTCTGCCAGGCTTTAGCATGAGAAAGGCTGGGGCCTGAATACCAAATTCTGCTTATCAACGACTCAAAAGTGAGATTAAGTGCGCCCGCGATAGAAAGGTGCGTATTTGGTTGGGCAGAATCTGCATTTGAGACTTGCAGTGGCGCATGGCA
>DAIUDO010000017.1:4861-23041 GCA_036845585.1 Meiothermus sp. | reverse complement strand
CGGTAGCGACCACCGTGCACCGAGCGGCCACATGCGCTCGAGGCGGTTTGTTTGCCGCCACTACCAGACCCGGTCACTCCGATACCGGAGGGTGGCCTCGCCTCGCCCATGCCGCGCCCAGGCGTGGCACCGAGGCGACCGACCAAAGTGATCCGCGCGGCAGACTACGCCACCGACCTAATCACTGGAAGGTGATACCGCCCCTTGGAAGGGAGTCGTTTTCTTCGCGATACGATTTTTCGCCGGGCGAAGCGAGGGTTGGGGTGTGCTATGGATTCCCGCTGCGCCGCACGCAGCGCAACCAAGCCTTTGGCATTTTTGATCGGGAAGATTATCTTTTTGAATCCGGTATGAGCGCCCGGCGAACCCGCACCATGCCGGGGCGCTGCAAAGGCGGAAACAGGCCACAAAAAAGCCTGTGCTGATGGTAGCTCTGTTCACTTCTGAGCCGGCGGTTGGATAAACTTCTACCATGTTTCAAGGCAAGGTGGTGCTGGTCACCGGAGCAGCCAGGGGCATTGGGCGGGCCATTGCTGAAGCATTTGCCAGTGAGAGGGCCATGCTGGTGTTGTGCGATGTGCGCCCCGAGGGGCTCGAGGTAGCCAAGCACCTTGGAGCCCTATTTGTGTACGCCGACATCGCCCAGGTCCCTCACCGCGAGCGCTTTGTGGAGCAGGCCGTCAAACAGTGGGGCGGAATCCATGTACTGGTCAACAATGCGGCCATCGCCGCGCCCGGCTCGGCTCTTAAGGTAGGGCTGGCCGAATGGCAACAGACCTTGGAAGTGAACCTGACCGCACCCATGCACCTTTCCGCCCTGGCCGCCCGAGAAATGGTGCGCTCTGGGGGGGGTGCCATCGTGAATGTGGCCAGCGTGCAGGGCCTTTTCGCCGAGCAGAATAACGCTGCCTACAACGCTTCCAAGGGTGGACTGGTCAACCTGACCCGCTCGTTGGCGCTGGATCTGGCCCCGATGAAGATCCGGGTCAATGCGGTAGCTCCTGGCGCCATCGCGACCGAAAACGTACTGGAAGCCATCCAGATGTCGGAGCACCCCGAACTCACCCGCCAGGACTGGGAAGACCTACATGCCCTGCGCCGCCTCGGCAGGCCCGACGAGGTGGCTCAGGCCGTGCTATTTCTGGCCTCGGAAAAAGCCAGCTTCATCACCGGGGTGATTTTGCCGGTAGATGGCGGCATGACCGCCAGTTTCATGATGGCCGGAAGGCCGGTTTAGACTTCAGCGAAAGCCAATGCCTACTCTTGGTGTAAGAGCAGCTCTCCGCTGGGCTTTTCGCCTTCGTTGCCCTTGAGGTTGGCCCAGTGCTTGAGGAGCTGGTCGCGGACATCCACGATGACCTGTTGGATGCGGCTCAGTTCGCTGCGTGAGAAACCGTTGTTGGATTGCAGGGCCAGCGGCTGTAGCGAAAACTTGGCGAAATGGCCCTCGTGCTTCACGCAGATGTAAGGCTGCTCGAGGTTGTAGCCCGAGTTCACGTAAAAGCGATACTGCCCAGAGCGATGAAGTGTTATCATAGCAAGCCAGACCCCCAATGAATGTGACAAATAACCGTAAAGTACTACACCTACGTAACGCTAGGGTAGCACAACCGAGGCCAAATGGAATGAGGCGGCGTTAATTAGCCCGGAAGGGTGTTCGGTTGCCCCAGGGTCAAAATGGCCATCGCACCCTCCGTTGGGCGCCCACGGCTGTGCATACCCGGGGCTTCGGTGAGTTGGTTTTTGTGACGCCCTGTAGCAACTTTTTCGATAAGCTACCGGCTACACCAGAACAATACTGCTGGAGGGCTGTAGGCGGCAGTTGCGGATCCCCGGCTTTTGGAAGCCTGGTATCCCAGCCGCACAGGCCTTTAGCGAGAATAGGCCCAGGAAACCGGCTGCCCATCCCGGTAGGGCATGACCCCGTGAAAGGGGCGTGGGTCGCGGTCGAAAACCAGGGGCAAAAAGTGCTTATCACCTGGCCACATGGGCAGTTCGAGGCGAAGGAGCCTATATATGGGAACCCACTCGAGGCGCCCTTCGGGACTGGCTGGTAAGGGGCTACCCGACCAACGGGAAATGAGAAAAATAAAACCGAACCAGTCTTCCCCATTTTTACCAAAACCCGGCCAGGAGAGGGTTCCACGCAGGGTGAGCTGAACTGCCTCGAGGCCCGCTTCTTCGCGGATTTCCCGCTTCATTCCGGCAACCACGTCCTCGGTGGGCTCGAGCTTACCCCCCAGGCCGTTGTACTTGCCCATAGCCGGGTCATCGGGTCGGGCGTTGCGGTGAACTAGCAGTACCTCCTGACCATCGGGCGAAAGCACATAGCCTAAGGTGGCGAGGATGGGGGTATACGGCATAGCTCTACGTTAGCAGGTGTACTACATGGCCCTGCACTGCTGGGCAGGTACAACCCCAGGATTCGCGTCAGCCGGCCCTACGCTTCTAAAGCGGCACATGGCCCAGACCGGCTGGGCTGGTTGCCTACTCACCCTTCCAGAGAATTCGTCCACAGGACGGGCAGCGAACCACCTTCTGGGCCTGGTGGATTTGCTGGGCCACGTGCATGGGGAGTTGCACATTGCAGGCCGTACAGCGATAACCGCTGCTGGTTTTGAGCATCCTGGCCAGGCCGGTGCCCTTGCGGGCCTTGCGGATGGACTCGTATTCTTTGACGATGGCGGCGGGAATGGTGGCCGCCAGCCGGTCGCGGTCGGCTTTCTGGGACTGGTAGGTCGTCTCGAGATCGTCCACCCTCTTCTGGTTGGCCAGCTCCAGCTCATCCAGCCGGGTTCGGGCCTCCCCCAGCTGGGCCTTGACCTTCTCGATTTGCTTTTCTAGATCCTCCATCTGCTGCATCAGGGGCAGTATCTCGCCCACGATGTTCTTCTTGTCGTTGCCTTCAATTTCCTCGATGCGGTCTTCCAGCTGGCGCATCTGCTCGCCGTACTGGGTCTGCTCCTTGGCGCTTTGGGCCTGGGCCTGGGCTTGCTTTGCCTTGGTATGCTTGCCCTTGAGGTCTTGCAACTCGAGGTCGGCCTTGTGGTAGGCCATGCGCACTTCGCGCAACTGGTCTTGTAAGCTGCCGAGCTGGTCTTCCAACGCCCCAAACTGGGCACGTGCCTGCTTCAGTTCCTCGGGAATGCGGGATTGGTCTTCGCGGATATGGTCAAGCTCGAGGTCGCGCTCCTGCAAACGGTTCAACTCGGCCAGCGGGTCACTCACGCATACAGTCTAACACCCCCAGTCGGGCCTGGGGTCAGGGGCATCCTGATGACGCTGTTTACAGCATTCCCGGCGCAGTCGAATTTCAGCTCACCCGAATTTCTCCCCGGACACCCAGCAGTTGCATGGCGGCCTCCTCGGGGGTTAGGTCGCCATGGGCCACCTTGGCGATCAACTCCTGGCCTTGGCGGGTTCTGCGGCGGCCCCATTCCTGGATGACGCTCTCAATCTCGAAGCGGGCCCGCTCGAGCCGGTCGACCTCGAGCAGGTTGTGCTCCTGCAGGTGCCGGTGGTGGGTCTCGAGGCCCTCAAACAGCTCCGGCACCCCCTCGGCCTTGGGGGCCACTGCGGTAAGTACGGGAGGCTTCCAGCCCCCAGGGCGCGGGGGGGCCAGTTCCAGGGTGGTCTTGAGCTCCTGTACGATGCGCTCCCCGCCGGGCAGGTCAAACTTGTTGACCACAAACACATCGGCAATTTCCATGACCCCAGCCTTGAAGGCCTGTACCGCATCGCCAGCGGCTGGAGTCAGGATCAGCACGGTGGTGTCGGCCACACGGGCGATGTCCACCTCGCTCTGGCCCACCCCTACCGTCTCGACAAAGATTCGGTCGAAACCAAAGGCTTCCAGCAGGGCCAGCGTGGCCACCGTAGCCCCAGCCAGGCCACCCAAGGCACCGCGACTGGCCAGCGAACGAATGTACACCTGCTTGTCCTGATGATGGCGCATCATGCGGATGCGGTCGCCCAGGATGGCCCCCCCGGTGAAGGGGCTGCTGGGATCTACCGCCAGCACCGCTACCCGCTCGCCCCGCTTGCGGGCCTCCTCAATCAGGCGGTCGGTGAGGGTGCTCTTGCCCGCGCCGGGGCTGCCGGTCAGGCCCACCACCTTGGCATGTCCGCGCCCGCGCAGCAGGCGCAGCAAGGCCTGCCCCTCGGGGTAGCCCGACTCCACCAGGGTGATGGCCCGGGCCAAAGCCCGCATATCCTGGGCCAGAAAACGTTCGTACAAACTCATAGGGTCAGTCTATCGCGGCCGGCTAGGCCACCTCAAAAATACCCTCAATCTCCACGCTGCTGCCAAAGGGCAGTTGGGCCATGCCCACCGCCGATCGGGCGTGCTTGCCGCGGTCGCCAAACACCTCCAGCAGCAAATCGGAGGCACCGTTGATCACCTTGGGCTGCTCCTCATAGTCGGGCATCGAGTTAACCATACCCAGCAGCTTAACCACCCGGCTCACCTGGTCGAGATCGCCGACCGCATCCTTGAGCACCGCAATCATACGAATGGCCACCTCACGGGCCGCGTGGTAGCCCTGTTCGGTGCTGACATCGCGCCCAAGCTTGCCCTTGAGGCTGGAAACCTGCCCCGAAACAAACACCAGTGGGCCGCTGCGCACCCAGGGCACGAAGCTGAACATGGAGGGTTTGATTTCCGGCAGTACTATGCCAAGCTGCTCTAATCGCTGTTCGGTCTGCATGGTTCCTCAGGGTAGTACGAAGACCGGCATCTGGGCGTGGTTCAGAATCCAGCGGGTAACCGAGCCAAAAAAACCACCGACCCGGCTGCGCCCCACAAAGAGGGCCTCGGCCTGGGTTTCCTGGGCAAAGCTCAGCAAGGCCACCGCCGGCGACTGTTCGGAAACGAGCACCCTGGCCTCGAGGCGGCCCTCCAGAGCTAGCGGATAGGCCCTGATGGCCTGGTTGATGGCCTCGAGCTCCTCGGCATCACCCACGTGTAACACGGTAATCTTGCCCCCACTGACTTCGGCGATGTGGTGGGCCAGCCGCAGCGCCCGTTCGACCCCAGGGGTGGGGCTCCAGCCTACCAGCAGGTGAGCAAGGCCGGCTAACTCGGCCTCTTTGGGCACTACCACCACCGGCTTTGCGCCCTGGCCAATCACCCGCTCGGCGGTGGTGCCCAGCAACCGGTCGACCAGGCTGTCCTCGCCGTGGGTACCCATCACCACCAAGTCGTGGTCGGCGGCGTGGCGCAGAATGACCGGGATGGGTTTGCCTGGCTCGAGCACTGTGTGGGCTCTGGAGTCGAGGGCCTCGAGCTGCCGGGCCATCAGCACCGACCAGGCTTGCTCGGCTTCATCGAAGATTTTTTCTGTCTGGGTATCGAAGAAATGGGCTGCGCTGGCGTAGCGGGGCTCGGCGGCATGCAGGATGGTCAGAGAACCGCCAGTCAGGTCACGCAATTTTTGGGCCAGCTTGAGGGCTTTGCGTGAGGCCGGGGAGAAGTCGGTGGGATGCAGGATCTTCATGGGCCAGCTCTTAGAGGAGCGCAATGCAGGCCACTTCGACCCGCACGTCGCGGGGCAGGCGGGCTACCTGCACGGTAGCCCTGGCCGGAAAAGGCTCACGCACGTACTCGGCATAGACCCTGTTGAACACCGGGAAGTCGGCCATGTCGGCCAGGTAGCAGGTGGTCTGCACCACCTTGGCATACGAACTGCCCGCGGCCTCGAGCACCGCCCCCAGGTTCTTCATTACCTGATGGGTCTGGGCCTCTACATCGTCGGCCACCAGGTCACCAGAAGGGGTCAGGGGAATCTGGCCCGAGCAAAACACCATACCCCCGGCCACAATAGCCTGGCTGTAAGGACCGATGGCCTGGGGCGCTTGATCGGTTTGAACATGCTTCTGGCTCATGTCCACAGCTTATACCAACCGCTTCACTTTGGCGCTTGCAGGCCCTGGCAGGGTGTCCTCTTGCGCAGAGGCTAGGGCACGAGCAGGACATTTTTTTGAGCAGGTTCAGAGGCTTCGCGCCAGCGGTGGGCTCAGGGAAAGAACCGCCGCGCCGCCCCAGCAGGAAAAGCTATCAGAACCTCTGAGCGGCCTGCTGAACCAGTGCGGTCTTGGGGTTAGGGGTAGTAGTGGACACCCCGACCTCCAACCCCAGATAAGCCAGGGGGGCGTTGGACTCGAGGTCGGCGGCCATGATCAGGTAGTCCACCTCCTCGAGGGTCCACAGGTGAAGCCTCCGGGCTCGAGCCTCCTCCCTTATGAGCGGGCTATGCTGCCCGGCCACAGCAATCAGCAGAGCCCCATCGGCGCGGTGGGCCTGCTGGGCAGCCCACAACGCCTGCAGATCCTCTGCGCGGGCCGGGGCCTGGGCTTCGACCCGAATCAGGTAGCGCACCCCGGAGGGCGACCGGGCTATCAGATCGTCCTGTTCAGGACTCAGCGAGGCCGCCCAGTAGGGGCAGCGGTTCAGCAGTCCGGCCACATATCGCAAAAAACCCTTCCGGTCGAGGCTGGACGTGGCATCTACGGGTTTCATAGGTGTCCTTTGGACAACATACTATGGTCTAGAAGGTCGAGCAAGTGAGGCTTGTCTCATATAGGGCTTATGGCCGGCTTCGGCTTTATCCCATCTTGTTCTCACCGATGGGCTGGCCTGTGGATAACTCTGTGGATAACCCCTCGCCTCCTGTGGATAACTTTGTGGGTATCCGGGTGTTTCTCAGCTAAAGAGGCTGGATCCAATGCGTTAGACACAGGGCTGTTCTCGCAGCCGCAGTTGTGAAACGATTGCCGTTGTATGCGTTTTGTATTAGAGCGCCTTGACCCAGTAAACCATCGGCTTGGCAGAGGCCTGCGGCTGCCCCAGGTCCGGCCAGCTAAACCAGCCCACCAGGTCGGGGCGCTTAGAAAAGCCCCGCCGCTGCCAGAATGCATCCAGTGGGACATAGTCGGTGGGTCTGAGGGGATGGTCGGGCGGGCGCTCCACCGCACAAAAGGTGACCCGGCGGTAGCCAAGCTCGAGGGCTCTGGCTTCGCGGTGACGAAAGAAGGCCACCCCCAGGCCCTGCCCTCGGTAAGCCGGTTCCAGCACCGATTCGCCAAAGTAGTACCACTCCGCAGGGTTCAGCCCTGCCTGTACGAATGGGGCCTGGAACTCGGCCTCGGCCTGCAGGAGCGGCAGGGCGGTGGAGGCCCCGACTACCCGCTCGCCGTCCCGCACCACCACCAGGGTGCTCTCGGGAAGATCCTGGAACTTGGCCAGGTAGTGCTGCTCGTACTCGAGGCTCCCCTCGTACAAGTAGGGCCACTCCCGGAACACGGCTATGCGTAAACGGGCCAGTTCGGTGATCCAAGGAGCCACCTCAGAACCCGAGAGTACCTCCACGCGCAGGCTCATAGCCTCGAGGATACCGTCTGGGAGCGCCGGTTTCCACCCCAGAACCAAGGTTGCCTACAGGCAAGAGGCCCTATTTCCGTTTCGCCGAGTTCGCCACCGGATGGTGACGAACTCACCCAACCGAACATCGGCTCTGGCGGGGGCGGCACCGATTTATTCGAAACGCGATACTGCCCTTTGGGAGGGAGACGCTTTTTTCGCCGACCGTCGAAAAGACGCTGGTCTTGCAGACCGGAAGGAGGGGTGGGGTGTGCGCTGGGAATCTCGGCGGCACAACCCAGCCTGTAAATTTTCGATTTGGATGATTGAATCTGGTATCAGATGTGCTGGCAGGGCTTTTTTCGATGCTTGTCATCTGTCTTGACCTTTGGGACACAACCGTAACCGCTCCAAGTTGCTCGCAGGCTCGGCCCACCGCAGCGGACAAGCTAGTACAATCGAGGGCATGATTCTTCGCACCGACCCCCCTGCCGATGCCCTGCTGATCGACAGCCGCTCGCCTGCCGAGTATGCCCAGGGACACTTGGAAGGAGCCATTAATCTCGACCTGTCGGGTTTTCGAGGGCGTCTGCGCAGCGAACAGGAGCTGGGGCAGCTCGAGCAAACCCTGGCCGACCTGAACGGGCGCATTGGGGCCAGCTCCGGTCAGCCGGTTGTGGTTTACGATAGCGGCCTCAACACCCGTCTGAGCAAGACCGCCTTCATGCTGGCGCTGGGAGGGCTTTCGGTCTTGCTGTGGCCGCAGGGCTGGGAGTCCCTGGCCACCAGCCAGACCCCTGCCGCGCCCACAGCCACCCCTCCCTGGGCCCGGCTTAACCGCGAGATCCTGCTCACCGCCGAAGAAATCCTGGCCAACCCGCAGGGGTTGCTGCTGGATGTGCGCGAACCCCACGAGTTTGCCACAGCCCGCATTCCAGGTGCGAAAAACATTCCCCTGGGGGCTTTTGGGCAGGACAATGCCCCTGCTCTGGGCCTGCAGGCCGGTCAGGTGGTGGGCGTCCACTGTCGCAGCGGAGCCCGCAGTGCCAGCGCTTTTTGGCTGCTGCGTCAGCAGGGGGTGCTGGCCCGCAACTACCTGGGCAGCATGCTCGAGTGGGAAGCCGAACCTGACCTGCCGGTCGAACGCTAGCCAAATAACCGCTTATACCGGATCCAAAAAGACCACAGCGCAAAATACCTCACAGTCCCCGCCAGCCGAGGGTTTGCAAGGGTCAGGCTGCCAGGCTGGTTTGGTGCCGCCTTGCTTCTCTAGGTAGGCTGTAGGGCATGAAGGTATATGGTCTGTCGGTAGGTCCCTTGCAAGAGAACACCTATCTGCTGGTGAGCGAGGACGGGCGGGGGGTCATCGTGGACCCTGGCGACGAGCCTCAGCGGATTCTGGCCGAAATCCACCGGGTAGGCCTGCGTCCCGAGGCCATCCTGCTGACCCATGCCCATTTCGATCATGTGGGGGCGGTGGCCCCACTGGTGGAGGCTCTGGGGTTGCCGGTGTACCTGCACCCAAACGACCTGCCGCTCTACCAACAAGCAACCCCTAGCGCGGCCCGTTGGGGTTTGTCCATTCCACAGCCCCCCGAACCCACGCAGTTCCTGGCCGAAGGGCAGACCCTGGATTTTGGCCTGGACCTCGAGGTGCTGTTCTTGCCCGGCCATGCGCCGGGGCACGTGGCTTTTTACCGGCCGGGCCATCTGGTCAGCGGGGATGTGCTCTTCCGCGGTGGCATTGGCCGCTACGACCTGCCGGGCTGCGACCCGCAGGCCCTGTTCGCTTCGCTGCAACGGCTCACCCTACTGCCCCCCCAAACCGTGGTTTACCCCGGCCATGGCCCCCTCACCACCATTGCCCAGGAAATAGCCAGCAACCCTTACCTCTGATGCCGGATTCGGTTGGTTCGTTACCATCCGGTGACGAACCAACCCGACCGAAGGGAGACGCTGGCTTCGCCGACCGATACGGGAGTGCTCTAGTAGTTGCGCCGCGCACGGCGCAACCTAGCCTCTATTTGACTATGGATGATTTGAACCCGGTATGGCGGCACGGGCTTCTTCCCGCTCCCGATGACAGGCAGTGCTCGAGCGCGCCCAGAACGCTGCTCCACCAGGAAGCCGTGCCTTGCCTGGTCGCAGCTCAGTCAGAAATGCTGACCGCTAAAAATAGGCCAAACAGCAGGCCCACCAACTCTCCCAGCTCGATCAGCATCCCGTAGACGTCGCCCGAGAGCCCACCGCCCAACCGTCCTGCAGCCCAGTAGGCCAGCAACAGCATGGTGGCAACAACGGCCAGGGCAACCCAGGGAAAGAAATACATCGCAGGCAGAGCCAGCCAAAACGCCGGGACGATGCGGCCCTCCCGGCTGCGGGCTCCCAGTCCTTCCGGTCGCGCTGCCGGAAAAAGGTTCATGGGCAGCAAGAGCCCAAAGCGCACCAGGGCAGGCAGGCACAACAGCAGCCAGGGCGAGGGGTTGGCTGCCAGCAGCTGCCATTTCAGCAGCAGCACCACAAAACCGACCCCAAAGGCGAAACTACCAAGGTACACATCGCCCAGAATGCGCAGGCGTTCGGCGGGGGGCTTCATCGAGAGGAGTGCGTCGGCGGCGTCGAGCAGCCCATCGAGGTGAAGCATCCCGGTGCAGGCCAGCCAGACTGCCAGCAGAAGGGCCCCCTGCAGGCCGTCCGGCAGCGGGGCCGAGAGCCAGGCCAGGAGGGCCAGCACTGCCCCGATCAGATAACCCGCCAGCGGATAAAAGGCCGAGGCGGCTTTCATCTCACCGTCCTTGACCTCGCCCAGTGGGGGAGTCGGAAAAATCGTCAGGAAACCAACTGCCAGCCAGAAGGGTCGCACAGCTTAAGGTTCTACCAGAACGGCACCGAAGCAAGCCTCGAACTCGCTGCGGCTGCGGATGGGGCGGCCCTCGAGCCGAAGTTTCACGGTCTGGGCCTGAATCTCCTGTGGGTAGGGGCAGTGGCGGCACCTCGAGCCGCAACAGTACCCGCGTGCCCGGTGGTAGGTCTCGGTGAAGACATACAACCCGTTCTCGATGTAGTAATCGACATTTGCTATGAGTTCTTTCCTGGCCATCTTGTTTCCTCAGAACCATTCTGCGTTGTTGTCCAGAACCGATTACTCTCTAGCTCCCTGCGCCACCCCGGCCTGCTGGAAGGTGGCCATCCCGGTCATCACTGCCGCTGCAGCCCGCAACACGGGGAAGCTGAGCACCGCCCCGGTACCCTCGCCGAGGCGCATGTCGAGCTCGAGGATGGGCCGCAGCCCCAGGGCCTCTAGCTGCCAGCGATGCCCAGGCTCCTGCGAGCGGTGACCGGCAAACAGGTAGCCGCGCACCGCCGGCTCGAGGCGGCAGGCCAGCAGAGCCCCGGCGGTCACCGGAAAACCGTCGGTCACGAGGGGCAGGCCGGCCTCGGCCCCGGCCAAGAAGACCCCGGTAATGGCCGCAATTTCCAGCCCCCCCAGCTCGGCCAGCACCTCCATTGGGTCGCTCTCGTTCAGGTTGCCCAGCCGGGACTGAGCGCGGCCCAGCGCAGCCCGGACGGCCTCCACCTTTTTTTGGTAGCGCAGATTGTCTATACCCGTACCCCGGCCCGTAACGGTCTCGGCCTTCTGGCCCAGCAGCGCTGCCGTAAGCGCCGCTGCAGCGGTGGTGTTGCCAATGCCCATATCGCCCGCTGCTAGCAGGGTAGCCCCCTGGGCAACGGCCTCGCGGGCTGCGGCCATGCCCACCTGCAGGGCTTGCTCGGCCTCGGCAAGGCTCATGGCCGGCTCCAAAACGATGTTGCCGGTACCGGGGCGCACCCTAGAGGCTGGCCCCTCCGGTGCAGCCACCCCTACATTCAGCACCACCACCTCGGCCTGGGCTGCCCGGGCGATCTGGTTGATGGCTGCTCCTCCCACCTGGAAATTGCGTACCATCTGGGCGGTCACCTCCGCCGGATAGGCCGAGACGCCCTCGGCCACCACCCCGTGGTCGGCCGCGCAAACGATCACAGCGCCCCTGCCCAGTTGGGGCTGGAGCGTCTGCTGAATGGCGGCCAACCGCACGCCTATCTCCTCCAGAAAACCCAGCGAGCCGGGTGGTTTGGTCAGGGTGTTCTGGTACTCGCTGGCTCGGGCCAGCCACTCCTGGGAAACGGGTTGAATCCTGGGCTTGCTCATGGTGTCACTTTGAAATCAGAGCGGCTTGATTTTCAGCGCAATACCCGAGACCAGCAGGTAGACCAGATCGGCCTCCCCGGCCACGCGGCGGTTGGCCGCCCCCAGCAGGTCGCGGTAGCGGCGGGCCAGGGGGTTGTCGGGCACGATGCCCAGGCCCACCTCGTTGGTAACCACCAGGAGGGTTTTGCCGGTCTGGGTGTGTACCGCCAGCAGGTTCTCGATCTCGGGCAGCACCTCCCGTCCGGCCAGCATCAGGTTGGAGACCCACAAGGTCAGACAGTCCAGCAGCGCCACCCGGCCCTGGGCCTGGGCTAGGGCCCGGGGCACCTCGAGGGGCTCCTCCAGAACCTCCCAGCTACCGGGGCGTTCGGCCCGGTGCTTCTCGATGCGCTGGCGCATCTCTTCGTCGAGCGGCTGGGCCGTAGCGATGAAGCTTACCCGGCCATCCCCCAGCGCACGAACCCACTCCTGGGCGAACGCGCTCTTACCGGCCCTGGCGCCTCCGGTCACCAGGATCAGACGGGCTTGGGTGGACATACTCGAGCCCCTCCCGGCTGCTGGGCCTGCGGCAGGTCTGGGCCTGCCGGTTCGCGCACAAACCGCACCTGACGGCTTTGCCAGTCCAACCCCACCACCGCACAGGGCGGCACCCAACGGTCCTGGCCCAGATCGCGCAGCAGCATGCGCAGCACCCCTCCGTGGGTGAAGATCAGATGTCGGCCCGCGGGCAAGCCCCCCAGGAAGCGGTAGATGCGCTGCCGTAACTGGGCAGTGGACTCACCCCCTGGCGCTTGAAAGCCCTCGAAGGCCAGCAAGGCGGTTTTGTGCTCCTCGGGTAGCCCGGCCCAGCTCAGACCTTCCAATTGGCCAAAGTTGATCTCTCGCAGGTCGGCCACGGCTTCCTGGGGTTCACCGTAGGCCAGCCGGGCGGTGTGCAAGGCCCGCTGCAGGTCGGAGGCCCACACCCCACAAAAGCGCTCGGCCCGCAGCCAGACCGACAAAGCCCGGGCCTGGCCCTGCCCCAACCTGGTGAGCGGCACATCGGTCCAGCCGGTTAGGCGGCCCTCCCGGTTCCAGGGGGTCTGCCCATGGCGCACCAGCCAGAGTTCGCTCATAGCCGCTGGGCCTCCTGCGGGCTGGGGGGCTCAAAACCCCCGCAGCCGGGATGTAGCAGCCCGGCCAGGACCTCCACCCCGCGCACCACCCGTGGGGTCAGGGCACAAAAGTTGGCTGCGTCGAGGGCCCAGGCCACCCGGAGCGACGGCAGTGGGGGCACAAACCCCTGCAGCGCTTGCAGGGCAGTGCTCAGGTCGTAACCACAGAAAGAGTACAGCAGCACTTCCGGTTCGAGGCGGGCGATGGCCTCCCAGTCGCTGCGCTGGCTGGGGGCCTCGGGGCTGGCCCCCAGGGCCATACCGCCCGCGGCCTCGAGCAGGTCGGGCACCCAGTGCCCCCCCAGGAAAGGGGGCTCGAGCCACTCCAGGAAAACCACCCTGGGCCGGGACTGGCCACAAACGGCTTCGCGTACCCGCTCGAGGCGGTCCTGCAAGGCCGCCAGGGCTTCTTCCGCCTCCACCCCCACCGCCGCCGCCACCCGGCGCAGATCGTCCCACAGGTGGTGCAGCCGGGTGCCCTGCAGGCTCAGGGTGGGCACCGGGTGGGGCAGGAGGGCCACCGCCCGGCCCACCTCCCCCGGGGTGGCCGCACAGATTTCGCACACCCCCTGGGTCAGCACCAGGTCGGGCTCGAGTTCGGCCAGCCGGCGGGCATCCACCCGGTAGAGACTCTGGCCGGCCTGAACCGCCTGGCCCACCCGTTGGTCAATCTCGGCCTGGGACAGCCCGGAAGGCAGCAGGCTCTCGGTGAGCACGGGCTTACCCGGCCAGCCGCAGGCGTGCGAGACCCCCACCGGCTCCACCTGCAAAAAGCGCAGGATTTCTGTAGCCGCCGGTACCAGGCTGGCTACGCGCACCCGCCCCTCCCTTTCCCTTTGACCGGACGCAGGTACACATAGGTATACCAGGGGCTCTCCACGAACTCAGGGATCCCTGCCAGGTAAACCCGCAGGCCAGGCAGGCGCAGGGTATCTCCTTCCTGCTCGAAGTCGAAGGGATCCACCGGCAGGGTGTAGATGAGGTTGCTCACCAGGGGAATACCGGCCTCCAACAAGCGCTTTTGCAGGGTCGCGGGGTACGCTAGGCGATCGTAGCAGGCCGCCTGACGATCCGGCAGCACCACCACCCGCTGGGCCAGGCGGGGAAAGTGGTACTGGGTCCACAGTACGCATACCTCACCCAGGTCCAGCAGCAGATACTTTTTGTTTACCTTCAGCCTATGGCCCATCCTACCCCCCCAGCAGTACCACCGGCCGCCCCTCCAGGCGGCGCACCTGCACCCCAGGGCCGTAGACCCCCTGGAGCAAGGACTCTTGCAGCACCTCGAGGGGGCTTCCTACGGCCATGATACGCCCCTGGTGCAGAAAAGCCACCCGGTCGGCCTGAGCGGCCAGGTTAGGGTCGTGCAGTACCGTCAGCACCCCGATTCCCTGCCCCCGCAAGCCCGCCAGCAAGTCGATGAAATCGGCCTGGTGGTGCAGGTCGAGGTGGCTGGTCGGCTCGTCCAGCAGCAAAAACTGTGGCCGCGCTGCCAGGGCTCGAGCCAGCAGCGCACGCTGCCGCTCCCCACCCGAAAGGGTGGGCAGCAGCCTGTGGCGTAGCCTGCTCACCTGGGTCTGCTGCATGGCCCATTCCACCGCCTCCCAGTCGGCCTTGCCGGCCCGCCCCAACAAGCCCAGGTGGGGGGTGCGCCCCAGCCCAACTATTTCCTCCACCGTGAGGTCCTCGGGGTAGTGGCCGTTTTGGGGCAGGAAGGCCACCTGCTGGCCCCGCTGCCAGCTCGACCACCGCTCCAGCCGCGCTGCGCCCAGCCGCACCTCGCCCGCACCGGGCCTGAGCAACCCTGCCATCAGGCGCAGCAGCGTACTCTTGCCGGCCCCGTTGGGGCCCAGCAAGGCCAGCCACTCACCCGGCTGAAGCACCAGGTCCACCCCCTGCAGCACCCCCCGGCCCCGGTAGTCAAAGAAAAGCCCCTTGGCTTCCAGGAGGCTCATGTCCGGTACCTCCCTCGCCACAGCAGGTACAGGAAAAAGGGTCCCCCCAGCATCGTGGTCAGGATGCCTACCGGCAGCTCGCCGGGGGCCACCAGGGTGCGGGCCAGCAAGTCGGCGAAGGTGAGCAACACCGCCCCCCCCAGTGCCGAGGCGGGCAGCAAGTGGCGGTAGTCGCCCCCCAGCAGGCGGCGCAGGATATGGGGCACCACCAGGCCCACAAAACCAATGATGCCGGCCTGGGCCACCGCCGCAGCAGTCAGCAGGGTAGCGACCGCAATAATCAGCAGTTTGAGCTGGGCCAGAGGAAGCCCCAGGCTCCGGGCGGTCTCTTCGCCCAGACCCAGCGCGTTGAGGGTACGGCCCAGCAGCATCAACAGCGGCAAAGCCAGCAGCAGGTGCAGCCCGAGCACCGTCGCCCCAGCCCAGTTCACAAACGTCAGGTTGCCCAGGGTATAGGCAAACACCGCCCGCACCCGGTCGGCGTCCTGCAGCATCAAGTAGCTGGTCAGGCTCACCAGCACGCTGCCCACCACCACCCCGGCCAGAATCAGGTCGTGGGTACGGCTAGCCCCGCCGCTGAGCAGCAGGGTCAGGGTTACGGCTCCCAGCGCCCCCAGGAAACCAAACCAGGTAGCCGAGAGCGGCACATGCTCAAAAACGGCGTGCAAGGCAAAGGCTCCAGAAAACCCTCCCCACCAGCTCACCGCCAGCGTGACACCAAAGGCCGCACCCGCAGCGGAACCCATCAGGTAGGGGTCGGCCAGGGGGTTGCGAAACAAGCCCTGAAAGGCCGCACCGGACACCCCCAAAGCGGCCCCCACCAGCATAGCCCCCAGCACCCGTGGCAGGCGCAGCTCGGTCACGATGGGGTTGACCTCGAGGCCCAGCAAGGCCCGCACCACAGCGTCGGCCGGAATGGGCACCGCCCCAATCGCAATGCCCACCACCAGCGCCAACAGCAGCAAGCCCACCAGGCCAGCAAACACCACCAGCCGCCGACCCCAGGCCCAGCGGGGGCTTCGGGCGTAGAGCCAGAGTTTACTTAAGGCCATGGAAGCACTCGAGGAGCAGTTGCAAGCCCTGGGCTACCCGAGGCCCCGGACGCGAGAGCAGGTTGTCCTGCTGACCGGTATAAGCGCAGATGCGCTTGTTGCGGATGGCCGCCAGGTTGGCCCAGCCAGGCCGCCTGGCCAGGTCGGCTGCAGCGGGATGGGTGACCACGATGACCGCAGGGTTCTTCTGCACCACCAGCTCGGGGCTAATCTGGGGAAAGAGCCCCAACTCCTTGGGGACGATGTTCTGGCCACGGGCTTTGCTGATCAGTACGCCAATAAAGGAGTCCGGCCCCACCGTATAGGGCGTGGGGTCGATCTCGTAGTAGACCGTGGGGCGCTGGGGCACCCGGGCGGCCTTGCTCTCCAGCGCGTAGACCTCCTGCTGGATGCGGGCCACCAGCCGCTCGGCCTGGGCCTCTATCCCCAGGGCACGGCCCAGAAGCCTTGTGGTGCGGAAGATGTCCTCGTAGGTCTCGGGCTTGACCGCCAGGGTGGTCACCCCGGCCCGCTCGAGGGTCTCGTGCAGCCGGCCATACACCGAGACCACCACCAGGTCAGGTCTGATGGCCAGGATGGCCTCGGGATTGGGGTTGTACAGCCCCCCCACTTTGGGCAGCCGCTGCACCTGCTCGGGATAGTCGGAGTAGTCGTCCACCCCCACCAGCCGAGCACAGGCGTTCATGGCGCAAAGGGTCTCGGTGACCGAGGGCAGCATGGCCACGATGCGCTGGGGTGCGGCCTTGATCGCGACGCTGCGGCCCAGGTCGTCGGTCAGGGTGCGCGGGAAGGCCTGGGCCAGGCCAAGGGCCGAGGCCAGGTAGCCTAGGGCCAGAAACCAGAGCAGAACCAGTCTTTTCATCCAGCGTCCTTTCCCAACCCGGCTTCGCTTGAGGGACGCTTTTTCAAAACAGGGCAGCACATGCACAAAAAAACGCCCTCGGGAGTGAGGACGCTACACGAATAGGTTCCCCGAAACTCCCCCTTCTTGCGAGAGGTGCCTTCCGCATCGGAGTGAGAAGGCCTCTTGGCAGGTATTCGGACTTCGGGCGGTGGCTGGCCGCTGCAATGCAGATGGCCTGAGCCCCAGTGCACCGTCACCGTTGCGCGACAGTACCGGACTTGCACCGGATTTCCCCACTTTAAGCCAGGGCTACACACCCAGGCACCAAGATTATCGCCAGGTTGTACGAGCCCTAGCGGGCCCTGGCTTCAAGCTACACCCCTCAATCCGGCTTGGCAAGCCCTACCACTGCAGCCAGGGCGGGGCCGGTTGCAGCCCATTTTGCTGTAGGTAGTCGCGCAGGGCCTGGTAGTCTTCCGGGGCTACCGGCCGGGTGCCGTGGGCCAGGATGCTCTCGTTGCGCTTGCGGACCAGGTCGCCCAGGGGGCCATTGCCGATATAGTCGGCGTAGAGGCGCTGGGCCAGGGTCCCGGTACGGCCCAGTTGACCGTCCAGGGCCGCGGCCACTTCGATCCACTCGCGCAGCCCCCCCGCCTGCTGGAAGCGCCTATAGAAAGCCTGCGCGGCCTGGGGGTAGGTCTGAGGTTCCTCCACCAGAAGGCCCACCTGCTCGTACAGGTCGGCCTCCACCGCCAGCTCGATGGCCCGGTACAGCCGGGCCAGGGCGTCGTCGTAGCGCCCCCGCGCCGCCCGCCGCTCGGCATTGGCCAGCAGGTCGGCCAGCAAGGCACCGGTGGGTTTCCCTTCTTTGTCCAGAATCTGCCGCAGCCGGGCCTGGGCCTCCTGCAAGCCCTGCAAAACCCGCACCTTGGCCCCGTGTCCCCAGGCCTCGGCGATGGCTAGGGCAGGTTCGAGGTGCTCGTTCAGCTTGCGCCAGGCCTCCTTGTGGCGGAACAGGTCCCAGGCCAGCATCCCCTCGGTAACGCCCTGCAAGTGCCCGTAAAAACGCTTCTCCGAAGGGGTGAGGGGCCGGGCCAAGAGTTCGGCCAGAAACTCCTGGGCTGCTGGGAAGTCGGCCTGGTTCCAGGCCCGCCTAAACCCCTCCCACTCGCGCAGGCCAAAGCGGTAGGTGGGGTCTTCCAGTTGGCGCAGCCGCTCGGCCCCGCTCTCCACACGGCCCTGCGCGTCGCGCTGGGTGCCCCCCACGTAGCTGAAGGTGACGCCCTGCCCGGTCAGGGCCAGCACCAGCCCCGCCGACATGGTTTTGGTGCCGCCGGTGATGTCGGCCACCACCACCCGCGCCTCCCACTCGAGGGCCTTTTGCAGTGCTTCGCGCCCCTTGCGAAACACCTCGCCCAGGTCTTCGGGGTTGTCGAGCAGCAGGGTGTGGTAGCGCAAACCGCTGCCGTAGCGCTCGATCAGCTTACCCGACACCGCCTGGCTACCCTGGCTGGCCACAAACACCACCCCCTGCGGGGTGTGTTCGGCCAGCGCGAACTCGAGGGGTTCGATGGTCTGCCCCACCGTGATGATCAGCACCTTATCGGCTCGAGGATCCATACACACAGA
>DAIUDO010000017.1:3520-4761 GCA_036845585.1 Meiothermus sp. | reverse complement strand
TCTGCCCCACCGTGATGATCAGCACCTTATCGGCTCGAGGATCCATACACACAGATATACCAGACCCCAGCCCGCCGGCAGAACCCCAGCACCCAGAACAAACCAGGCTCCAGGTTTACCATGCAGTGGGGTCTTCAGGCTCGTTCTTTTTGGGTTTGTCCGGCTCTTCGGTGGGGGCCACCGTATACTCCCCCGCCAGGGCATTGAAACTAGGGGCCCAACCCTCCCGGCCTACCTCATAGCGCCCCTTCATCGGGTTGTAGATGGCCTTGCCATCCGACAACAATCTGTACTCCCCCTCCATCGGATTGTACGTAGGCTGCGCCTCCCGCTCATTGGGCGGCGCAAACTCGTAAACGCCCTCGAAAGCGTCATATCTAAGAACCCAGTCCTCCGGCACCCGCTCGTATTTGCCCGTGTAAATGTTGTACTTGTCGGTCAACACACCAACCTCCTCTGTTAATGGTTGCAATCCCCTTGCGGGGCTATTTTTTTGCGACACAACAGCGGATTTAGCGGCAACGGTAACGTGGCCTGGGTTGCAATCCCCTTGCGGGGCTATTTTTTTGCGACTTCGACGCCAGCGGCAGCATGACGGAATATATTCCCACCTAGTTGCAATCCCCTTGCGGGGCTATTTTTTTGCGACTGAAGGCCGCCAAAGGGATGCTGGTGGACAGGTACGGTTGCAATCCCCTTGCGGGGCTATTTTTTTGCGACGCGCACCCGGCCACCCCGCTCCTGCGAGCGGATCAGGTTGCAATCCCCTTGCGGGGCTATTTTTTTGCGACCAGCAGCCCAGGCGGCTTGGAAAAACCCGTCTATCTTGGGGTTGCAATCCCCTTGCGGGGCTATTTTTTTGCGACTCGAGGTGTTTGCCCTTAAGCCTGCCAGTAGCGGTGAGTTGCAATCCCCTTGCGGGGCTATTTTTTTGCGACTGCCAAATGGCAGGCCGAGGGCAGCGTCATCTTGGGTGGTGCGTTGCAATCCCCTTGCGGGGCTATTTTTTTGCGACGAGGAATTGGAGGAAGCCTAGCCAAACGAGGGGCGAGCGGTTGCAATCCCCTTGCGGGGCTATTTTTTTGCGACTCTGCGCTATATGGGCGACTGGAACAGCCCCCATTGGCGCCTGTTGCAATCCCCTTGCGGGGCTATTTTTTTGCGACGCGGCCTTAACGGCCACCCGCCGCCGCCGTTAGGGGGAGAGTTGCAATCCCCTTGCGGGGCTATTTTTTTGCGAC
>DAIUDO010000017.1:0-3420 GCA_036845585.1 Meiothermus sp. | reverse complement strand
CCGCCGCCGTTAGGGGGAGAGTTGCAATCCCCTTGCGGGGCTATTTTTTTGCGACAGTATACCCCGTTAAGTGCCGTGCTGTACAGCACTGCCATAGGGGGGTTTTATGAGAATCACCAGTTATCCACAGGCTGCCTGTGGATAACTACCCGGAAAGTGCTACTTTTTGCGATGAATGTTTACAAAGTCGTGCTTTTGGATTTTTTGTAGCGATGGCTTGCTACAAGAAAGGCAAAACCGGTTTTCAAGATACCCGCCGGAAAACCCCAGCAGCATCAGTATAGCATTTTGCGCAAAACATAATGGGGCATTTGAACAAAGCGCTTCCAGAGCGTTTGGGATAGCGTTTTGATGGGGTTTTTGTATAAATGTGTGGCTTTGCTATCGTGTTTTCGGTCTGTGAAGTGGGGGTAACGCACAGGGTAACGGGGCTAGAGAATCAGGTAGTCGGGGTCGGGGGTCAGACGGCCTGTGCCCAGCACCTCCACTGTGCCCCCGATGGGGTAGATGCGGAGGCTGTCCTGGGAGGGTTCCAGCTTTTTTTGTACCAGGGTTTTGAGCTGCTGGAGCTGGGAGGGGTTTAGCCAGCACTCGAACACCGAGAGTTGCACCCGCTCGCCAAAGCTTTTGAGGATGTTGGCCACCTTCACCCGGCGGCCATCGTCGGGGATGTCGTAGGCAATGGTGTAGAAGCGTTCGGCAGGCATCTTATACCACCTCTGCGCGTGAGTGACGCGTTTGGCGTCACTCACTTACCGTGCAAAAGGCACGTCCGAGGAACACATAACCTCTATTTTGAGTCATTGATAAGCAGAATTGGCATTACCTCCAGAGGTAGAAGGGGCTGTAGGGTTCGCGGCCCAGCAAGGCGGCCTTCAGGCGGGCAGCCTGGGTTTCGATAAGTGCCTGGTAGGTCTGGCGAAAGCCCTTGGGGTGCTGGGCTTCCTGGGCGAAGCGGGCCTCGAGGAGGCGCAAAAGCACCTTGCGGCCCGCCTCGTTCAGATAGGTGCCTCCGCTGCGTGGCTCGCTGTGCTCCGAGGGGCGGAGTTCACCCTTCAAAAAGGCCCCGACCACCACCGCATCCACCACCGGCAGGCGGAACTCCTCCATCAGATCGAAGGCCAGCGCGGGGGCCCGGCGGCCTTCGGTGTGGAGCAGGCCCAGCTCGGGGTGTAGGCCCGCAAGCTGCAAGGCCAGCAAGGTACGGCCAAGCAGCACCATGTAGCCATAAGACAGGGCCGCATTAACCGCATCGGTGGGGGGGCGGCGGTTGCGCCCGGCAAAACCATAAGGAGAAAGCACGGCCTGCAGGGCAGCAAAGTAAGCCCGCGCAGCACTGCCCTCCACGCCCCGCAGGGCTTCCAGGCTGGGGGCCTGAGGCAGGGCCTCGAGGGCGGCCTGTAGTTCCCCTACCTGCGCCGAAAGGGGGGCCTGCCGGGCCAGTCGCTCCAGGAGCACCACCCCCGAGCGCAGCTTGCCCTGCACAAAGGCCCGGGCCAGGCCCAGGGGAGCTTTTTGCGCCTGTAGCTGGGCCCGCAACACCTCGGGGGCCAGGCCCTGAGGGGTGCTGGCCTGGCCGTAAAGCTGCCCCTCGAGGCTGGCATACAGTACCGGCACCCCCTGGCGCAGCAGAAAGGCCAGGGCCGGGGTGGTCAGAAGCACGTTGCCCCAGACCACCACCCCCCGCACTTTGCGGGCTGGCACCTCGGCCAGACGTTGTTCGTCGAGCTCGAGGCACAGCCGGCCCTGGCGTAGGCGGAGGGTGGCGGACTGCTCGGTAAGGTGAAGGGTCATGCCAGCGGAATGGGCTCGAAAGCGACCTCTGGCAAGTTGCCGCTTCTCAACAGCTTGATTAGTAAGTCACTCAAATCCCTGGCTGTTTCTTCTTTTGGGGGAGTAAACCCATGCGCGAAAACCGACTGATTTCGGTCACGGGTAAGGCCGACTAATCTGTTAGGAACAGCCGAGATCGCAGCCTCATCGTCGAGAGCCAGCAGAAGGAAGTAGGCGCTGACAAAATCTACGGCGCTTTTCGATTTCAGGACATCCTCATTTTTCAGGCCACTAGCACTTCTCTTGTTCTGATAATTCTTCTGTAGCTCCTCTAGGTCATCGCTCAAGAGCTGAAAGTCGGGCTTGGCTGTGTCGAAATTTCTTAAGGCTAGGCGGTGTTGGAAAAATAGTTCCAAAGCCCTGTAGCGCAAGAGTACAGCTTCGGCGGTACGCCCCAATTCCTGGCGTCGAAGTGCCATAAACTCTAATGCTGCCAACGCCCACGCAACCGATAGGCTATTTGCAAGAAAACTTATATCCCTTTGCTTATCCTTCAACCCATTAACAAGCTCAATTATGCGCTCAAGACCTTCTTTTTGCTGTTCGCCAGTTTCCGCATATTTCTTGAGAGGGCTTTGTCGATGAGCAGGTTTCTCAAGAAGCCGCAAAAACTCTACGAACTTTTCATGCGATTCCTCAAACTTTGCCGCGTCCAAGCACTTGTAGGCCGAAGCCAGGGTGCCTTCCAGGCTATGAGCTTTGTTTTCTCTCTCAGCGGCCTTCGTGAATAACTCCTCAGCACGAGCGAAGTTAGCCTGTTGATAGGCTTTTAGCCCTTGGTAATAAATCCAGTCGGCGAAAACCTCTCGAGGGTTCTCAAGGCGCTTTAGAAATTCCGTCCCAGCTACCGGTCGGCGCAGCTGCTCGTCATACTCTTCGTTGTCCACGTAGTAAACATCGGCCTTACGTCCTTCCTCGGCTAAGGAGAAAGCGAACATAGCCAGACCTGCAACCATAGCCTTCGTGCCCCCTGTGGGATCAAAGGCGATGGAAGCGGTGGGGTCTAGCTTATCCACCTCATGCCGTACAGCGTTGTAGATGTCTTCCGGATCACTGCGTCCAACCTCGAGGAGTCTTATGCGATCGAGGCCAAGTCCCAGCTCTTCTTGGATTCGTCCGCAAACCCTCGCCGTATCCTTGGTGTGAAGCAGAAAAACCTTTTCAGCCCCGATAGCTTTTATGGATAGAACAACCGGTTCTTGCGTAGTTCCCACAGTATGAAAAGAGGCTACATACCCTTCTGGTGAACGATCTTTGAAACCCTCCTTGGTAAGAGGCCATATCTCTTTTTCGTACAACTCTCTGGCCTCTCTCTGCAGCGGTGAAGGATTGGCGGGGCTAGTCTGGCTCAGCAAAGCCTTGTAACGCTCCCACAGCTCACGCAAACGCTCCTTATTCTGATTCATTGGAACCATCCTCCTGCAACGGGCCAAAAAAACGCACCCGGCCAAAGCCCAAGCTGGTCTTGGCCCCCACCCCCGCATAGAAGGCGTAGCGGGCCAGGGCCTGTAGCCACTGCATCTCCTGCGGCCTGGCCGCGGGCAGGTGGTAGACCACCCGGCCCACAAAACCCACCCCCCGCTCGTC
>DAIUDO010000016.1:16636-23200 GCA_036845585.1 Meiothermus sp. | reverse complement strand
ACCGCACCTGAAGCGTTCTTTGTGGCCTGAGGCGCAACGAGTGGGCCTGGGTCAGAACTTCAAATGGGCTTGCGAGGCAGCCTTGCGGCCCGCTTCCACAATCTCCTCCAGCCGGCCAAACTGTTCGATGCCAACCCCCGGAAGCTCGGGGCGAATGTACAGTTCAGGAGGGTACAAGGAACGCCTGGCCGCCGTCAGGTGGTTTTGCATGATGTCTATGGCCCTGCGTACCTGGCCAATAGACGAACGGGGCACGCCCGGCAGGCGCATCTCGGGGGTCACATCGACCGCCAACACATACTTGGCCCTCATGAACCGTGCAGCATCCACCGGTAGGTTGTCGAGCACACCGCCATCCACATACGTGCGCCCCTCATAGAGCACCGGGGCAACCAGCCCTGGATAGGCCGCTGAGGCCAGCACGGCCCCGGGTAGGTCTCCTTCGGAGAAATAGGCCAGCTTGCCCGCCTCGAGGTCAACCGCGGTCACAACCAGCTTCCGAGCGAGTTGTTCAAAGCGTGCCGGCAGGTGCTTGGCCAGAAAATCTCGCAGTCCCCGTTGGGAGATCAGCCCAGGACGAGGCACAAGGTCTAGCAGCCGTAACCAGGGGGTGGAACGGGAAATCTCGAGGATCTCGGACGGCCTCTTCCCCGATGCATACAAGGCTCCGACCACCCCACCCATGCTGGTTCCAGCCACTACCTCGGCCTCGAAGCCCTGGGCCTCGAGCATCTCTAGTACGCCAATGTGGGCGAGACCCCTAGCTCCTCCTCCGGACAACACCAGACCGCGCACCTAACACCTCCCCATGACCCCAAGGCCAGTCCAGGGGTGCTGCTGAGCACCCTCCTTGCTTGTTTTGAACTAGGCATCGTCCAACAGCTCACAGGTGAGCCACAACCTCGCTATTTTACCGCGCTTGCCATCCGTCACACACCCAGGTTGCTGCGCAAGCGTGGGAACAACACACGGTTATTTTGGATCCAAATAGGCAACCTTCCAAACCCAATGACCCTTCGGAGGCTCGGTTGCGCCGCTCGCAGCACATCTAGAATCGCAGATTACAACCCGCTCATTCCCAAGCTCAGCAAAACAAGCGTCTCCCTCCAGGGGGCGATTCATGTTCGGTTGATGCAATCCAATACAATCAAACGGTATCGCCCTGCACTACAGCGGATGACTTCGGTCGGGTTCGCCCGCTTCCTAAAGGTGCCGAACCCACCGAATGTAATACATCGAAACAAACGCAGCAGTTCAAACCTGATTCGGCGGCCTTTTCGGGTTGTCCTGACCTGGGTACAATCGCCTGGTGCAAAGGATTTTTATTGAAGACATCGAGAAACACGAGGGACAGGAAGTTCTGCTGCGGGGCTGGCTTACCCTGCGCCGCTCCAAGGGTAAGATTCACTTCTTGCAGTTGCGAGATGGCACCGGCTTCATCCAGGCCACAGCCTTCAAGGGTGAGCTTCCCGACGAGCAGTTTGCACAGGCCGACCACTTACCTCAGGAAACCGCCCTCGAGGTGCGTGGGGTAGTTCGCGCCGATAGCCGCGCACCTGGCGGTTATGAGATATCGGTCCGTGGGCTTAGGGTCGTAGCCCTTCCCAGCAGGGAATACCCCATTACCCCCAAGGAGCACGGGGTGGATTTCCTCATGGATCACCGCCACCTGTACTTGCGTCACCGCCGGGCCTGGGCTGTTTTACGGGTGCGCGACGAGCTCGAGCGGGCCATCCATGATTTTTTTCACCAGCGCGGTTTCGTGCGGCTCGATGCACCCATTCTGACCCCCAATGCCGTCGAGGGCACAACCGACCTGTTCGAGGTCGACCTTTTCGATGGCGAAAAAGCCTACCTTTCGCAGTCGGGCCAGCTTTACGCCGAGGCTGGAGCGATGGCCTTTGGTAAGGTGTACACCTTTGGTCCTACCTTTCGGGCCGAGCGCTCCAAAACCCGCAGGCACCTGCTGGAGTTCTGGATGGCAGAGCCTGAAGTGGCCTTCATGACCCACGAAGAGAACATGCAGCTACAGGAAGAGCTCGTGGCCTACCTGGCAGGGCGCTGTCTGGAAGAGAAGAAATTAGAGCTGGACATGCTCGAGCGCGACACCACGGTTTTACAAACCACGGCACAGGGCCAGTACCCGCGAATTCATTACACCCAGGCGGTTGAGATGGTCAACCAGATCGCCCAGGATAAGCCCAAGCTCGAACTGACTCCCATGGAGTGGGGTGACGATTTTGGGGCACCCCATGAGGCCGCCCTTACCGCACAGTTTGACCGCCCAATTTTTGTTGAAAAGTACCCCGCTGCTGTCAAGGCCTTCTACATGCAGCCCGACCCCGAAGACCCGCGTCTGGTCTTGAATGCCGACATGCTGGCTCCCGAAGGTGTGGGAGAGATTATTGGAGGTTCACAGCGCATCCACGAGCCCGAGCTGTTGCTACAAAAGATACGTGAGCATGGCCTGCCCGAGGAAGTGTTCGACTGGTACATGGATCTGCGCCTGTTTGGAACGGTACCCCATTCGGGCTTTGGCATCGGACTCGAGCGCACCGTGCGTTGGATTTGTGGCATCGAACACATCCGCGAGGCTATCCCCTTCCCGCGAATGTACACGCGGATGCGGCCCTGAGGTAACAGGCTCTTTACAAGACGAGCCACCCGTCCTGAGGAGTGTTTGAACCTGACTGTCCAGCGTATAGTGCTTAATCATGAACTGGCGCCGTTTACTGGCTGCATGGACGCTGGTGCCGATCTTCGCCCAGGCGCAAATTTGCATGCCAAATAAACCGGCTTTTGAACCACACCCGCCTAGTTATTTTCGGTACAGTTTTTTGTTGGACACCTCGACCTCGATGGTTAGCCGGGATGACAGCAGAGCCATCCTTTTTCCACAGCTGCAAGAAAAGCTTCTGGAATTTATTCGAAGCATCCGGGGCCGCGCCGAGGTGTGGGTTACTCCCTTCAATCGAGGAGCTCTTCCGACAGCTCGATTTCGCTTACCTGAAGACCGTCTGGGCATAGAAAGCTATATCAGCGGCCTCGAGGTCAGCGAAGCTAACACCTGGCTATACCGCAGCCTGCAAGACATCCTCAGCGAACTCCCTGCCAACCCGGCAGTGGGCAATGTGGTCTATATCCTGAGCAGCGGCATAGACAACGATCCTCAGCCACCCAACCTGAGCCGCATTCTACAGGTCTACGAGAGCAAACGAGGCCCAAACGACTTCCTCTACTATGTGGGTTTGGATCAGACCGTACCCGCAGACATCCAAACGGCTTTTTCCAAAATTTCCCTGGCCTGTACCATTGCGACTGCGCCTGGAGTTGTGCCCGACCTTGCCCACGCGGCGGTTTCACCCGACCGGATCGACCTGGGCAACTTCAAGCTCGAGCCCGGCGCTCGCAGTGTTCAGTGGAAGGTTCAATTCCAAGGACCGAGCACCCCCCTCACGGTCAACTTCCAAAGCGAAACCCTAAAGCAGGCTGGCGGCCAGATGGACATCGAGCCATCGATCCTGCTGTTGGAGCAAGGACAACTTCGCTTTCGTCTAAGCCAAACAACATCGCTACCCGATGGGAACTACGCAGGGTATCTGGTGCTGACAGGCCCCCCTGGCACCGTGGTCACGCCTGCGGTCGTCCCGGTTGAACTGGCGTTCAATCCGGGTGCAGCGTACAGTCTGGTGCTGTTGAGGCGCAGTGAAGAATTCCTGCCCGAGGCTCGTAAAACCACCTTCAGCTACCGTTTAGAAGGCAATCAATGGGCAACCGAGCCTATAACCATTGGCCTCAGTAACCTCCCGCAGGGGCTGCTGGCCCGCCTAAACGGAGCTGTGGGACCTGTTCGACTTAGACCTGGTCAAACCTTGACTATTGACTTGCTCCATCGGGGTACCGAAAACAATCCTGGACAATGGCAACTCGAGTGGTCGATAAGGGTCCCATCTGGAGCCAGGCTCGCGCTACCCAGACCACCCGCACCGCCGACAAACACCGGAACTTTTCGGCTCTGGTGGCTGCTGGTGTTGCTGCTACCCATGACCCTGATCGGTGCATGGGTGTGGCGTAGCCGAAAAAAGCCCCGGCGCATCCTGGGACGAACTCCCACCACGGTAGCTGAGTTTTCCGCGCCGTATGCCTACCTACGTATCCCTTCAGCGGAGGGCCCCCGGCAGCTAGAGCTCAAAGAGGGCCAGCTCGTTGACTTGGGATTGCTGTGGGACAACCCGTTGCTGCAGGGCCTGCTCCTGGTGGGCACTTCGAGCGGAGCTCGGATCGAGAAGTTGCCAGAAGGCGCAACGCTGCTGTCGCAAGGTTTGCTATATGTCGGTAGTGAATTGCGTTTTCACGAACCAGTTCACCTGATGGGAAAGGAGGGTTTGATTGGAAGCTTTGTGGTTTCTAACCCAAAACAAGCCACCCTTCTTCGTTGGGGCAAGGCCCGCTTTACCCCCACCAACAGTCTCATGGTTTGCTTTGACCTAGGGGGCTTGGAGGCCATTGACTTGGGTAGAAAGCTAAATTTTCCACCTTTACAGGGCTTTTACTTGTCCCTCTCCAGGGGAGGCTTGCGGCTTTTGGAACTGCCCGCGGGCCTTCGAGGTAGTACAGGAGGGGTAAACCTCCAACCGGGCTGCCTTATCCCCTTCGAACAGGCTATCCTTCTAGAAAGCGCACAGGCAACCCCCATAGGTGAGGTTTTTTTTGAACCACTGGACGGTATTCCAGTGCCGTTGATGGCTCTGCGTTACCTAGGCGGAAGACCGGAGCAGCGCAGCAAAACGGCACTCATAACCGCAGCAACCGACCTCGGCGAAGCCACAGGCGATCTGACCCTGAACCGCTTGCGAATTTCACCGCTACCCGAGGGTGCCAGGGTCGAACATGTACCGGGCCACCTACGTCTTGTTTCCGCCTTTGCGACCATTAATCCGGGTGATATTGTCCCGATGAGACAGTCGCTTTTCCTGCTTGAACTGAGCAGCAAGCTGGGGCTGGGCGTAGTGGACATTCTCGAACCTTAGCGCACTCGCCCGCGCACCTCGGGAGCAGCACTGGTCCTCTGGCTTCAGGTATTCCGAACACCAGCCCCTTCCAGACACTGTCGTAAAAGCGAGTTGTACCAGATTCGGTCGGTTCGCCACCGCAGGGTGGCCTCGCCTCACCCACGCCGCATCATGGCACGGCGCAGACGGACCGATCAAAGTTACCCGCGCAGAGGAGGGTGACACCGGTTTATTACATCACGGGAACGCGATACCGATTCGTCGCATTACAGGTACGCGGTACCGATTTATAGCATGATTGAAACACGATACCACCCTTTGGAAGGGAGTCGTTTTCTTGTCCGTCCGACAGAGTAACACGGGTTTCGCCGACCGGGGGGAGGGGTAGGGTGGGCTCGGGAGTTTAGGTGTGCCACACTCGTCACAACCAAGCCTCTGAACGCATCTGGCTGGAATGATGAGCTTTCTGAATCCGGTACCAGTGCGCTAACCACCGGCCCCTGGCATGGCACTCTGGTTGCCATTCGCGGGGCGTTGAGCCCGCTTGAAGATGAGGGCCTCGCCCACCCGCCCCTCGAGCACCCCCACAGCAGAAGAAGCAGCTATCTGGGCACAGAAGGGTACATCCGCTTCCAACCCGACCTGCCGTAAAGCCTGCGCAGCACCCGAAAGATGCAAGGGCTCGAGCGGGTCGGGGTAGGCCCGCCGGGTTGTGAGGGCGGTGAGAGCACCATCCTCGAGTTCGTACGAGCCCATAATCTGCAAAAACTCGGCCAGCACACCGGCCGTATAGACATCATCCAGGCCGATGCGGCCTTCTTTACCCGCACAGAGAATTGCGACCTCCTCGGTTGCGAGCTGGTGGGCCAGGCGGGCCGCCGCGTGGGCGTTGTACAGCGAGGCCAACAGCACATGCTTACCGCTCCGGGCCGCCAGGTGAGCGGTGCGGGTACCGTTGGTGGTGCTCATCACCACTATTTTCCCCCCCAGCGGCGCTTCCTTAGCCTCACGTGGCGAGTTGCCGTAGTCGAAGCCGGCAGGCTTGAGCCCGCCCTCCTCTCCGGCCAGCACCACGTCGGTATCTCGGAATGCCCGGGCCTGCTCGAGGCTTGTGGTCAGATACAGACTGTCGGCTCCCGCCTCTAAAAAAGCAGTTGCCGTAGTGGTCGCCCTGATCACGTCCACCACAAGCACCACATCGTGGTAGCTCAGGTTGTCTTGAGGGACCAGATCAACCCGCAGTCGCATCGCTCAGCCTCCAGGTCGGGACACACCGGACAGCAGGGCCTAGCGAAGCAGGTTTCGCCGTGCGGCGCTTCATCGCCAAGCACGATCTGTAACACCAGGCTGTCTGCGCAGTCCAAGCCGTCGTGTCAACTGCGGGTCGGCCAGGATATACCACAACACCATCCCTGCTCGCGCGGTATGCCTTGAGATTCTTGTTCATCCCCCTAATATCTAGGTTCGGTCCAGTAGTGTTCTTTTGCCACGGCGCCGCACCGCAGGAGCTGGGGGTTAGATTCGCTGGGAAGGAGACCTGAGTCATGGGCGA
>DAIUDO010000016.1:0-16536 GCA_036845585.1 Meiothermus sp. | reverse complement strand
AAAAACCTACTTGTGCCCAAATCGGCATATGAACACCTACCCGCCCAATACATGCCCATAAAAAAGCAAGTTTGAACTACCGTAACCCGAACAACACCTCTTCAAGGCCCGCCGGATCAAGTATTTCAACAAAACCCGAGCCTACCTTGACCAGCTCCTCCTCGCGCAGGGCATGCAGAACCCGGGTCACCGTCTCGCGGCTGGTTCCGGAGAGCTGCGCAAGTTCCTGGTGGGTTAGCTTCATCTTGACCCCGTCCCCGTAGCGTTGCTTGCGCAGCTTGGTCAGGGCGTAGGCAACCCGACCACGGGCCTCTTCGAAGGAAAGTACTTCAAGCTCGAGGTCGGCTTCGCGCAGGCGGCGGGCCAGGATGGTGGCCAGGTTGTGCAGGATCTCGGGCCATTTGCGCACCAGGCTCCAGTAGGCGTCCTGGTACAGCACCAACAGTACCGAATCCACGGTGGTTTCGGCGGAGGCACTGCGGGGCTGATCATCCAGCAGGCTCATCTCGCCAAACACCTCGCCCGGCCCAAGGTAGGCAAACATGCGCTCGCGACCATCCAGGTATGTTCGATAAATGCGAACCTGACCGCTCTGCACAATGTAAAGGGCAGCCCCCATATCTCCAGCCTCGAAAATTTGTTTGCCCGCTGGATAGCTACGGGTCACGAAGGCTTCCCGGGCTACCTCGAGGGCTTGGGGCGGCACCCCTTGAAAGAGAGGGGTTTTTGCAAGCACCTGGGTGTCTGCCAACATCAAGTACACTTTACAAGGGTGCGTAACGGTTTGCCAATAGCAAGTAACGGCGCGGTGTTGGAAGTTTTGGATCTGGGCTACAACTACGGCGAGGTCGAGCTTTTTAAGGGCTTGGATTTCAGCGTAGGCCCCGGCGAGGTTCGGGTTGTTTTAGGACCCTCGGGCAGCGGCAAAACCACATTGATACATCTTTTGGCAGGCTTGCTCGCCGTTCAGACTGGGGACGTACGTTGGCAAGGCCAGAGCATTGCAGACCTCGAGGAGGAAGCACTAGCCCGAAAGCGGCTACGTTTTGCTGGGCTGGTTTTTCAGCACCACTACCTTCAGGCCGAGTTGACCGCACTGGAGAATGTTCTGATCCCCGGCTACCTGGCCAACCAGGTCGATACCCTCTGGGGCATGGAGTTACTGGGCCGCGTAGGGCTCGAGAACAAGGCGCATCTGCTGCCCAAAGCCCTATCTGGCGGCGAAAGGCAGCGGACTGCGGTAGCCCGAGCCCTCTACAACCGCCCCCAACTCCTCCTGGCCGACGAGCCCACCGGCAGCCTAGACCGGCGTAACGCTGAGCGGGTAATGGCTCTTATGCTGGCCCTGGCACAGGACCTGCGTACTGCCGTAATCGTGGCAACCCATGACGAACACCTCGTGCAGGGCCTGCCCGAGCTTCGGCTTGGCTAGTCACTGCAGCAATTGGGCAGCACACTTGCGCAGCTCGCCGCTTCGGTTCAGCCCTCGAAAACTGTCGGCTCGAGCGGTAGGAAACCCGGCCCTGGACCTCCTGTGGATTTGGTGTAATGAGGCACTTAGCGAAGGCTGGCCCCAAACAACACCCGGGCCGAGGGGGAGCTGTTGAAGGGGAATATACTCTGTCCACCGATAAACAGACCCGTATCGCGGTCTAGAGCAAACTCTATGCCCGCCTCGAGCGTCAGCGCAAAGTTGGTGTTGGGCAACCCCAAACCCAAACCGCCGCCAAAGTAGGGCCTGATACCCCGAAGGTCGCGGTCAAACTGGCCCAGATCGGGTTTGAAGAGCACCTCGCCACCGATCTGGAATCGCGGACCGACAAATACCACATCGCCGTAGATCAGGGCCACCAGATCGCGTTGAAGACTGGCCTCAAGGCCAAATCCCAGGGTGGGCGTGGGTACCGACACACGAAACTGGAAGGCCCGTTGAGCAAAACCGGATGAAGCCATTACCAGCAGAAGAATCACGATCAAGGCAGGTACACGTTTCATGAAAGACACCTCTGGCTTTGAGGTCGCAGACCTCACAGGCGATACCTTAGCCCAGGCTGGCCTAAACTGCCAGTGGTCTGGCTCTCACCCTTCGCTAAGGGGCTGCCCTTACAGTGTGGGCCGTATGCAGCCCTTTTCTTTATTTGCGCCGGTGCTGGCTGGGCTGCTTCTAAGCAGCCTGCTTTTGGCGCAAAACCCGCCCGGCGCCGGTAAGGTTGGCTACCTGAACGCCCGTGCGGTGGTTGAGGCCCATCCCCAGTTCGCCAGGGTACGCGAACTCCAAGTCAAGGGTGAGGCCGAGCTCAAACCGCTGCGCGAGCAGATGCAACCCCTGGAGGCCAAAGTCCGCACGGGAAATGCCACCGCTCAGGAACAGCAAACCTACCGCACACTGGCCAAGAGCCTAGAGGAGACCAGCAAAAAGTGGTCCGACCAGCAAAGCGCCGTGCTGAAACCAATTACCGAGGAGATCGACCGGTTGGTGAAGAAAGTTGCCCTCGAGCAGGGCTTCGCTATTATTTTGGATCAGGAAGTTGCTGCCAACAGCGGCCTGGTGGTCTATGCTGCAGACGAACTCGATATCACCCAGGCCATCGTTAGCGAGTTGCCAAGGTAATAATGGAGTGTAGAAATGAACAGGAATAGTTTGTTTTTCTTGGTGCTTCTTGGTTTACTTTTGGGTGGCACGCTAATTGCCCAAAACCGCCCAACCCCTACCCGAATCGGTTATGTAGACGCCGAAAAAGTAGTCCAAGCGCACAAAGACTTCAAGAAGGTACAGGATATCCGCACCCAGGCCGAGCGCGAACTCAAGCCCCTGCGCGACCAAATTCAGCCCTTGGAGGCCAAGCTGCGGGCGGGAAATGCTACCGCCAAGGAGCAGCAAGACTACCGGGTACTGGCCCAGAGCCTGCAAGAAGCGGGGCGCAAATGGACCGAACGCAGCAACGCCGCACTCAAACCCATCACCGAAGAAATCGACCAAGTTATTGCGCGTTTGGCCCAGCAACAGGGTTTTGCAGTCATCCTGGATAAAAAAGTGGCCGCCACCAGCGGGCTCGTGGTGTATGCTGCCGATGAGCTCGAGATCACCGAAGCAGTCATCAAGGCCCTACCCAAATAAACAAATCCCCAAGCTCTTCAAGGTGGGCTTCGTGCCCACCTTTTTTGGTTGTGTGGGGCGGCGGCAGGCGCAGTGCCGCTTGGCAAATCCTCAAAGCGAAAGACTTCACAATAGGCCGACATACTGTCCGGCTCATGCTTATGGACCAGTATGTTACAATCGTAAGCGATGGCAAAGGGCAAATCCAAAGGAAACAAAGCAAGCAAACTGTCATCAACGGAACGCAAGCGCGACCTCGAGGCGGTTTCGCTGCTGGTCATGGGGTTGTCGGCGCTGCTTGCAGCCGCCATCTACTTTGGCTCGAATCTGGCCGGCCAGATTGGTAGCGTTGCACAGGACTTTTTCTGGGGGAACCTGGGATATGTGGCCTGGCTAATCCCACCCGCGCTGGCGCTTCTTGGTGTCTGGCTTTTGCTGGATCGTCCTTTGGGTCCGTTTGTACGGACCACTGCCCTGGTGGCAGCTGGGGGCCTGGCCAGCCTGCCGCTGGTCACCCACTCCTCGGCACCTCTGGGGGGCCGGATTGGAAATGCGCTGCACGGTGCGCTGGTAGGTCACCTGGGCAACTTCGGGCTTCTAATCCCACTTCTTGTTCTTAGTTTTGTGGCTGACCTGGCCCTGCGCCAAACACCCGGCTATCTGCTGGGCAAAGGCATCCGGCGGGTAGTGCTGGCTCTGCAACGCCTCCTTAGGGCCTTTCGCCTTTCGCAGACAGCCTCCAAACTACTGGGTGAAGCCGAGGCACTGGCCGAACGTTACCCCGAGCACAAGGCTTTGCTGAGCCTGCAAGAGGAGCTAAAGGCCTTCAAACGATATCCACAAGACCCAGAAGCCATCGTGGGATTTGTAAAACTTCTGGGCGATTTTAGGCTCGAGCGGGCCAGAGAGCTGGCGGGCAAGCTCGAGTCGGAGTCCCGGCCACTTCCGGTACGCCTCGAGCGTCTCGCGGCAGCGCTGGCCGAACCCCTCAAAGGCGAAGGGCTGGCCCAGGCTCTGGAAGAGCGGCGCACAGCCCTGGTACTGGAAATTGGCACCTTGCTGGCCAAAACCCAGTCCCTAGTACGCCAGGCCGAGACTGCAGCCAAAAGCCTAGGCAATACGGCTTCTGCACGAGCTTTGCTGCATGCACTGGACGAACACCAGCAGCGCCTGGCTAGCTGGCGTGAAGCCGAAGAACTGACCTTGGGGCTAGAAGAGCGGGTCAACGGGTGGTTGCGGTGGGCCGAGTGGGTGGAAGCTGCCCCGGCAGAGGCCCATCCCGCCGGGCTGCGGGCCTTGCTCGAAAAGGGGCTGGGTGTGGAACCGCCAGCCTTCGAGGTAGCAACGGCCAAGCCGCCCACCGATCCCATGTTTGACTTTGATTTCATCTTTCCAGAACCCGACAAGGTGGAGGCAAGCAAGACCCCGCCGGCTCCCGAGACACCCAGGGCCGGCAAGGCTGCCGCAAACCCTGCACGCCCTCAGAACCAGACCGCACGCCCCTCCACCGCTTTGCGGCTTCCCAGCTTCGATTTGCTGGACAAGCCAGAAGCACCGCGTTACGACCCCAAGGCCCTGGAAATCATCACCCAGCGGCAGGTAGAAGTAATCAACAGCACCCTTCAACACCACGGCGTAGAGGCCAGAGTCGTGAGCTGGTCGCGGGGGCCCACCGTCACGCGATTCGAACTCGAGCCAGCCCCTGGCGAAAAAATTAGTCGGGTCCAGAACCTGCACAACGACCTGGCCCTGGCCCTGGCAGCGGGCTCGGTGCGCATCGAGGCGCCCATCCCCGGCAAAAGTGTGATTGGCCTGGAAGTGCCCAATGCCGAGCGCGAGCTGGTGCGCTACAGCGAGGCCATTCAGAGTGCGGCTTTCACCCGCTCCAAGGACACTTTACCGATGGTGCTGGGCAAAAGCATTGATGGCGAGGTCTGGGTCAAGGACCTTGCCAGGATGCCCCACCTGCTGATTGCCGGTTCGACCGGCTCGGGCAAGTCGGTGGCAGTCAACACCCTCATCACCAGCCTGCTGTTCAAATACCTGCCCACCGAACTGCGTTTTTTAATGATTGACCCCAAGATGGTCGAGCTGACCCCCTACGAGGGGATTCCCCATCTGGTGCGGCCGGTGGTCACCAACCCCGCCGATGCGGCAGGGGTTTTGCTGGGCGCGGTAGCCCACATGGAGCGCCGCTACAAGATGATGAGCCAGGTGGGGGCGAGAAACCTGGAACAGTTCAACCAGAAGATGCGCGCCGCGGGCGATGCCACCCTCCCCTACCTGGTCATCGTGATTGACGAGCTGGCCGACCTGATGATCACCGCACCCAAGGAAGTGGAGCAGGCCATCTTGCGCCTGGCCCAGATGGCCCGGGCCACCGGGATGCACCTGATTCTGGCCACCCAGCGCCCCTCCGTAGACATCCTGACCAGCCTGATCAAGGTCAACGTGCCGGCCCGCATGGCCTTCGCGGTCTCCTCGGGCTTCGACTCCCGCACCATCCTCGACACCTATGGGGCCGAGCGCCTGGTGGGCCAGGGCGACATGCTCTACCACCAGCCGGGCCTGCCCAAGCCGGTGCGACTGCAAGGGCCCTTCCTCTCCGAGACCGAAGTACACCGCATTGCCAGCTTCCTGCGCGAGCAGAGCTTCGAGGATTCTTTCGCCGAGCAGTACAGCTCGGACTTCGAAGGCCCGCTGCACCTGGGCAGCGCAGGCTCTGGGGATGCCGGCGATATAGACTTTGGCGACCCTTTGCTCAAAAAGGCCGCCGAAATCGTAATCGAGGAGGGCTATGCCTCGGTCTCGAGGTTGCAGCGCCGCCTCTCGGTGGGCCACGCCAGGGCAGGCAAGCTAGTAGACGCCCTGGAAGCCATGGGCATCGTGGGGCCCCACCAGGGCAGCAAGCCCAGGGACGTGCTAATAACCCGCGACCAGTTGCCGGAATACTTCGGCGGAGAGTAAAAGTCTGACATTCACAAAGCGCAAATCCCAAGCTATGGCTGACCCGCTATCCGGGGGGATAGACGGGAAGCGCATAACCGACCTAGGATTGTAAACCGACCTCAATCAGCCTTCATGGCCCCACCCGCATCGTGCCCAGATCCAGGGTTCCTCGACCATTTACCTGTACCGTGCGCTCCAGTTTGGGCTCGCCGTTGTCGCACAGGTTGTTGCCCGAGTCGTCGCGACAGGCCACCACGACGTAGCGCCCGGGAACCAGGAATGTTTCGAACAGACCGTTCACCACGGGCACACGCCGGGGGCTGGGGCCGCTAAAGCTCATCAGAAACCCGCCCCTGGGCAACGCCCAGCCAAAGGCCCCCGGCAGGTTCAACAGCCCATACCCGAAGGCATCGTCCCGCCCGGGTGCCCCTAGATCGGTGAGGCTGGTGCGAATCAGGTTCCAGGCCTGCGAGCCACTGGAGGCCTTGCCGCTGGCCAAGAGCATGGCCAAGGCAGCCGCCACCTGGGGCGTGGCCTGGGAAGTGCCCATGTAAAAAGTGTAGTTGGGTTGGTTGGTGGTAAAGTTCCAGGTCGTCGAGAGGATGCCGCCCCCCGGTTGGGAAGTGTTACCCCCCGGCGCAGCGATGTCTACCTCGCTGTTTTGCTGGCTATAAAAGGCCACCTGATTGTTCTGGTCGGTGGCCGCCACCGAGATGGCCCCCGGACAGGCAGCCGGATAGACCATCACGCCGGGGCTGCGGTTTTGAAAATTGCCCGCAGCAGCCACCACCAGCACACCCCGTGCGGCGGCATCGGCGACTGCCTCACACATGACGTTCGAGAATTGCGTCGAGCCCAGTGAAAGGTTGATGACCTGGGCCGGCTGGGGGTTCAGCAACAACTGGCCATTTTTTTCCACCGGGATACCGGCGGCGTAGCGTACCGCCAGGGCCACATCCTCAAAGGTGCCGTTGCCCTGCGAGTCCAGCACCCGCAGGGGTAGTACCTTGACGGGGGCGTTGTAGGCCAGGCCCACAATCCCCGAATCGGTGCAGGTCGGGCAGACCGGGGCAAAGGTGCCGGCGTTTGCCACCATAATGCCGGTTACATGGGTTCCGTGGCTGCCGCCGGTACGGGAGAACAAGTCGCAGGGGTCGGTAGGGTCGTTGTCGCCCGCGCTGCCGGGCACGGGGTCGCCGCAGGGGTCGTAGGGGTCGGCGGGGTTGGCAGGGGGGGCCGCATCGCCCACAAAGTCGTAGGCACCCTCCCCTGGCAGCCACAGCCGTCCGGCCAGGTCGGGGTGGTCGAAGCGCACCCCGGTGTCTACCACCGCTACGGTGATATCGGTGTTGTAGGTTTGTTGGTAGGCAAACCGTGCACCGGTAGCCCGCAGATACCACTGTTGGGGGTAGAACTGGTCGGCGGGTTCGCCCAGGGCGCTTACGCTGCCATTGACCTCGGCCCACTCCACCGTGGGGTCGAGGCGTAAGCGCTCCAGCAAGGCCCGCGGATTTGTAGCCTCGAGCTTGGTCAGGCGGCCGATCCGGTCGTGGGACAAAACCCTAGCCCCCTGAGGTACCACCACGGAGCGGATATCTTTGCGGTACTTGACCAGGATCTCGGTTGGCGAAGGGCGCGGCTTGGTTTGGAAAATTTCGGTACGCAAGCCCTGAACACTCAGGGCATTGGCCGCCTGGCCTGGTGTCAGGCTGCCTTCAGCCACCGCGCCTACCACCCGAACCAGGGGCAGACGCACCGTGATGGTGGCCTGTACATCACCGGAAACACCGAGGCTAGCGCTATATTCAGCCTGGCTTTGGATCTCCCCAGCAAATTCGGCCTTGAGTTGAATCACCTTGGGGCCGATGCCGCTCTGCGGGGTGGCGGTAAGCCAGCTGCTAAAGGTATCGATTCGCCAGGCCACATGGGAGCCAACCCGCAGCGAAAGGGTGCCCTCGAGGCCCTCCAACACCACTTCGCTAGGTATGGAGTTGGCAGTACCGGGCTTCCAGGCCTCTTGTGAAGAGCATCCCGCTAGCAGCAACAGGGCCAGAACAGAGTGAACGCGCATCTACTCAACACTAGCGTCAGCCAGGGCAAAGTCAAGCTACTTTTGACCAATTCCAGGGAGTCTAAGGTCGAGCCAGCCCCACGACCCGCCTGTGCTCGAGGTAGCGCTCCAGCAAAAACAGGGCCATCGCCAGGGCAATGAGCAGCAATTGCAGGTTGAAGGGTTTGCGGCCCTCGAGGCTTCGCAGTTCGGAGGCATCGCGAAGCAGCCGGCCCCCACTGGCTTCCGAGAGGCGGCGCAGGTTTTCCCGGCCATCCTCGAGGCGCCATTCCGGCTGGGTGGGCAGTTGCAGGCGCAGCCGGGGCTGCTCGTTCTCCAACACCACCGCCTGACCCACCGCTTCCCTGGGCAGCCGGGCCTCGTAGCGCAGCGGGCCTACCGGGGCAAAGCTCTGTTCCAGACCGCCGGCTCGCAGGCGAGGCCGTTCAAACGAGCCCTCCAGCAGGACCCGCACCGCATCTGGCTCGCGCACCGCTTGCACACGGGGCCGCGCAGGGGTCTGCGAAAGCCAGCGCAGCAGCTCCGCTACCAGGGCCGGTGCACCCTGCCAGCCCTGCCAGGAACGCGATAGGTCGGTGGCTAAGGCCGCCACCCGGCCCCGTCCACTCTCCCCTACCGCCAGCACCGTCCTGTCACCCGAACTCAGCAGGGTCTGTGCCCAGGGCTTGGTTTTGGCCGGTAGGATCACGGAAAGAGCCGGGGGGTTTACACTGCGGGTGATGGGGTGCGGGCGCACCGAGACCGGAAAGCTGCCCTCGAGGGCATCGCGTTTGAAGGCCCGCTGGGCCTCCTCGAGGAAAAACCGCGGCAGGTCCTGTGGGCTGGGCACGTCCCAGAAGGTGCCGCCTCCGGCCTGGGCCAGCTCGCGCAGGAACTGCCGGTCGGCATCCGATCCCAGAGCCACCGTGCTGGTCTTGATTTCTGGGGCTGCGTCGCGGGCCTGGTCGAAGATGCGCGGGGTCACATCGGAGGCCAGCCCGTCGGTCAGAGCAATCACCTGTTTGCTGTCGGTGGGTACCTGCTCCAGCGCCTCCAGCGCCTCGCTGTAAGCCTGGCTGATCTGGGTTCCACCTCCAGCTTGCAGCGACAGCAGCAGGCTTTCGGCTTCTTTGCGGCCCTGCTCGGTCATGGGGCGCGGGCGGAAGAGCCAGCGGGGCCGGTTGGAAAACAGCACCACGCCAATATAGTCCTGGGGCCGGGCCGAGCGGATTAGCTCGAGCGAACCCACCACCGCCAGGCCCAGCTTGTCGGCCTCGAGCATGCTCCCCGACACGTCCAACACCAGCACAATCCCCACCCCACCTGGCTGTTCCACCGGCTCTACCGGCAGGCTATCGGCCAGGCTGGAGCGTTCCCAAGCTCCGAAAAACAAACCGCCAGGGGTTGCGGTCCACAGCAGGCTTCCGCCCTGGCTCAAAAAGCTTTGCAGTGCGTCCAGCTCTGCTGCTGAAAGGTCCCGCGCCCCTACCCCCAGCGCCACCACCTCGGCCCGAACGGGCAGGCTGATATCGCGCCGTTCCTCTACCGAAAAGCCCTGGGCTTGCAGGTAGCGGGCCAGGGCTGGGTCGCCCAGTACCCAGACCCGGGTGGTGTCGGCAGGGCTCAGCTCGAGGCGGGCCTGCTCGGTGCCCAGAGGGCTCTCTACCCTCGCGGTCACCGTACTCGGCCCATCCAGGCGAAAGCGATACCCCACGCTGCTGCGGCCCGGCTGGATTTGCAACTCCCGCACGACCTGCCCAGACGGCCCCTTCAGGGTCAGCTTGACCGGAACGCTAGCCGTGGACTCCAAAACCGTGCGTACCTCGATGGTCTCGCCCTTACCAGGAAGGGCAGGGGCCACCAACGAAACCGAGAGGTTGGGGCTGGGGGGTTGGTAGAGGCTGTATATGGGGGTTCCAATCGGCTCGGCCTGGTCCTGAAACAGCCCATCCGATACCAGCACGATTCGATCGGGGCGCAGCTCCTGTGCTTTTTGCAGGGCTGCTTTCAGTTGGGTACCTTCACCCAAATCCAGTCGCCGGGCGGTCGCGCTGGCTACCTGAGTGGCTCCGCTGGCAAAGGCCACGTACTTTGCTCCGCTAAGCCCAAGTTCCGGAGCTACCTTCCAGACCGCATCGCGGGCCGAAGGGCTCTGATCGAGCAGTACGACCGTTTGGATCGGCTGCACAGGGATACTGGGCCCCCAAAGCGCCACAAGCAGTAGGGCAACCACCAAACCCCGCAACCACACCACCACAGTTTCATTATTGAGGCTTTGAGGTAGAGCAAATGCAAGTAAAGCCGCAGAATCAAGAATAAAAAAACCACCTGGCAGGCAGGTGGCATCTGGTGGAGGCGGCGAGAGTCGAACTCGCGTCCAAAGACCCATCCAGCATACTTCTACGTGTGTAGTTGGTGTTTGAGTGTCGTCCGGGCTTTCGCCACCAACAGCGGGCCAGAACCGAGCTCCGCGAAGGGTTTGCTCTAGGCTACGGAGCCTTGCTTCGAGCTAGCCGACTTTAGGTCGTTCGTTCAGCACGCCATCGGCTGGGCTTCTGAAGAACGTCGCTGACTTAAGCAGCGAGAGCGTAGCTGTTGCTACGAACGTTGCCAGTTATGGCTTTGCCCATTTTTACGAGGCCATGGGCTACCTCGACACGCCGTACTGCCTTCAAGAGCCCCTGTCGAAACCGGAACGCCCCCAGGCAAATAAGTAGTATAGCAGGTTTTTCGCTCCGGCGAAAGGGTAGGCTAGGGCCATGAGCAAGATAAACCCCCTCGAGCCTGGGCGCGAGACCCTTCTGCAAACCTTAGGTATCCGGCTGCTCGAGGCCAGCCCGGAAAAAGTCGTAGCCGAGATGGAAGTAACCCCTAAAGTACACCAGCCGTTTGGCTATTTGCACGGGGGCGCATCGGTAGCCCTGGCCGAGACGGTGGCCAGCATTGGCGCGTATCTGGCAGCTCCAGAGAACCACACCAGCTTTGGGCTGGAGATCAACGCCAATCATCTGCGCTCCAAGCAGTCCGGCAAGGTTACAGCCACTGGAACCCCGTTCCACTCGGGCCGCACCACTGCAGTGTGGCACATCGAAATCCGAGATGAGGAAGGGCGGCTGGTTTGTATTTCCCGCTGCACCCTGGCCATCACCCCAGTGCGCTAGCCCGAGCGCTTTGGCGAATCCTAGCCACATCTGGCCATGCATGTACAGCTTCAGAGGTATCCTAGCACCGCAATGAAGCCCTCTAGGCCGGTCGAAGCCCCGGGAATCCCGGCGAATGCAACACCCATTCTCATGCAGACAGGGTAGAATCGCAGTCGGTTATGTTGGCCTGGATTAATAAGCTGCTGGATAACAACGAACGCAAGGTAGCCCGCTACTGGAAAGACGTAGTAGGCCCTGTTAATGCCCTCGAGGAGGAAGTTTCTCGAATCGAAGACCTCACCGCCGAGTTTGCCCGACTGCGCGAAGAACACCAGAACGGCCGCAGCCTGGACGAGCTGCTGCCCCGTGCGTTCGCCCTGACCCGCGAGTCCTCCAAGCGGTTCTTGGGTCTGCGCCACTACGATGTTCAGCTAATCGGGGGGGCCGTCTTGCACGAGGGCAAGATCGCCGAGATGAAAACCGGCGAGGGCAAAACCCTGGTGGCGACCCTGGCCGTTGCCCTGAACGCCCTATCGGGCAAGGGCGTGCATCTGGTGACCGTCAACGATTATCTGGCCCGGCGCGACGCCGAGTGGATGGGGCCCATCTACAAGGGCCTGGGTCTTTCGGTGGGGGTGGTTCAGAATCATTCCAGCCCCGAAGAACGCCGTCGGGCTTACCTGTGCGACGTGACCTACGTAACCAACAGCGAGCTGGGCTTTGATTACCTGCGCGACAATATGGCCGTCGCGCCCGAGCAGCTTGTGCTCCGCCACGACACACCGCTGCACTATGCAATCATCGACGAGGTTGACTCGATCCTGGTTGACGAAGCCCGCACCCCGCTGATCATCAGTGGGCCGGCAGAAAAAGCCACCGACATGTACTACCGGATGGCCGAGATTGCTAAAAAGCTCGAGCGTGGGGAAAAACCGCCAGTAGGCACCAAGGGCGATCCCACCGGCGACTACACCATCGAAGAAAAGCAAAAAGCGGTGCACCTGACCCTGCAAGGCATTGCCAAAGCTGAAAAGATGCTGGGGGTCGAGGGCCTCTTCAACACCGAGAACATGGAGCTGGCCCACATGCTGACCCAGGCCATCCGGGCCAAAGAGCTCTACTTCATCGACCGCGAGTACATCGTGCAGGACGGCCAGGTCATCATTGTGGACGAATTTACCGGGCGTTTGCAGCCCGGGCGCCGGTTTGGCGAGGGTTTACACCAGGCCATCGAGGCCAAAGAAGGGGTCAAAATCGAGCGGGAAAACCAGACCCTGGCCACCGTAACCTACCAGAACTTCTTCCGCCTGTTCGAGAAAACCGCCGGTATGACCGGCACCGCCAAGACCGAGGAGAAGGAGTTTCAGGAAATTTACGCGATGGATGTGGTCAGCATCCCCACCAACCGCCCGGTCATCCGCCAGGACGCCCCGGATGTGGTGTACCGCTCGGAGAAGGGCAAGTTTTTTGCAGTGGTCGAGGAAATTGCCGAAAAGTACGAGAAGGGTCAGCCGGTGCTGGTCGGCACCATCTCGGTGGAGAAATCCGAGCGGCTGTCGGCCATGCTCAAAGAGCCTCGACACTTTCTGCCGAGGCTGGAAGCCCGTGCCCAGCTTCTGGCTAAGGCCATCGAAAAGCAGAGCGGCCCGGAGTGGGACCGTCTGAAGAAGGCACTCGAGCGGCCCAGCGCCCTCCGCGATAGCGAGCTCTTGCAGCACGAGCCCATCATCCCTGCAAAAGGCAACATCCGTGTGGCCTGGGATTACCTCAAAAAAGCTGTGCACACCCTCGAGCTCATACGCAAAGGCATCCCCCACCAGGTGCTGAACGCCAAGTACCACGAGAAGGAATCCGAAATCGTAGCCCAGGCGGGCCGCAGCAAAACCGTAACCATCTCCACCAACATGGCTGGGCGCGGCACCGATATCAAGCTCGGCGGCAATGCCGAGTACCTCGCCGCCGACCTGCTGCGCAAGGAGGGCCTCGAGCCCCGCGCCGAGTGGCGAGTCGAACTGTTCATTAAAAAGCTCGTCCAGGGTGCCGAGGATGAAGCGATGAAACTGGTCGCCGAGATTGGCGTGCGCCTGTCGGTGATAGACGAGATCCGCCGCTTACGCGATACCTGTGCGGCCGACGAGGTGCGCGTTAAGGAGCTAGGGGGGCTGCATATCATCGGCACCGAGCGCCACGAATCGCGACGCATCGACAATCAGCTTCGGGGTCGCTCGGGCCGCCAGGGCGACCCAGGCAGCAGCCGATTCTACGTTTCCTTCGACGACGACCTGATGCGTCTGTTTGCCTCCGAGCGGGTTGTGGGGATGCTGGACCGCATGGGCTTCGACGACAGCGAGCCCATCGAGAACCAGATGGTCACCCGCTCTATCGAGCGGGCTCAGAAGCGGGTGGAGGACCGTCACTTCGACATCCGCAAGCAGCTTCTGCGCCTCGATGAGGTGATGGCCCGGCAGCGCGAAGTGGTCTATGCGCAGCGTCGCAACGTTCTGCTGGGAAGCGACGAAGTGGTGCGTGAGGGAGCCTTGGCCATGGTCGAGGACACCGTGGACGGTGTGGCTGCCAACTACCTCAACCCCCAGCAGCATCCCGAGGACTGGGACATCGAGGGTTTGCGCTCCAGCATCACCGACTTCATCCCCCCCCTCCGTGATTTCGACTTTGTGGGGTTGCGTAAGCTCAAACCCGACGAGGGCGTAGAAAAGCTGATTGAAGCGGCTCGTTCGGCTTATGAAGCCCGCGAGGCCGAGCTGAACCGCCAGGGTCCCAACCTGATGCGCGCTGTGGAGCGCTTCGTAACCTTGCAGGTGGTAGACAATGCCTGGAAAGAACACCTGCACAGCATGGATGTACTCAAGCAGGGCATCTTCCTGCGTGGCTACGGCCAGCGCGATCCCTTCCAGGAATACAAGCTCGAGGGCACCCGCTTCTTCAACGAGATGATCAGCGGCATTAAGAGCGAAGTGACCAAGTTCCTGTTCCGACTCCAGGTCGAGGTCAACCCGCAAGCTCCGGCATCGGTAGCCCAGGGGGTCGAGTACAGCGGTGCTGAGGCGGGCACGACATCGCTGGGCAACCGGGACCCTTTTACGGTGCGTCGCCAGCAAAAAGCGGCCTCGGCCTATTCGGGCCTGAGCCGTGCCGAGCGGCGCAGGCTGGAACGCGAAGAGAAGCGAAAAAACAAGGGATAGCCACAACGCTCGCCCAGTTTGTGACCCTTACAGCTTGCAATGGCCATTCTCTGTGCTCAGGGGCCTCGCCGGTGCACGATACCGGATTCAAGTGGCTCGGTTGCGCCGCCTGCGTCGCAACTAGAATCCCAGAGCACACCTCTCCTACGGTTGGCGACGCCCTTTCAGGCAGCGGTATCGCGTTTAATAATGAAACGGTACCCCCCTCCGCTGCGCGGATAACTTCGTTCGGGTGGGTTCGTGACCGGGTGTTATCCAGCTAAATCGGGTATCAGTGCCTCACTTATTTGTGAAGGGACATAGAAAGGGCTTCCAGACCGCTCAAGTTGCACTTATAGTTATGTAGTGCCAAGCAAGGTGCACTATGGTGCAGTTATGAATCAGTCGCTGTTCCTGACCGATTGCTTACAAGACCATGGCTAGGGGTAGGTGCGGGCGGTACTTAGCTGGATTTCTGGCCCCATGACGCCTGTGCGTGCCCTAACCCTAAGCCTTGCTGCAGCGGGCGTTGTGTTTGGCTTAAAGTGGATTGCCTATGCGCTTACTGGCTCGGTAGCCCTCTATTCCGATGCTTTGGAGTCCATTGTCAACATTGTTGCGGCGGGTGCTGCCCTGGTGGCGGTTCTGGTTGCACGTCGGCCTGCGGACAGCAATCATCCCTTCGGGCACAGCAAAGCCGAGTATTTTTCGGCGGTCCTCGAGGGCGTCCTAATTGTGCTGGCTGCGCTATCGATCGTGCGCGAAGCCTGGCCCAAGCTGCTGGCACCCGAACCCATAGTCCAGCCGGGCACCGGCCTGCTGGTTTCGCTTGGCGCTTCAGGTCTGAATGCAGCCCTGGCTTGGTTCCTGATTCACAACGGGCGCAGAGCCCGCTCACCTGCTGTGGTCGCCGATGGAAAGCACATCCTAACCGATGTTCTGACCTCGCTAGGGGTTTTGGTGGGGATTGGGCTGGCCTGGGTGAGCGGTTGGTGGATTCTCGACCCGCTGCTGGCTATTGGGGTGTCAGTCAACATCCTGTGGGTTGGCTGGCAACTGGTTCGCGATTCCGTAGGCGGGCTGATGGATGAAGCGCTGCCGCAATCCGAACTGGTCGCAATACACCGTGCCTTGAACCATGCCCTCGAGGACCTTGCCTCCGAAGGCAGGGTTCTGGAAGTCCACGACCTACGTACCCGTCGGGCCGGCCGCTATACCTTTGTTGAGTTTCATCTGGTGGTACCGGGAGCGACCTCGGTTGAGGAAGCCCATCAGATCTGCGACCGCCTCGAGAACACCCTCAAGGCGCATCTCGAGGGAATTCAAACCACCATCCATGTTGAGCCTGACCATAAGGCCAAGCACACGACCTTTCGCATTGGCTGAGCTGCGCCAGGGTGTAAACCGGGAGCGAGCCAGCGCGCGGATATCGAGCCTGGCATAACCCCCACTCAACTTACAGAACCCAATTGCGCGTGCAACTCGAATCCTCGGGCACCCTCTTTCCCTGGCGGTCGAGGGAAGAAATCGGCTCCCCTAGATCGGGTTTTTGACCACCATGGGGTGGCGCACTAACCGAATCAGATATGAATCCGGGCGCCCCTAAAACCTACGCCACGGTCAGGCGTAGACCAGTTCGACCACAATATAGGTCTGGCTGCCCTTGGGGCTCCTGACGTGCACCTCGTCGCCCACTTTTTTGCCCATCAGGGCCTGGCCCAAGGGAGATTCGTTGGAAATTTTTCCGCTGAAAACATCCGATTCGTGGCTGCCTACCATCGTAACGCTCATGCGCTGGCCGGTGGGAGTCTCGAGCTCCACAGTCACGCCGATGTCTACCTCGGTGGGGACGCCGTTGCCCGACTCAACCAGCTTTACCCGGCTCAGAATGTCCTCGAGCTCGGCAATGCGGCTGTTGTTTTGCCACATTGCCCGGCGAGCTTCGTCGTAGCCGGCATTTTCCCGCAAATCACCCTCGGCTATGGCCCGGCCCATTTCATCGGCAATCTGCTGTACTTTTTCGGTTTTCAGGTAGGCGAGTTCCTGCTCGAGTCGCGCTTTACCCTCGGCAGTAAGGTACACCGGCTTTTTGGCTGACATTCAACAAAACCTCCA
>DAIUDO010000015.1:15792-23262 GCA_036845585.1 Meiothermus sp. | reverse complement strand
CTCGCCCGACTGGCGCGACCTGCCCGACCACATAGCCGCAGTGGGTGAGGCCATCGCCCTCTTGGAGGCCAGGCCCGCCCTGGCGCGCGCCCTAGCCCTGGACTATCTGTACCCCTGGCTGAAGCGCTACACCCCTGTACTGCTGGAAGCCGACCCTACCGGTTTCTACAGCACCATTACGGTCTTCCTTTCCCAGGTGTTGGAGGTGGTAAAAAGTGAAACTGCCACGCCGCAACTTTCTTAAGCTCTCCGCCGCCGCCGTAGGCGCGGTCAGCGTGGGGGGGGCGGTCACGCTCACCAGCCGCTCCAAGGCGGCCCCGGCCTGGTACACCAAAGAGGTCAAGCAGGTCTTCAACATCTGCGAGAACTGTTTCTGGCGCTGTGGCATCAAGGCCAGCGTGGTGGGTAACCGGGTCTACAAGGTAGACGGCTACAAGGAAAACCCCAAGAGCCGGGGCATGCTGTGCCCTAGGGGGCAAGGAGCCCCCGCCCAGACCTACGACCCCGACCGTCTCAAAAAGCCCCTGATTCGCATCGAAGGCAGTCAGCGCGGCGATGGGCGCTACCGCGAGGCCACCTGGGAAGAAGCCCTGGACTACATCGCCAAGAAGATGCTGGACCTCAAAGAACAGTACGGCCCCGAGAGCATCGCCTTCTTTGGGCATGGCACCGGGGACGGCTGGTTCGTGGACTTCCTGCCGGCAGCCTGGGGCAGCCCCAACGCCGCCAAGCCCTCCGTTTCGCTCTGTACGGCCCCCCGCGAGGTAGCCGCCCAGTACACCTTCGGGCGGGCCATCGGCGGGCATGAACCCATTGACTGGCCCAATACCAAGTACATTGTGCTGATCGGCCACCACATCGGCGAGGATACCCACAACACCCAGTTGCAAGAGTTCAGCGAGGCCCGCAAAAACGGGGCCAAGGTCGTGGTGGTCGACCCCCGCTTCTCCACCGCCGCCGCCAAGGCCGACCGCTGGCTGCCCATCAAACCCGGCACCGACACTGCCTTGCTGCTAGCCTGGATTCACGTGCTGATCAGCGAGAAGCTCTACGACCAAGACTATGTTGAGAAATACACCGTGGGCATGGAGCAGCTCGTGGCCCACATCCGGCCCTACACCCCCGAGTGGGCCGAGCAGCAGACCGAGATATCGGCCGAGGTCATCCGCCAGGTAGCCCGCGAGATGGCCCGGTACAGACCCAAGGCGGTGGTGCCCCCCACCCGGCACACCGTCTGGTACGGCAACGATACCCAGCGCATGCGGGCCTCGTACATCCTCAATGTCCTGCTTGGCAACTACGGGCGCGAAGGTGGCTTTTACATTGCCATGCCGCCCTACCTGGAGAAATACCCCACCCCGCCGCTTCCCCTCGAGCCCGCCGCCGGCGGCTGCTCCGGCCCTGCCGCTGCCGATAAGGAACCCGAAGGTTACAAGCCCCGGGCCGACAAAGGGAAGTTCCTGGCCAAGAGCACCGCTATCCAGGAGCTCATCGAGCCCATGATCAGTGGCCAGCCCTACCCCATCAAGGGGCTCTTCGCCTATGGCATCAACCTCTTTCATGCCATCCCCAACGTGCCGCGCACCAAAGAGGCGCTCAAGAAGCTCGAGCTATACGTAGCAATTGACGTGTTGCCACAAGAGCACGTGATGTGGGCCGATGTGATCCTGCCCGAGGCCACCTACCTCGAGCGCTACGATGATCTGGTCGCGGTCAGCCACAAAACCCCCTTTGTCCAGCTACGCATGCCCGCCCACGAACCGCTCTTCGACTGTAAACCCGGCTGGTGGATTGCCAAGGAGCTAGGCAAGCGAATTGGCCTCGAGCAGTTCTTCCCCTGGCAGAACATCGAGGAATACCTCGATACCCGGCTGCAGTCGGTGGGGCTCGACCTCGAGACCATGAAAAGCATGGGTACTATGGTGCAAAACGGAAAACCCTGGCTCACCGACTGGGAAAAAGAGAACCGCCTGCCCTTTGGCACCCTCTCCGGCAAGATCGAGCTGTACTCCGAGGCCCTGGCCAAGGCGGGCTTCGACCCGCTGCCCAAGTACGAAGCACCCCAGCCCGTTCCTGAGGGCTTCTACCGGCTCCTGTATGGGCGCAGCCCGGTGCACACCTTCGCCCGCACCCAGAACAACCCGGTGCTGATGGAGATGGAACCCTCCAACAGCGTCTGGCTCAACGCCGGGGAAGCCGCCCGTCTGGGTTTCAAACCGGGCGACTACGCCTACTTGATCAACCAGGACGGGGTGCGGGAAGGCCCGGTGCGGGTCAAAATTACCCAGCGCATTCGCAAGGACGCGGTCTACATCACCCACGGCTTTGGCCACAAGGCCAAGGGCATGACCCTGGCCAACGGGCGTGGAGCCTCCGACAGCTACCTCCAGACCCGTTATACCCTGGATCGCATCTCGGGCGGAGCCGGACTGCGCAACAACTTCGTCAAGCTGGAAAAAGCGCCTCCCCCCAAGCTCAAGAGCGTGACCCAGCTTATCAAGGAAAGGAGGGCCTAGATGGCACGCCTGGGAATGCTTATTGACCTTTCGGCCTGTGTGGGCTGCGCGGCCTGTGCCGTGGCCTGCAAGATGGAAAACCAGGTGCCCGCCGGGGCCTCGAGGCTCTGGATTCGCGAACGCGAGGTCGGCACCTTCCCCGACCTGGCCGTGGAGTTCCGCCCCGAGCAGTGCAACCACTGCGAGAACCCCCCTTGCGTTCCTGTCTGCCCGACCGGTGCCAGCTACCAGACCGAGGACGGCCTGGTGAAGGTAGATAGTGCCAAGTGCATTGCCTGTGGAGCCTGCGTAGCGGCCTGCCCCTACAACGCCCGCTTCATCAACAAGAATGGCTATGCCGATAAGTGCACCTTCTGTAGCCACCGCCTGGCCAAGGGTCAGCAACCGGCCTGTGTGGAAACCTGCCCCACCTACGCCCGCGTATTTGGTGACCTCGACGACCCCAACAGTGAAATTGCCAAGGCGTTGAAGGCCGCCAAGCGCTTTGATGTGCTACGGCCCGACCAGGGCACCCGGCCCAAGGTGATTTATCTCAACGCCCCCAGCAAAAAAGGGCTTACCCAGGAGGTGAGCAACTCATGACCGAGTTCTATGGAGCGCCCAATACCGGTGAGTTCTGGCACTGGACCAACGCGCTGCACTTCGTGCTGGTGGGGCTGGCGGGCGGGATGGCCCTATTGGCTGCTATCCTGACCTTGCGCCAACACCCCGAGCGGAGCCGCTATGTATGGCTGGCCGCAGTGTTGATTGTGCTCGACCTGTTTGTGCTGTGGGCAGAATCACCGGCCCGTTGGCGCTTTAGCCACATCTGGCTCTTCCTTAGTTTTCAACCCGGTGCACCCATCTGGTGGGGAGCCTGGGGGCTGGCCGCCTCGCTGGCCGCGACGGCGGTCTTGCTACTCAAGCGGTGGATTGTTCCTCTACGGCGTATTCCCGAAATGGTGCCAGGACTGGTGTTGTTGGTGGGGAGCCTGGTGGCCCTGGCCTACCCCGGCTTTGCCCTGGCAATAAACACCACCCGTCCGCTGTGGAACAACATGATGCTTTTCATTTTTCCCATCACTGCCTTGCTGATGGTGCTGGCCATTGCGCTCCTGATTGGCAGCACCTGGGCCAAGCGGTGGGAGGTGTTGGTAGCGGTTCTCAGCTTGGCCTTGCTGGTCGCTTACCCGCTCACCCTGCAAGGTGCAGCCCGCGAGCATTTCAACCATGAAGGCTTGATGGGCTATGGAATCGCGGGCCTGCTCATCGCCCTCGCGGCGCTGTTGTTCCGCAATCCTCGCTGGGGGGCTGCGCTGGGCCTGGCGGGAGCGGTGGGGCTGCGTTGGCTGCTGGTAATGGTGGGTCAGTTCCAATCCCCTGGACTCTGAAATCCCGCTTGCTGATAGGCACTCCCCGTGGTGGGAGTGCTCTTTTTACCCAGAGCGCACCTCTTCTAGCTTCCCATCTATAGCCAGCCAACGGATGCCCTTCTCTAACGCATATTCCCGCAAATCAGTGAGGTTATCCGTCCAGGCTAGCTCAACCCGCTTACCTTCGGCTCTCAGCCAGCGGGCCATCACCTGGTCGAGGGCCAGCACCTCGGGAGGCGTTTCCAAGAGGGGTTGGCGCAGAGCCTCCATGACCCGCTCCAGGCCCAGGGCAAACCCTGCGGCGTAGGGCAGCAGGGCCCCGTCGTAGCGGCCCCCACCCAGGAGGGGCAGGCCAAAGTCGGGGGTATAGGCCTGAAAGTTGAGGCCGGTATAGAAGGTCAGCAAACGGGCCCGACCCAGGTCGAGGAGCAGCGGCACTTCGGGTAGCAGGTTGAGAACGGCCTCGAGCCAGTCCAAGTCGGCCCGGGCGCGGCTCGAGAGCGGTAGTCTGCGGGCCTCCTCGAGCACCTCCCGCCCCCCATAAAGGTCGGGCAGGGCCAGGATGGCCCGCTGCAAACCGGGGTAAACCTGGTAGTCCTTCAGCAAGGAGCCCAGCTCAGGGCTGTTCTTGCGGTGGATGGCCTGGCGCAACCGCTCTTTCTGAGCACCCGATAGGCCCGTCGCGTCGAGCTGGTCGCGCACCAGGGCGGGTAGCCCCACCTCAATCCTGGCCTCCGGAAAGCCAACCAGCCGCAGCGCTTCCCAGGCCAGCTCCAGCACTTCGGCATCGGCCTGTGGGCTCGAGACCCCTATCAGCTCGGCCCCCACCTGGCTAAACTCACGGCTTCGGCCCAGTTCGGCGTTGGCCTCGCGCAGCCAGAGGGTTCCGGCGTACTGCATGCGCACCGGCCGGCCCGCGTAAAGCCGCCCCTGGCTTTGCAAAAGCCCGGCCACCGCGGTGGTGAACTCCGAGCGTAGCGCCAGCACCTCCCCGGTCTTGTCTACGAGCTTGAAGGCCCGCTCCGCTAAGGGATGCTGGGGGTCGTAGAGCTCCAGAGAGGGCAGTTCGACCGGTTCGTAGCCCCACGCATGCAGAAGTCGTGAGAGCCGCTCCTGCAGCTCGCGGCGAAGCCGGGCTTCAGGCGGAAGGAAGTAGCGGGTGCCCTCGGGAATCATGCAAAAAGCAAGGCTACCCTCAACTACTTGCTTCTGGTAAAAATCTTCACCGACACAATACGGTCGCGTTCTCGGCGGGCGCCCGGGCCCTCGGTCGGGTTGATGCTCTCCACCACGTCCATACCCTCTACTACCTGTCCAAAGATGGTGTATTGCTGGTTCAGGTTGGGGGTGGGGCCAAAGGTGATGAAGAACTGCGAGCCATTGGAGTTGGGATCCATGGTCCGGGCCATGCCCAGAACCCCTTTTTTGTCGTAGTTGAGCTTGGGCGTGACCTCGAGGCCAAACTGGTAGCCCGGCCCTCCCGTGCCGGTGCCGGTGGGGTCGCCGGTCTGGGCCACAAAACCGGGAATCACCCGGTGAAACACAATGCCTTCAAAGTAGCGGTTCAGGGCTAGGAAGACAAAGGAGTTGACGGTAATGGGGGCCTCGGTTTCGTAGAGATCAATGCCGATTTTGCCTTTGCTGGTCTCGATCTCGGCGTAGTAGTCGAACTTAGCAGGGTCGATGACCTGCTGGGCTTTTGCAAACCTCGTAACCGGCTTGTCGGACTGGTAGGGCAGGGCTTCCATGTTTCCTCCAAAACTGCGGTCTGCGCCTCCGCTCCCCTGCCACAAGAAAAAAGCGGCGGCGGCCAGCGCCAAAAGGAAGGCAAGGATCAAGGCAACGCGCATCCGCAACAGTTTACCGATCCAGATGAGAACACGCCAGAAGGGTCATATTCGGGGCAAGGTAATGCCGCGCTGGCCCTGGTACTTACCCTTGCGGTCGCTGTAGGTGACCTCGGGCCGCTCCCCCTCGAAGAACACCAGTTGCACCACGCCTTCACCGGCGTACATCTTGGCCGGTAGGGGGGTGGTGTTCGAGAACTCCAGCGTAACGTGCCCCTCCCAGCCCGGCTCCAAAGGGGTAATGTTGGCGACAATGCCGACCCGCGCATAGGTGCTCTTACCGATGGCAATCGCCAAAACGTTATCGGGCATGCGGATATACTCCATGCTGCGGGCCAGTACAAAGGAATTGGGTGGGATAATCACCTCGTCGCCCTCGTAGTCTACAAAGCTCTTGGGGTCAAGGCCCTTGGGGTCGGCAACGGTGTGGAACACGTTGGCAAAGATTTTCCACTCCCGCGCAGCCCGCAGGTCGTAGCCAAAGCTCGAGAGCCCATAGCTGATCACCCCATTGCGCACCAAGCGTTCCTCAAAAGGCTCAATCATGCCTTGCCTGGCCTTTTCACGTATCCACCAGTCGGGCTTGACGCTCATGCCCCCACTATACAGCCTGCGGTTTAGCGCCTTTTGTCTGCGGAAAACCGCGCGTAAATGCGACCGTTATTTGTTTGGCCTGAGTAGCCCGCAGGCGATTTTCACAACCAAGCTTCATCTGGGGGCCTAAACTAAGGTCATGTCGAGGTTGCCCGGTTGGGTAGGAAGAATGGGGCCGGGTCTGCTGCTGGCCTTTAGCATCCTGTTAACCGCTTGTGGCTCGGACAGCCAGAGCAACCAGAGCCGCCAGCCCCTGCGCCTAACCCTGCGCCTCGAGCCGGGCTACGTAGACGAACCCTACAACACCACCTTCACCGCCGACGGCGGCATCCGGCCCTACCGATTCACCCTCGAGGGCAACCTGCCCAGGGGACTCAGCTACAGCGCCGGGCGTATCAGCGGCACCCCCCAGGAAAAAGGCAGCTTCGAACTTACCATCGGCGTAGAGGACGCCAACCTCTCCAACCGCACCCAGAAGGTCACCCTCACCATCGGCGAGACCCCGCCCCCCCGGCTCGATCAGGTGTTCCCGCTGGCCGAGGTGGCCGACCCTTTCCCCTACCTGTTCCGGGTACGCGACCGTGAAGCCCGCGGCTTTCATGCGCAAATCCCACTCAAGGACCTGAAGACCAGCCTGGACAGCCTCAGGGCCGACTCCAGCTTGCTATATGTTCTCCGCTACGACGAGGAAAAAGGTCTGGTCGACATTGATGCAGTGTTTACCAGTCCGCGCAAGGACATAGAGGCTTTCCGCTTTATCGTCACTCCCCTGCCCGACAAAAAGGTGCGGCCCGAGGTAAGCTTCCGCGAGACCAGGGTGGCTTTCTACGACCGCAACGGCAAACTGGCGGGCAATGCTCAGCCCATCGAGCGGACAGGCAGCGAGGGCCGCTACAAGTTCAGCGACCTCGAGGCCATCGCTCGCAACTGGGGCCGTCGCCTGACCCCCGCAACCCCCAGCACAAATGCACCACAGGCTCCTACAAACAACCCACCCCAAGGCCAGGCTGGAAATCAGGCAAACCCTACCGCTACCGGCACTGAAAACCAGGCTGCCAATCCCTCCGGTACCGCAGAGGGCAGTCCCCCCACAAAACAACCCGCGCCTCCCACCGAACAAACACCTGCTGACCCAGCACAGCCAGGGTCAACGCAGCCACC
>DAIUDO010000015.1:0-15692 GCA_036845585.1 Meiothermus sp. | reverse complement strand
CCTCCAGACCAACCCGCAGGTACTTCCACACAGCCCCGGGGCCAGCCTGCTCCAGCACCATCGGCGGAGGTCCAAAAGCTGGAGGGCGACCTCAACAGCGATGGAGTAGTGGATCAAAAAGACCTGGATCTGCTGCGCTCCTCATATGCCTGGGCTAGGGTAAGCGCAGGACAAGCAGCTCCTCCCGCCAGCCAGCAGCGCACCCCTATCCCCCCCACCCCACCGTCCGGGGGAACCCCACCCGGAAGCGGTACATCCGGTTCAGGCTCGAGCAGCTCCGACCAGAATGACCAGGAAAACCCCGATAACTCTGAAGGTAAGTGACCCCATGCAATAGCCTGAGTGGGCCAGGGTAGGGCAGGATGAGCGGCCTCAAGCACAACGCGCCTGGCACAATAACCCACTTACAGGTTGGGTAAGACTTCCCAGGGAGATACTTGGGCAATGGTTTCTCTCCTTCTATTTGGTACTGGATTTCACTGTTATTCTGGGTCAATCGTGGGCAGAGCGCTAATTATCCTGGCATTTTTGTGGCTGCTTACCCTAGGGGGCTTTTTGTTTTTGCGCCAAATACCCAAAACCTCCCCCCTATGGGGCCTACGGGATTTTTTCTGGCTGCTGCTGCAGGCCCTCAGCGCGGTGAGTCTGCTGGCTATTGTGGCCTTGGTCACTGGCATCATCACCCTTCAAAACAACCCTTTCGCACCCCGGAACTGACCCCATGCGCGTCGCGGTTCTATCGGACATACACGGCAATCTGGTGGCCCTCGAGGCTGTCCTGAGCGACCTGCAGCAGGTAAGAGCCGACCTGGTGATCGTCAACGGCGACATCGTCAACCGGGGACCTTGCAACCGTGAGGTAGTCGAGCGGCTGCTCAACCTGTTGTCCTCCAGGGAAGGACACGCCCTGGCCCCCCAGGGGTTCTGGTTCACCCTCGGCAACCACGACGACCTGCTGGTCAGGTGGGCCCGTCGCGACCCCTCGCTGGCCGAACTCTACAACGACCCTCTGTTCGAGCCCACTGCCTGGTCGGTGGCCCGGCTTCCCCAGGCACACCTCGACTGGATCAGCAATCTGCCCTTTCAGGTCGCCCTGATCGACAACCCCCCTCGGGTCTTTGGGCTCGAGCAGGCCGAGGGTGTAGGCGAACAGGTGCTGGTGCGGGCCACCCACGGCTCACCTCGCCACTACCGCGAGGGCTACGACGAGCACCAGACCCTCAGCACCCTCAGTGAGATTAGCGAGGACTACCCTGCCCGCCTGCTGGTCGGTTCGCACACCCACCGCCCCTTCATGTACCAGCTCGGCGAGGCCCTGGTGCTCAACAGCGGAGCGGTGGGGGCCCCCTTCAACGGCGATGTGCGGGCCCAGTACGTGGTGGTTGAAATCGGCGAGAACCACGTTCAAGTAGATTTCCGCCAGATTCCCTACAATTTGCAGCTCGCACTGCGGGCCTACTACGACTCGGGTCTGATGGAAGAGGGGGGCCTGGGGGCCGATATCTTCTACCACGAGACCCGCACCGCCCGCTCGATGCTGACGAACTTCTGGATGTGGTCGGAGGCACATAAACTTCCCCGCGACTGGGAGTCTTGGCGGCTTTACCAGGCTGCCCACCCCGAGCGGTTTGCCTAAAGTAAGCTAATCCTGTGAAGCCCTCCCCGGAACACATCCAGAGTTTCGTGATGGCCGCACACGGCGACCTAGACAGGGTACAGGCCCTGCTGGAGGAGATGCCCGAGCTGCTCCACCTAGCCCACGAGTGGAAGCCCGGCGACACCGAGACGGCCATCCAGGCTGCGGCCCACGTGGGCAACCGGGCCATTGCGGAGTTTTTATTGTCCAGGGGCGCGCCGCTGGAAATTTCGACCGCGGCCATGCTGGGGCAGGTCGAAACCGTACGCGAGATGCTCCGGGACAGCCCCGCTCTAGCCCAGCAGAAAAGCGCCCACGGAATTCCCCTGCTGCCCCACGCAGCCCTCTCGGGCCTGGTGGAGATGCTGCACCTGGTCTACAGCCACGGGGCCAAGGAAGGCGGCAGCCTGGCCCTGGGACTGGCGGTGGCCAGAGGCTACACTGATGCCGTGCGCTGGCTACTCTCAAACGCCCAACCCGACCTAAACAGACCGAGCCTCCAAGGTAAAACCCCTTTGCAAATTGCCCTCGAGGCCGGCCACACCGAGATTGCCGACCTCCTGCGCCAGCACGGAGCCCGATCATGTTAAATCTACATGACTTCCTGGCAAGAGCCCGCACCATCGCGGTGCTGGGGGCTCACCCCAACCCCAACAAAGCCGCTTTCTACGTGCCCGACTACCTGGGGCGCCACGGCTATCGGCTGCTGCCGGTGAATCCAGTTTATGCCGGTCAGGAACTCTGGGGCCGGAGGGTGGTCAGCCATCTGACCGATTTGAGTGATGCCATCGACATCGTGGACGTATTTCGCCGCAGCGAGGCCTTGCCCGATCACCTGGCAGAGATTCTGGCGGTCAAACCCAGGCTGGTCTGGCTGCAATCGGGCATCTCGAACGAGGAGTTTACCGCAGCTCTCCGGGTGGCCGGTATTCCGGTGGTTCAAAACCAGTGTTTGATGGTGGTTCATCGGCAGCTCCTGGGATAAAAAACCTCCTTCGAACCCAGACAAGGCTGCCCAGCCTAGTGAATCCAGACTCCAATGGTTCTGCCTGTGCACAGCGAACTGCTGACCTGGTATCAACACCATCGGCGCAAACTTCCATGGCGGGGGGAGCGAGACCCCTACAAAATCCTGCTGTCGGAGGTGTTGTTGCAGCAAACCAGGGTTGAGCAGGCTATTCCCTATTACCAGCGCTTTTTACAGCAGTACCCTACCCTGGAAGACCTGGCCAGCGCCGATCAGGAGGCCGTGCTCAAAGTATGGCAGGGCTGCGGTTACTATGCCCGGGCCCGCAGCCTGCACCGGCTTGCCCAGGCGGTCGTCTCCAGCGGCAGGTCAATTCCCAGTTCGCCGGGCGAACTACGGGTTTTGCCTGGCATTGGCCCTTATACCGCTGCCGCCGTGGCTTCGATCGCTTTCGGCGAGCCGGTAGCGGCGGTGGATGGCAATGTGCGGCGGGTTTTGTCCCGGTGGCATGCCTGGGAAAATCCGACCCCAAAGCAGGTGCAAGCAGCCGCCGATACCCTGATGGCTGAGCTGGTACACCGGATCGGCGTGAATGCACCAAGCCGCTCACTGCCCGGCGACTGGAACCAGGCCCTTATGGAGCTGGGTGCTACGATCTGCACCCCCCAAAACCCAGGCTGCGGGAGCTGCCCAGTAGCACCGTTCTGTCGGGGAAAAAACCACCCCGAGCTCTATCCTGCCACCAAAGTACGCAAGCAGAAAAGCCTCGAGGTGGTAGCGCTGGTCTTGCACGGGCCGGACGGAATCCACTTAGAACTGCGCCAGGGCCGTGTTTTGGGTGGACTGTGGGGCTTCCCGATGGAGGAAGGCCAGGGGGCTTTGGAGCGTTTGCTGGCCCGCTTCGGACTGGACTCCGCCGAGCTGGTGGGCACGGTACGCCACGACTTCACGCACCGCAAGCTGAACATTCGGGTCTACGAAGCCCGCTGGGAGGCCAGAGAAAACCCCGAGAACCGCCCTTTATCGCGGCTGGATCGCAAGATACTGGAGTTGGTTAACTCCCACCAAACGCCTCTTTGGTAGGGCTGTGCGCTTGGCCCAGGACTTCTGCCAGGCGCAAACCTTCCTTGGCCATCTGGGCATACGTACCCTGTCCTAGAACGCACAGACCCAGTCCATACAAACCTTCCAGGCGGCGCAACCGGAAGGACACCGCATCCCACTCATCCTCTGCAAAAACCCGGTACTCCACCCGATAACCGGGTGTTCCGTCTTGCTCACCCACCTCAGCCTGCTCGGTGGTGAAGGCAAAACCAAGCTGCTGCAGATGCTGGTACAGATCGGGGTAAGCTGCCTCCGAGAGCCGCCCAGCCTCCTCGGCAACCTGGCCGACGTAGAGCCTGGGCAAAAGAAAACTCCCTACCGCCAGCACTACCCTGGGCGCGGTTTTGTGCGGCCCCTCCCAGCTCTCGATGCCCACCACCCGCGACCCTTCCAGCAACAAGCGGGTCACAGAGAGCTGCAAAAGGTGCAATCCTGGCTGGTTTTCCAGCCTGTACTTGGCCCGGCTGTGCAGAGCCCAACCTTTGAGGCCCTCCTCACCTACCTCGGCCAGCAAGGAACCTGGGGGAAATGGACCGCGGATGGGGGTGAAGGGCAGAAAAACCGTGTCCAGGCTAGTGGTTACCAGGCCTACCCGCATCCCCTTCCTGGCCAGGGCGTAAGCCGCCTCAGAGCCCGCAAACCCCGCACCTACGATAAGCACGTCGTATTCCACAGGCCCCATCATACGGAACCCAGCGCTCACCCTTCTTATTGATATTGAAATATCAATACAGACATGCGCGGGTTGTGCTTCCTGATTCTGCTCGGCAGCCTGGCCCAGGCTCAGACCCTACGCACCGCAGCCACCACCACCGTGATCGCCGACCTGGTGCGGGAGGTGGGAGGCCCGGGGGTGCAGGTGATCTCGCTGGTGCCGATGGGGGCAGATCCCCACAGCTTTGAGCTGCGCCCCTCCACGGTCCAGGCCCTTGGCCGCGTACGGGTGCTCTTTGCCAATGGCATGAACCTCGAGGTCTTTCTGAACCGCATTGTCCCCCAGCTTCCCCCAGGCGCCCAGGTGGTCCGGCTGGCTGAGGGGCTGCCTGAGCCCATCTGCTACACCCAGGCCGAGCGCGAAGCCCCCGGGGCCCACCTGCACGGCCCCTGCGACCCCCACTTGTGGCTCGACCCTCACTTCGGCATCGCCTACGCCGAGCGCATCTACCAGGCTCTGGCGCGCCTGGACCCTACCGGTCAAGCGTTTTACCAGGCCCGGCTGGCCGAGTTTACTGCCCGGGTGCGCTCCGCCGATGCCGAGGTCAGGGCCTGCCTGGCCGGCATCCCCCCAGAACAGCGTAAGGCGGTGGTGCAGCACGACGCCTACCGCTACCTGGCCCGACACTATGGGCTGCGGATTATAGGCTCCATCGCCAACTTTGCCGGGCAGCAGAGCGGCCCGCGGGCCCTGGCCAGCCTGGCCGAGGCCATGCGGCGCCAGGGGGTGCAGGCCATCTTCACCGAACCCCAGTTCAGTTCCTCCGAGGCCCGCGCCCTGGCCGAGGCCACCGGAGCCCGGCTCTACACCCTGCACTCCGACGCCCTCACCCCACAGGTAAACAGCTACCTGGCCCTTATCCGCAGCAACGGCCAGGCGCTATGCCAGGCCTTCCGGTAAATGTGAGAAGGCTTACTTGCCTGATAAATGATAATGCATTATCAATATCACTGGAGGTTTAGCTATGCAGATCGCTTCTACTTTGGTTCTAGCCGCAAGTCTACTGGTTGGAATGGGCTTGGCCGGGACTGAAAAGCATCCCGGACGGCTGGTGGTGGCCGATGGTAGACTGGGACAGCTCCAGATAATCGACCTGGAGAAAGGCCAGGTCGTCGCGGCCTTCTCCACCCCGGGACCGGCCAGCGTCTACCCGAGCGGCAACGGACAGTACGCCTTCGCTGTTCACCGCGAGCAGAACCGGGTGAGCGTGGTCTACGGTGGGCTGCGCCTCGAGGACCATGGCGACCACAAGGACCTGGTGGTCGAGGCTCCCTACATCCTGCACACCCTCACCAGCGGCCCCAAGCCCACCCATTTCAAGACCCACGCCGGGGTGGTGACCATCTACAACGACGGCGACGGCACGGTGGCGGTGCTGGAGGAAAAGGATTTGGGCCTGCGGCTGCGGGTGAGCGAGGTCGCCACCGGCGCTCCTGATCACGGGGCACCGCTCTTTATGGGGGGGCATGTGCTGGTCGGCAGCCTCAACCGCGGGGTAGTAGAGGTATACACCCGGCTTGGCCGCAAGGTAAGCAGCTTTGAGGGCTGCCCCCGGCTACATGGGGCGGCCATTCTGGGCAGCCGGGTAGCCTTTGGCTGTGCGGATGGGGTGCTGCTCCTAGAACAGCGGGGGCTACAGTTCGTAGGACGCAAGCTGCCCAACCCCTCTGGGACCCCTGAGCGGGTTCGGGTAGGCACGGTAGTGAGCCACAGCAGATACCCCTTCTTCATCGGCAACTTCGGCCAGGGCCTGGCCCGTATCGACACCCAGATCACCCCCTACCCCCTGCCGGCCCAACCGGTGCGCTTTGGCTTCGACCGGGAAGGAACGCTGGTGGCGATCACCGCCAATGGCCAGCTGCACACCCTCGAGGCCGCCTCGGGCAAGGTACTCCGAAGCCTCCAGGTAAGCGAACCCATCGCCGCCACCGGCGAAGGTGCGGTGCGGCCCGGGCTGGCTTTGGGGGATGGAGTGGCCTACGTGAGTCTGCCCAGCCAAGGAGAGGTGCTCGAGGTCGAGCTGAGGAGCCTCGAGGTCAAGCGGCGCTTTGCGGTGGGCGGAACCCCGGCCAGCCTGGCCTGGCTCTGGGTGGAAGGGAAGGTTCACTGATGCGCGTGGCCTACATCTTAGCCACCCCAAGGGCTGCCAGCTACAAGCTGGGGCAGATGATCCTCCCCCAGCTCGAGGCCGGGGTCCACGGGGTCGAAGTAGCCGGCATCTTCTTCTTCGACGACAACACGCAGGTACTGCAAAAGGGCAGCCCCATCGGGGAACGCCTGGTGCGGCTGGCCCAGGAGAAGGGCATTTTGCTGATGATGTGCGACGGCTGTGCTCTGGAGCGTGGCCTGGCCGTGGGCCAGCCCCGCTGGATCAACCCCGACGGCAGCGGACGCGAGGAGGCTGCCGAGTGCCGGGTGGCTCCCCATGTACTGGACGGGGTGCAGGTGGGCTGCTTTCCCGATCTCTACGCGGCTTTAGCCGCTCATCCGCCGGACCAGGTCATCACCCTCTAGACGACTGCCGCCCGGGCCGTCCGAGGACGGCCCGGGGTATTTCGCTCTACTCCTCCAGGTAGGTATACCCCACCAGCTCCCGCGCGTAAAGCTCCATGAAAGCCCCCTTCTCGGCTGGGCTCAGTTTCCTGGAGGAGCGCACCAGCTTCTCGACCGCCTCGGCCAGCTCCCCTTCCTCGTATCCCATCTTCTCGATCACGCGCCGAGCTTTTTCACCCAGAACGAAACGCTCGATCTCGTAGCCATCTTCATCCACAACTACGTGGGCCTCGCCAATGCGGCCAAAGAGGTTGTGGCTCATGCCCAGCACATCCTGGTAGGCTCCGGTTAGGAAAACCCCCAGATAATAAGGCTCCCCTGGCCGAATTTCATGCACCGGTAGGGTGTTGCGCACGTCGTGGGTATCGATGAAACGATCCACCTTACCATCGCTGTCGCAGGTGATGTCCACCAAGGTAGCCTCGCGGGTGGGGCGCTCGTTCAGGCGCGAGAGCGGCACGATAGGGAACATCTGCTTGATGGCCCAGGTATCGGGCAGGCTCTGGAAAAGGCTGAAGTTACAGACCAGCTTGTCGGCCAGCATCTTTTGCAGATCTTCCAGCTCGTCGGCGGGGTAGTCAAGTTCCAGGGCCAGCTTGAGGGTTTTGCGGGCAATTTGGTAGAACAGCGCCTCGGCCGCCGCCCGGTCGCGCAGCGAGATCAGGCCCAGGTCGTATAGGTTCTGGATGGTGTCTTTGTTGGCGAAAGCGTCGTGGTAGACCTCGCGGTAGTTTTTGGCCGAGATACTTCTGGCCAGGTCGAACATATCGCGCACCACAGGGTGGGCCTCTCGTGGCAGCTCGACCCTCTCTTCACCAGGTGGGCGGATGGTGTCCACTACCTCGAGCACCAGCACGCTGTGGTAGGCCGTCACAGCCCGCCCCGACTCGGTCACCAGGATGGGGTGGGGCTCGCCGTGCCCATCGCATATTTCCTTGGTCACATAAACCAGATCTTCGGTGTACTCGTTCAGCGAGTAGTTGGCCGAAGCATAGAAGGCGGTCTTGGAACCATCGTAATCCACTGCCAGGCCACCGCCCAGGTTGAGATAGCGCACCGGGGCCCCCAGTTTACGCAACTGCACGTAGGTCTGAGCAATCTCCCGCACGGCTTGCTTGATGCGGCGGATATCGGTAACCTGACTACCAATGTGGGAGTGCAGCATCGCGATGGTGCCTAGCAAACCGGCCTCTGCCAGGATGTCCACCGCCTTGATTATCTCGGGAGTGGTAAAGCCAAACTTGGCCGACTCGCCCCCCGACTCCTCCCACTGGCCGGTGCCCTTGGTTTTGAGCTTGTAGCGGATGCCGATCTGCGGCTCCACGCCCAGTTCAGCGGCAATGCGGATCACCCGGCCTAGCTCAGCAAACTTCTCTAAAGTGATGACCACGTTCTTGCCCAGTTTCTTGCCCATCAGGGCCAGGCGGATGAAGTCGTTGTCCTTGAAGCCGTTGCAGGCGATGATGGACTCGGGGTGCAGGTCTTGGGCCAGGATCAGGGCCAGCTCGGCCTTGGAGCCAGCCTCGAGGCCGTAGGCGTAGGGCTTGCCGGCTTTGGCCACGGTCTCGACCACCATGCGCCGCTGGTTGACCTTGACCGGAAAGAGGCCCTGGTAACTGCCCTGGTACTGGTACTTACGAATAGCCCGCCGGAAGGCCTCATTGAGGGCCTCTACCCGGGCCTCCAGAACCTGGGGGAAGCGCAGCATCACGGGCAGCGGACGGCCCTCGTCGCGCAGGTCCTGCACGATCTCGTATAGCGAGGCACAGGGCCCCTCCGGGCCTTGCGGGGTGACCTCGAGCTCCCCATCCTCCCCTACCCGAAAAAACCCCGCCGCCCAGTGGGGGACGAGGTAGGTTTCTTCGGCATCCTTTGCGGTGTAGCGTTTGAGCTTCTCCAACTTGAATCCGCGTCTCCTCGCACAGGCTACGGGCGGAATGTCAGGCGGCATTCACCGTGCGCTGTCCAGAGGAAAGTCTAGGGCATAATACCGCCAGATGCTATAGCCAACGCTGTCCTTCAAGAAGGCAGATACCACAGGAGATCGAGCGCTGGCGGCTTAAGGCCCTGGATGCGCAGCAGCACCCCAATCTGCGCGGTGTGCCGCATCTCGTGCACCATCACGTGCCAGAGCAGACCGTCCACCGTATAGCGCCGCTCGGGGTCGTCGTGTGGGCTGATCGCCCGCTCGAGTTCGGCGTCGGTGAGCGTGGCAAGATAGGCCAGGGTGCTGGCCTCGACCGACCGCCAGTAGTCCAGCAGCGTCTCAAGCGCGAATCCTGCGTACTCCGGGCCGCCCTCGGTGTGACGCAGGGAAGGCGTGCGTAGGAGCACCGGCTCCATTTGCCGGATATCCTCGTGCAACCAGAAATCCTCCACCGAAGCGATGTGAAAGACCAGGTCTTTGATGCAGTGGAAACGCTCACCGCCCAGCAGTGGGCGCGACAGTGCTTCGTCCGGGACGGCCTCGAGCACCCCCCACAAGGCTCGCCGGGCACGCACCAGGTAGTTGTACATCTCAGGTAGGTTCATCGCCTCCTCTTCCCGCTCGGGACAACCTCGAGCCACAACCACCTGCCCCACCTCGAGGCCCTCGGCCTGCCGTACCTTGTCTTTGAGCGGTAGTACATATAGGCCGTTCTTGGGCCACAACGAGGTCTGCACTCGGTCTGGCCTATACGCACCTTGACCGGAATCATACCCCAGCAGTAGGTCTAGAGCCGCTCGGCCTGCTTGATGGCCCGACTCTCCAGCAGTGGCACGGTCACAAAGCAAAACAGCGCCTGTAGCCAGCTTGTCGAGAGGTTCTGTTGGCCCCTCGTAGCCGATAATACCGAGCCTATTGCCTGACTGGCGTAGTCCCTGCAGTGGGGCAGAAGCCACGGGATAACAGCGGCCGGTACCGCTGAAAAACGCAGACAATCATGCGACAATCAACGATAAGCCTGTTCCCCTACCCGCTGGGCCAGGATGCATTCTAACGGTATCGTCCTCCACTACGCGGATAACCTCGGTCGGGTTGGTTCGCCACCATTCGGTGCCGAACCAACCGAGTCTGGGATTAGCGCCGAGACCGTACCGCTTCTGCACTCTGCCCCTGCACCACCACCTGGGTCCATTCGCGGATCCAACGCTCACGGTTCTGCGCAATCTGCTGGGGGGTCAGACGGGCCGGCTGGGGGGGTACCTCGGCAAAGCGGAAGACCTCGGGCAAAGCGGCATCGCGCCGGGCCGGGTAGACCCACATCTGGGTGGGGATGTTCTCCTGGGCCGGCTTGGAGATGAGCCAGTCCACAAAGCGCTGGGCTGCCGTCAGGTTGCGGGTACCCTTCAGGATGCCCACGTACTCCACCTGGAAAAAGGCGCTGCCTGGAAGGAAGAGGTTGGCCGTGGGCGGCTCGCTAGGCTTGGGCTTAGCCTCGCTGTAGTAAAGCTCAGCCGCGGGGCTGGTGCTGTAGGAGACCACCAGGGGCCGGTCGCCCCCAGCGCGGGTGAAGTGGGTGTAGTAGGCCTCGCTCCAGCCGCTCACCACCTGCACCCCATTCTTGCGCAGCGCTTCCCAGAAGGAAAGGTAGCCCTCCTCGCCAAAGGTGGCCACCGTGGCCAGCAAAAAGGCCAGCCCCGGCGAGCTGGTGGCTGGGCTTTGCACCACCAGCAGGCGGGCGAACTCAGGGCTGGCTAGGTCGGCGAAGCGCTGGGGTAGGGGCTTGTCCTGGAAGTAAGCCCGGTCGTAGTTGAGGGCTACATAGCCGAAATCCACCGGGGTGGCCCGAAAGCTCTGGTCGATGCGCAGCTCGGGGCGCAGGCTGGCCAGCTCGGGGGAGCGGTAGGGCTGTAGGATGTCGGCCTGCAAGGCCCGGGAAAGCAGGGTGTTGTCGAAGCCGTAGATCACATCAGCGATGGGCGCCCCTTTGCTCAGGATGGCCTTGTTGAGCATCTCGCCGGCATCCCCACCCTTCAAAAAGCGCAGCCTGAGGCCCGACTGCCGCTCGAACTGGGCAATGAGATTCTTGTCTAGGTTCCAGCTATTGTGGGTGAGGATGGTCAGGGTGGTGGGCTGGGCCAACCCCGTACCGAGCACCAGTAAAAGGCCTATGAAAAGTCGCATCCACATAAAATCCCCTCCTGTCACCGGGAGGGGGAGACCTGAAGGCGTCACACTTCCTACGTCGGTCCTAACCGATTCAGGTTCCAAGGGTATCTCTCAGCCTGCAGCATGGGCAGGCACCCCCGGTGACAATTCAATGATAGTACCCAGGCGCCCTAACACAAAGCCTCAGCGCACAGTCTGCGCGGCCACAATCCAGAAGTCAGGATAGCGCTGCTGTAGTTTTTGTGCGACCCAGACGGCTTCCTCGAGGTCTGTAGCCAGCCCAAACAAAGTGGAACCGGAGCCAGACATCAGCACCCCCCTTAGTCCCACCTGAAGCAAGGCCTGCTTGAGTTCTTTCAGGGCTGGGGATAGACGAAAGACGCTCGGCTCGAGGCTGTTCCAGTACGGCGGCTCCTCCCCTGCCCGAAGCGCTGCCAGAATCGCCGCAACATCCAGCTCGCCCCCCCACTCCTCGAGCCTGAGATTCCGGTAGGCCTCCGCGGCAGCGATGGGAATCCCGGGGTTGAACAGCACCAGGCTGGCCGCCAGGGGTGCTAGGGGCCTGAGCCGTTCCCCTACCCCCCGTCCCTCGGCCAGGGGGGGTCCCAGGAAAAAGGGCACATCCGCCCCCAGGCGCAGGGCCAGAGCCTTCAGGTCCAGGGAGGCGGGGTAGAGCTGGGCCAAGGCCCGCAACGCTGCAGCCGCATCAGAAGAGCCTCCCCCTAAGCCAGCCGCCAGCGGCAGCCGCTTTTCCAGCACCACCCGCACCCCGCCCGGCCAGCCCGCCGCCTCGAGGTAGGCCACAGCCGCCCGGTAGACCAGGTTGTCGGGGCCCCCGCTCAACGCCGCACCCCGCACCTCCAGGGCCACCTTCTGGGGGGCCGGCTCAACCCATAGGCGATCCCCTACCGTCAGCGCGGCGAAAAGGGTGTGCAGCTCGTGGTAGCCATCGGGCCGCCGGCCGAGCACCGAGAGGCCCAGGTTAACCTTGGCAGGGGCTAGGAGTTCCATAGGCGGGCCAGGCCTTCGGCCAGCTCGAGGTCTTCCGGGTAGGTGATCTTGAACATCCGCCGGTCGCCCTCCACCAACGCCACCGGGTGGCCCAGGGTCTGCACCATCTGGGCATCGTCGGTGTAGTCCAGACCGGCCTGGCGGGCTTTCTGGTGGGCCTCCCACAGCAGCGCGCGACGGAAACCCTGGGGGGTCTGCACCAGCCGGTGGGCCTCCCGGGGAACCACCGCGCCGTACCGGCCCTGCTGGTCCTGCACCAGGGTATCCGGCACCGGCAGGGCCAGCGTGGCCGCCCCCACCCGCGCCACCGCCTCCAGCAGCCGATCCACCGCCGCCCGCACCACGAAGGGCCGGGCTACGTCGTGCACCAGCACCACCTCGCCACAGGCCGCTTGCACCAGGTTGTACACGCTTTGCTGCCGGGTAGCCCCCCCTTCCACCACCCGCACCCCGGGCAGGGCAAGGCCCAGGCCTGGCGGTAGGGCGACCACCACCTCCTCGGCCCAGGAAAAGCCCTCCAAGGCCCACTGCAGGAGGGTCTTGCCCCCTACCCGAAGGAACGCCTTAGGGCCGCGCCCGATGCGCTGACCCATACCCGCAGCGGGCAGCAGTACCGAAACCTTCACGCAGGCATCCTACTGCATCGTGGTATCCTCTGGGGCGTGACGGTTCTAGAGGCTTTTATTCTGGGGGTTCTGGAGGGCCTAACCGAGTTCCTGCCGGTCTCCTCCACCGGCCACCTGACCCTGGCCGCCCACCTGCTGGGCCTGGATATGGAAAATGACCCCTTCATCAAGAGTTTCGTGATTGTGATTCAGCTCGGGGCCATCCTGGCCGTGCTGGCTTTGTACTTCAGGCGCTTCTTGCGCGACATGGAGGTGTGGAAGCGCATTGCTCTGGCCTTCATCCCCACCGGGGTACTGGGCTTTTTGCTGGCCGACGTGATCGAGAAGGTGTTTCTGGGGAACGACCTGATCGTGGTGGTGAACCTGGTGGGCGTGGGGGTGCTGCTTCTGTTCGTGGACCGCTGGCTGGAGCGCCACCAGCGCTACCAGGACGCCAACCAGATGCCCCCCTGGCAGGCTGCGCTCATCGGCTTCTTCCAGGCCCTGGCGATGGTGCCGGGGGTCTCGCGCAGCGGGGCCACCATCGTGGGGGGGATGGCCTTAGGCCTGTCGCGCAAGGCCGCCGCCGAGTTCTCCTTCATCCTGGCCGTGCCCACCATGCTCTCGGCCACCGGCTTCTCGCTTTTGCGCAACCTCGAGGAGTTCCGCGCCGACAGCTGGGGCCTTTTGGGGGTGGGCTTCCTCACCGCCTTTGTGGTGGCTTTGCTCACCGTGCGCTGGCTGCTGGGGTTTGTGAGCCGGAACAGCTTTGTGCCTTTTGCCATCTACCGCATCGGCATCGGGCTGGTCTACGCGGCCTTCTTCCTGCACTAGTCAAGCTCGAGCTCCACGGCCTCCTTCCAGCGGGGGGCCCGGGGGTAGTCCAGACCGAATAGGTCCAGGATGCGCTGGGTGATGAAGGCCAGAAGATCGTCGATCTGGGTGGGCTTGTGGTAAAAGCCCGGGGAGGCCGGCAGGATGGTGGCCCCAGCCTGGGCGGCCTTGAGCATGGCCTCGAGGCTGGGCACGGGCAAAGGGGCCTCGCGCGGCACCAGCACCAGGGGGCGGCGCTCCTTCAGGGTGACGTAGGCCGCGCGGGTCAGCAGGTTGTCGGCCAGGCCATAGGCCACCTTGGCCAGGGTGGTGGCGCTGCAGGGCACCACCACCATGCCCAGGGTGCGGAAGCTTCCCGAGGCCACCGCGGCCCCCAGGTCGCTGCTGCGGTGCACCACGTCGGCCAGGGCCTCGAGGGCCTCCTGGCCCAAGACCACCTCCTCCACCAGCACCCGCTTGGCCCCCTGGGTCATGACCAGGTGGGTCTCCACCTCCGGGATGCGGCGCAGGGTTTGCAACAGATCCAGGGCGTAGGGCATCCCGGAAGCCCCCGAAAGCCCCACCACCAGGCGCTTGGGCAGGCTCATACTTCAAGTCTACTGGCCAGGCCTCTGGACAAATGCAGCCCAGACCGCTTCTCAGTCCTCCGCAGGCGGCTGCCAGGGCAACCCGCTAAAGAATTCGCGCACCAGACGGCCCACCAGCCCCCCCAGGGCCAGCAAGGCAATCAGGTTGGGAATGGCCATCAGGCCGTTGAGGGTATCGGCCACACTGGTCAGGGCAGCCAGGCCGCCCAGCGGGCCCACGAAGGCAAAGGCCACAAAGGTCAGGCGGTAGGGCCAGCGAACCCCGTCGCCAAACAGATAGGCCGCCCCCTCCTCGCCGTAGAACCCCCAGGAGACCATGGTGCCCAGGGCGAAAACCGCCAGGAGCACCCCCAGCACGGCTACCCCCAGGGGGTGCTCAGCAAACAGCAGCCGGGCCGCCTCCACCCGATCCCCTCCCAAGAAGCGCTCCCAAAGACCGCTGGCAATGAAGGTCAGGGCCATCAGGCTGGTCACCAGCAGGCTTAGAAGCATCTCGGTCAGGCCCCAGAACCCCTGGCGTACGGGGTGGTCCACCTGGGCCTGGGCATGCGCGATGGCAGCCGAACCCAGACCGGCCTCGTTGGCGAAAATACCCCGCCCCACCCCAGCCTTGAGAATCTCCACCAGCCCCAGCGATACCGCTGCGCCGGCAGCTCCTCCGGCTGCAGCCTGAAAGTTGAGCGCCGAGGAGACCACAAGGGCCAACGCACTGGGAAGATTCCCCAGGTATATGAAAAGCATGGGCAGAATTCCCAGCAAGAACAAACCCAGTTTGATCGGCACAATGACCTGGGCAAAGCGGGCAATCCGGCGGATGCCCCCACCCAACAAAACCCCCACCAGCAAGGCCAGCAAAAAACCGGTAATGGCCGGGGGTACGTTGAATTCCTGGGCTAAGGCAGCCCCTACCGCCCCAGCTTGTGAAAGGTTGCCAATACCGAAGGCTGCAACAGCCGTAAAGAAGGCAAACAGCGCTGCCAGCCAGGCGAGTTGTTGCCCAAGGCCATAGCGGATGTAGACCATCGGTCCGCCCAGCACCGAGCCATCGGTGTACTGGCGGCGGAAATGGACGGCCAGCACCGCCTCGGCGAACTTGGTGGCCATGCCCACCAGATAGGCGACCCACATCCACAGCACCGCCCCCGGCCCCCCGATGACCACAGCCCCCACCATGCCGATGATGTGACCGGTTCCAATGGTAGCCGACATAGCCACCATGGCTGCCTGGAAAGGGGTGATCTGGCCACCAAAGCTGAGGAAGCGCTCCCGGATGGCCCCTAGGGTCTCGCGAAGGGCCACCCCAAGCCGGCTGAACTGGGGGAAGCCCATGCGCAGCGAAAGGTAAAGGCCCACCAGGATGAAAACCAGCATCATCCATTCGCCGTAGACTGCCCGGTTGACCAGTTGGTTGATCTCGAGGATATCCATAAACGCTTGCTCCCTAGACAAGCTCCGGCCAAGCCTCAACCCTCATGCCACGGCTCAGGCGCAGCCGGCGCAGATCCCGCTCAAAAAGGCCCAGGCGGCCCTGCATCTGGATGCGCGGCTCCGGGCGTAAGCTGATCTCCTGGGTTTTGGCCCGCACCC
>DAIUDO010000014.1:21046-24453 GCA_036845585.1 Meiothermus sp. | reverse complement strand
GTGACCTTCGGGTTATGAGCCCGACGAGCTACCAGACTGCTCCACCCTGCGTCGGAGGGGACAAACCCCGATTTCCGCACACTCAATCTTAGGCGGGAAATCCAGCCCCGTCAAGCACGTTGAAGCAGTGCTAGGCGAAAACTCAGCAGACCTTCCTGGCCAGCCCGCCCTAAAAGCTGCTCTCTGCTGTGCTAGACTCGTCTCGAGGTCGGTAGCCCCGTTTTATCCACCACCCTGCACGATGTGTCTTTTATCACGCCATTACGGCCTCTGAAGCCCTACCATCGGGGTATGAGCGATGGCAGCACGGTCATGAATGAGCGCACCGTCCAGGTAACCCAGCCCAAGGCCAAGCTATACGTTGAGGCCGACCTGGCAATTCGAGAGGGCTTGCAGCGCTACCCAAAAGCGCTTGCGGCCTACGAGATGCTCACCAGCGACTCCGAGGCGCGGGGCCACTGGGACATGGCCAACTACATCACCGTTCGCAAGCTGGGTTACAACGACCATGGGCGGGTTCACGCGCTCCTGACAGGTGCTGCCAGCGTGGCAATTCTGCAGCTTTTGACCGACCACGGCGTCAAGCCCGATGTTATGGAGAGCGGGGTGGGCGATCTCGACGATACCTTTCTTACAGTGCTTCTTTCAACCATGCTTCACGACATCGGCAACCAGGTACACCGTACCCGGCACGAATCCTTTAGTGTGATGCTGGCCATCCCGATACTGGACAGAATCCTGGAGAAGATTTACCGCGACCCTGAACAGCGCATAGAGCTCCGAGCCTTCATGCTGCACTCCATCAATTGCCACGACCTCGAGCCCGAACCCCTAACCATTGAAGCCGGTATCACCGCTGTGGCCGACGGCACCGACATTACCAAGGGCCGCGGCCGCAAAGCCTTTGCCCTGGGTTCGGTTGACATCCACTCCATCAGCGCGCTGGCCGTGGACGAGGTGCAAATTTTGAAGGGCGAGCAGGTTCCCGTAGAAATTCGGGTGGTCATGAACAACTCCGCAGGCATCTTCCAGGTCGAAGAAACCCTCACCAAGAAGGTCCTGCGCAGCCCCATTCGCGATTTTGTAACGGTGATCGCAAGCACGCACGATAGCGAGCACGATCAGCGGATTATTCGACGGGTGCGTCTGCACGAAACCGAACCGCGATTTACCCTCGATTAAAAGCCAGGCCGCACAAAGCTGGCGTCCAAGTCATAAGCGCTCCTATGAGGCTTTTTGTGCTCAATTCCGTGCTCTGAAGCCGGCTCGAGGTTCGCGGCCTCCGGTCTCTCGACCGCCCCATAGTGCAGTAGTTAGGGCAGGGCCCTTGGGTTCTGCGCACATCATGTGGCTCTGTTTGAGCTTTAGAGCCTGGCTGCTATACTGCTAAGAATATGCGTGTAGCAACCAGCAAAGCCCCTTCCAGGACAGAAAAAATTCAACAAGAAGGCCTGACCTTCGACGACGTGCTGCTCATACCGGCCTACTCGGAGGTACTGCCCCGCGATGTGGACACCCGAACCCGTCTGACCCGCAAACTCTGGCTCAACATTCCGGTGCTGTCGGCGGCTATGGACACCGTAACCGAGGCCGAGATGGCCATCGCCATGGCCCGCGAAGGCGGTCTGGGAATCATTCACAAGAACATGAGCGCCGAAGAGCAAGCAGCTATGGTGCGCAAGGTCAAGCGTAGCGAGGCAGGGATGATTCAGGACCCGGTTACGCTGGCTCCCAACGCCACCCTCGAGGACGCCGAACGCCTGATGCGGGAGTTTAAGATTGGGGGCCTGCCGGTTGTAGACTTTTACGGCAGACTGCTGGGCCTGGTCACCAACCGCGACCTGCGATTTGAGCGCGAGATGGGGCGGCTGGTCTCCGAGGTGATGACCCCGGCCGAGCGCCTCATTACCGCGCCGCCGGGCACCATTCTGGAAGAAGCCGAGGAGCTGCTGCGTCAACATAAAATTGAAAAGCTCCCCCTGGTCGATCATGAAGGGCGGTTGCGCGGCCTGCTCACCCTGAAAGACCTGACCAAACGGCAAAAGTTTCCCTTTGCTGCCAAGGACACCCAGGGTCGCTTGCTGGTCGGGGCTGCGGTGGGGATTTCGAAAGACCTCGAGCCTAGGGCCAAATCACTGGTCGATGCTGGGGTTGATGTGCTGGTGCTGGATAGCGCGCACGGACATAGCCGCGGCATTCTCGAGGCCCTGCGCACCCTCAAACGAATCCATGGTGAGTCGGTGCAGATCATCGCTGGTAACGTGGCGACCGCCGAGGGCGCGCGGGCCCTGGCCGAGGCCGGGGCCGACGCGGTTAAGGTGGGCATTGGGCCAGGTTCCATCTGCACTACCCGAGTCGTAACCGGCGTGGGGGTTCCACAGATCACTGCCATCATGGAAGCGGTGGCTGGGCTCGAGGGCCTGGACGTGCCGGTGGTTGCCGATGGCGGCATCAAATACTCCGGCGATGTAGCCAAAGCCCTGGCAGCCGGGGCGCACACGGTGATGCTGGGTTCGATGCTGGCCGGTACCCAGGAATCTCCAGGCGAAGAGGTGCTCAAGGATGGGCGGCGCTACAAGCTCTACCGGGGCATGGGCAGTATGGGAGCTATGCGGCAGGGCTCCGCTGACCGCTATTTCCAGGACTCAGGCAAAGCCAGCGGACAGGTAGAAGCCAAAAAACTAGTTCCAGAAGGCATCGAGGGTATGGTGCCCTTCAAGGGGCCGGTGGGCGATGTGCTGTACCAGATTGTGGGCGGGCTGAGAGCTGCCATGGGCTACTGCGGCGCCCCCGACCTCGAGACCTTCCGCCTCGAGACCCGCTTTACCCGCATTTCCAACGCGGGCTTGATCGAGAGCCATCCCCACGGTGTGACCATCACCAAAGAGGCACCTAACTACAGCCGCTGAACACGCTGCCCTTCGGTACCAGATCTGGCTGAGATGCGTCCTGGCGGTCAGCAAAATAAGCGTCGCCTTCCGCTGCGCCCGGCTAAATCTCGGCACAAAACGTACGTCGCAGGAAGCATCACCCCGGAATAGGAAAAACCTCCTTCCAGGAAGCAGTGCGGCCTTGCATAGATGCAACGAAGCAGCTTTGCCAACCCCGTGGCTCCTGGAACCGGCATTACAACACCCGTTAATCCGGGTACCGGCATCGGCCTCCGCCAGCAGAACCAACCGAGTCTGTATCAGTACCTGCTCTGTGCACCCTGGGCGTCGTCCAGAGCAAACTCCAGGGCCATTCCCCAGGCCAGACGTTCGAGCTCCAGCACCCGACCCACCACCTGGCTCACCTCATCGAGGGAGAGTTGTTGAGAGACCTCGAGGGCCAGGCTGCCCAAGTCGTGTAACAAGGCCTGTGCCTCAGGGGCCATCCAGTGCTGGGTAAGCTCCTCGAAGAGGCCG
>DAIUDO010000014.1:0-20946 GCA_036845585.1 Meiothermus sp. | reverse complement strand
GGGGTGTCGTTAGCAGTTTGCTGTTGAGAACTGCCGTTCAGCCTGTGTCTTGGAGGGCATTATAGAGCGCATGGCTGAAGGCGTGGGGCTGGTCGATCCAGGGGTAGTGGCCCGCCCCTTCGATCAGCTCCAGATGCCCGCCGGTTAGGTCGACTATGGTCAGGGCTTCGGGGTAGCTGCTGGCATCCAGCGTGCCCAACAGAACGCTGGTCGGTACCTGCACATCAAGCAAAAACGGTGTGTAATCCAGGCGCCATAGCCCATTCAACACAAACATTCTGCCTGGGGTATCGGCCCCAACCACAGGCTGGCTTTCGGCCAGCCACTCGTACTCCATGCGGCTGTGCTGGTTGGGAAAGAGCAGCGTATCGAAGACTGCTTTGGGCTCTACGTTAGCAAAGGCTTCTTGCAGGAGCCTGGTGCCGTCCTGGGGCTCCTCAGCCTCTACATCCTGCTCGGGTATACCGAGCAATCCCAGCGAGGCACGGTAAAGCTGACGGGCCAGCCAAGGAAAGTTGATCCAGGGGTTGATCAGCACCAGACGATGGCTAAACTGCGGATAACGCCTGGCATAGTCCAGAGCCAAGAGCCCTCCAAAACCGTGCCCCAGCAAAGTCCAGCCCTCCACTTCCAGGTGGTCGCGCAGATGCTCCAGATCTTCGACCAGGGCATCTATAGTGAAAAGCCGTGGCTCCTCGGGCAGCGCCGGGCTGCGGCCACCTCCCCGCTGGTCGAGGTACAGCACCCGCAGTCCTTCTAGCTCGTCTTCCAGTCCCTCACGCAACACATAACTGCTCCCACCCGGCCCTCCGTGCAACACCACCGCTGTGGGCGCATCCAGGGGACCGGTGTCCTCGAGGTAGACCTCGACACCAGGGCTGACCGCAACCACATCAATCTCTTCTCGCATACTCCCTCGGCCACTCTGCAAACTTATTTGGGATGTGGGCTGCGTGGTTGCCATTCACCCCTGCTCCCGAAGGCAGCCCTCTTCGAGCAGTTCAAACGACCAGCAGCGCACACCCGGCCAGCCCAGGGCCAGCGCCTCCAGTTCTGGGGGATAGGCCCAGACCTCGAGCAGATAAAGCCCTTGCTCGGGCCGGTGCAAAAGCCGGTAAGGGCAGGCAATTGTGCGGGCCTTAGAGCACAGGAGCTCGCCGTCCTGGCCTTCAACGAAGAGCACCTTCACCTGCTCCTCCAGACCTGTTCTAAAAAAAGCACCTCGCAGGCTTCCTCCAAGCTGGTCATCAGCGAGTAAGCCTGCAGCAGCGATTGCTCCACATCCGCCTGGGTACCCTTGACAAAAGCTCCGTGCCCGCGTACCACACAGGCTCGGTGCTGCTCCAGTGCCAAGGCTACGGCAGCAGCGGCCTCCTCGGTGCCCGAGGTGGTCTGGGGAGCCACCACGGGGATATGGTCAAAGTAATACAGGCCTTCCAAATCAATCGGAACTATGCGCTCGAGGTGAAACGACAGCGCGATGGCGTGACGTGGATGGGCGTGCACCACTGCGGTAGCATCGGTCTGGCGGTAGACGGCACGGTGAATCACCCGCTCCACCGAGGCTTCCTGGTCGCGCTGGGGGTCAGGCTCTATGGGCAGCCAAAGGATGTCCTCGGGGGTCAGGTGGGCCTTTTGGGCACCTGAGCGGGTAATCCAGAGCCCCTCCCGCTCGCGCACCGAGTAGTTGCCCGAGGTCGCCGAGGCCAGCCCTGCTGCGAAGAGGTCGGCCCCAACCTGTTGAAAGGTGTGATAGAGTCTGGCACGCATAATCGGATCCAGAGAACCAAGGGCTGTAAGCAACAGCCTACAGCCTGTGGTTTGCGAAGGGGGTTTGGGTTCCATCCGCACGCTGGCTATCTTTCCCCTAGCCCAGTCCAGGTACTGGGCCGGGGTAGACCTGCCAGAGCGTATCCATACGACAGCCCGGAATTATTCCGCTTGACCCTGTCCGGACTGAGGGCGATGACGGGTACGGATGCATCGACGTGCCAGGAACACCAGTGCGCATTATGCCTCGCGTCCAGGCTGGTCTGGACGCACCCCCGGACGGCGCGGGCCACCCACTGGGGCTTGCTCAGCCTCGCGGCGGGCCTCCTCGAGGCGCCTGAGGGTCTTCTGGTCCACCACCTGGGTGTCGCGCACAAAGTCGGAGCCGGTACCGGCGGGAATTAGCTTGCCAAGAATTACGTTCTCCTTCAGGCCGATCAGCTCGTCCAGCTTGCCCGCAATGGCCGCTTCGGTCAGCACATGGGTGGTGTGCTGGAAGCTGGCCGCCGAGAGCCAGCTCTTGGTCGAAAGGGCGCTCTTGGTCACGCCCATCAGCATCGGCTTCCAACTGGCCGGGCTCTTGCCCTCGGCCATCAGGGCTTCGTTGGCCAGCTCCACATCCCATTTTTCGATGACCTGGCCCTCGAGGTAGCGGCTGTCGCCCGGATCGGTAATCTCTACGTACTTGAGCATCTGCCGCACGATGGTCTCGATATGTTTGTCGTGCAGTTTGACCCCTTGGGCCCGGTAGACCCGCTGTATCTCGTCGGTCAGGTAGCGCTCCACTGCCTCGGGACCCTTGGCCTCCAGAAGCTGGTGAGGGTCAATGGCCCCACGGGTGAGGGGCTGCCCGGCCTCCACCGTTTCACCTTCCTTGACGGTAATGCGAGCATCCCGGGCCACTTTGTATTCTTTGGAGAAGCCCTCACTGCTAACCACGATGCTGAGCTTGTCCTCGAGCTCCTCGATGTGCACCACCCCGTCGATCTCGGCGATCACCGCCTTGGATTTGGGGCGGCGGGCCTCAAAAAGCTCAATCACGCGGGGCAGACCCTGGGTGATGTCGGTGCCGGTGGCCACCCCACCGGTGTGGAAGGTGCGCATGGTGAGCTGGGTACCCGGCTCCCCGATGGACTCCGCCGCCACCACGCCCACGCTCTCACCGATGCTGACCAGCTTGGCCATGGAGAGGTCCCAGCCGTAGCACTGCTGGCAGACCCCGTAGCGGGTGCGGCAGGTCAGAGGGGAACGCACCGGGACTTCCTCAATCAACCGCTCTTCAGCGGCTTTGACGATCAAGTTGACGTCCTCGAGGCTCAGCTGGTGACCCTCGGCAAAGGTGGTGCCTTTGACCTCGAACTCGCGGGCCACGGTACGGCCGTACAGGCCCGACTCGATGTCGCTCCTCTTGCGCAGGCGTTTGTTGCGGAAGGCCTCGTCGAACTGCAGCAGGGGCACCGAGATGTAGTCGGGGGTGCCGCAGTCGGCCTCGCGCACGATGACCTCGTGGGCTACGTCGTGCAGCTTGCGGGTCAGATACCCCGAGTCAGCGGTACGCAGCGCGGTGTCGGCCCCACCCTTGCGGGCCCCGTGGGTGGAAATAAAGTACTCCAGTACGGTCAGCCCCTCGCGGAAGGAGGCTTTCACCGGAACCGGGTAGGTCTCGCCCGAAGGCTTGGCCATGAGGCCGCGCATCCCCGAGATCTGGCGGATCTGCTGGGGGTTGCCACGGGCTCCTGACTGGCTCATCACGTACAGCGGGTTGAAGGGGAAGTTCTCCTCAAAGTTCTTGAAGACCGCACCGGTCACCTTCTCGGTGGTCTGGCTCCATAGCTGCAAAATCTGCTGGAAGCGTTCCTCCTCGGTCATGAGGCCCAGCTCAAAAGCCTGCTCGATCTGGGCCAGCTTGGCGTCGGCTTCCTGCAAGTACTGCTTCTTCTCAGCAGGAATCACCGCATCGTCGATGCCGATGGTAATGCCCGATGTGGTGGAGAGCACAAAGCCGTAGTACTTAAGGGCATCCAGCAGCCTGGCGGTCTTTTCTACACCCAGAGCCAGGAAGCTCTTGTATACCAGGTCTTTAAGGGAGTTCTTCTCCTGGGCCACCTCGAGGTTGACCAGCTCCTCCGCCGCCGCCGGATCCTCCACGGCCTCGCTCACGATGCGCAAGAAGAGCATCCGGCCCGGCGAGGTCTCCAGCAGCCGGTCACCAAGCCGAACCGTGACCACGTCCTGGTGATCCACCACGCCGCTCTGCACGGCCAGCAAGGCTTCGTCCACGCTGCTGAAGACATATTTCAGACGACCCACACTGGTTTCTTTGCCAGCGACCTTGATCTTGGCGTTGAGGGCCACCTGGCCTTGATCGTAAGCCTTCAGGGCTTCCTCGATGGTTTTGAACTCCAGGCCCTGCCCCTTCTTCTCGCGGCGAAGCTGGGTGATGTAGTACAGGCCTAGGATGATGTCGCGGGCGGGCTTGGCCACCGGCTCACCCGAAGCAGGTGAAAGGATATTGTGGGCCGAGAGCATCTGGATACGGGCCTCGGCCTGGGCGTAGCTGGAGAGCGGCACGTGCACGGCCATCTGGTCGCCGTCGAAGTCGGCGTTGAAGGCCTCGCAGACCAGCGGGTGGAGCTGGATGGACTGGCCTTCGACCAGGACCGGCTGGAAGGCCTGGATGCCCAGGCGGTGCAGGGTGGGGGCGCGGTTCAGAAGCACCACCTTGCCGTGAATGACCTCCTCCAGGGCGTCCCAGACCTCGTCCTTGATGTCGCGGGAGCGCTCCAGCATCTTGCGCGCACTCTTGACGTTGTTGGCAATGCCCTTCTCCTCCATCTTCTTCAAGAGGAAAGGCTTGAAGAGCTCCAAAGCCATGCGCTTGGGCAGGCCGCACTGGTGCAGTTTGAGCTGGGGCCCCACCACGATCACCGAACGCCCCGAGTAGTCCACCCGCTTGCCCAGCAGGTTCTGGCGGAAGCGGCCCTGCTTGCCCGAGAGGATATCGGTGAGCGAGCGCAAAGCCCGGTCGGAGCCGGGGTTGGTGACCGGGGTGCCCCGGCGCCCGTTGTCCAGCAGAGCATCCACGGCCTCTTGCAGCATCCGCTTCTCGTTGCGGATGATCATCTCTGGGGCCCCTTGCGAGAGGAGCTTTTTGAGGCGGTTGTTGCGGTTGATGAGGCGGCGGTAGAGGTCGTTGAGGTCGGAGGTCGCAAAGCGGCCCCCATCCACCTGCACCATGGGGCGCAGATCGGGGGGCAGCACCGGCACCGCCTCCAGAACCATCCACTCGGGGCGGTTGCCCGAGTCGCGGAACGAGCGCACCACCTCCAGGCGCTTGCGAGCCTTGGCCCGGCGGGCCCGGCTGGGGTGCTTCATCTCCTCTACCAACTCAGCCTCGAGGACCCCCAGGTCGATCTCCTTCAAGAGCTCCTGGATGGCCTCGGCCCCCATCTTGGCATCGATATCGTAGGACTCGATGACCCTCACGGCCATGCGGATGAAGTCCACCTCCACCCGGCCGTAGATATCCGAGACCACCTTACCCCCATCGGCCAGCGCATCCCCCGGCGAGACCCGGTCGCCGTTGGTCACCTCCACATCGTCTTCGAAGGGGTAGAGCTTGGCCTTCATCACCACAATGGAGGCCGGTTCGTGCAGGTGCACCACCCCGTCGGCATCGGCGTAGACCTCTTCCTCGGGCTCGATGGCTCCGACCAGCTTGTCGCCTTTGCGCACCAGCATGCCCTCGGCGGCCAGCACGTGCATGTGGGGTTGTAGCGGGTAGTCGGTCACCCGTAGGCGCTCGAGGGTGAAGCTCAGATGAACTTCCTTTTTGGTGGTCTCGACCTCGAGTCGTTCCATCTGGAGGCCCTTGGGCATTCTGAGCTGGCCTTTGCCCTGGGCTAACACGTCACCGTTGCCCACCAGTTCACCCTGGCCCACCTTGAGGTGCATGCCGGCGGGGATCAGGTGGATGGCGCTGACCTCGTCGGTGTCGGGATCGAGAATCTTGACCAAGGCCCCATCCCCTACCTCTTCCACATCCACCACACCCGAAGCATCGCTGGTAACCTGGTATGAGGCCTCGAGTTCGGCCAGCGGCTCGCCGGGCTTGTACTTCTCCTGCTCGAGCCAGGCCACCTTGGGCAGGGTCAGACTGGCCCGCTCCTTGAAGCGGTAATCCACCCGGATGCGGCGGGGAAAACGGAAGAGCACCAGGCCATCCATCTTGCTGACCACACCAGGGGCTAGCTCCTGACCTTTTTTGACCTCGTCACCATCTTTGACGAAGGTTTCTACACCCGCCGGGATGGCGTAGGTCTCCTGCTTGCCAAAACGCAGCTCACGATACTCGTCATCGCTGAGGAGCTGGCGCTTTTGCACCGGCACGCCGCCCAGCATGGCCCCTTTGGGGTTGATGGTGATGTACTTGGCAAAGTAGAGCACCTGCTCGAGCTCCTGCGCCGAAAGATCCAGCAGGGTGCCAATTTTGGAAGGAACGTCCTTGACATACCAGATGTGCGCGGTGGGCGTCGCCAGCTCCACATGCCCCATGCGGTAGCGGCGCACGATGCTCTTGGTCACCTCCACCCCGCAGCGCTCGCAGACCTTGCCCTCAAAGCGCTGGCGCTTGTACTTGCCACAGGCGCACTCGTAGTCCTTCTGCGGTCCAAAGATGCGCTCGTCGAACAAACCATCGCGCTCGGGCTTGAGGGTGCGGTAGTTGATGGTCTCGGGCTTCTCCACCTCGCCATAGCTCCACGAGCGAATCTTCTCCGGGGAAGCCAGGCCGATGCGTACTTTGCGAACTTCTCGTCTAATCATGCTCACTCCGTGAACGTGCGTTTCGGGCCAGAGGTTGGGCAACTTTCAGATGCCGGCACCGCCATCAGCGACGGCTTGCCAATCCCTCAAAAATATCCAGGTTCCGCGAGTTCTCGTCGTAGGTCTCGACATCCAGTCCCAGCGACTGCAACTCCTTAACCAGCACCCGGAAGCTCTCCGGGACGCTGGCCTCGGGCACGTCCTCACCCTTGACCACTGCCTCGTAGGCTGCATTACGGCCCTCGATGTCGTCGGACTTGATGGTCAGAATCTCCTGCAAGGTGTGGGCAGCGCCATAGGCTTCTAGGGCCCAGACCTCCATCTCGCCGAAGCGCTGTCCCCCAAACTGGGCCTTACCGCCCAGGGGCTGCTGGGTGATAAGCGAGTAGGGGCCGGTAGAACGGGCGTGCATCTTGTCCTCGACCATGTGGTAGAGCTTCATGATGTACATGACCCCCACCACGATAGGACCTTCAATCGGTTCGCCGGTGCGGCCATCATAGAGCACGCTCTTACCCTGCTGAGCCACCTCGCGCAGTTGCTCCGCCGGGTCCTTCCCGTCACTGACCAGACCCAGTTTGGCTGCACGGGCCAAAACCTCGCGCTCACGGTTGTCGATGCCAAACCCAGCCTTGACCCGGGCCTCCCACTTCATGTCGAAGGCCTTACCCAGCATCTCCTTGATCTCTTCCTCGGCGATGCCATCGAAGACCGGGGTAATAAACTTGATGCCGAGCTCGTAGCCGGCCAGGCCCAGGTGGGTCTCGAGGATCTGACCCAGGTTCATGCGGCTGGGCACACCCAGCGGATTGAGCACGATATCAACCGGAGTGCCATCGGGCATGTGGGGCATGTCCTCGGGGGGCAGAATCTTGGAGACCACCCCTTTGTTCCCGTGGCGGTTGGCCAGCTTATCGCCCACCTGCAGCTTGCGCTTCTGGGCCACGTACACCCGCACCACCTCGCGCACGCCTGGCTTGAGCTCGACCCCGGGATCGCCCCGGCGAAGGCGCAGGGTGCGTACCACAATGCCGCCCTCGCCAGGAGGCACCCGCAGTGAGGTATCCTTCACGTCGCGGGCCTTCTCCCCAAAGATGCTGCGCAGCAGGCGTTCTTCTGGGGTGGGCTCGGTCTCGCCTTTGAAGCTGGTGCGGCCCACCAGAATATCACCGGCCTTGACCTCGGCGCCAATGCGCACCACCCCGTCTTCATCAAGGTCTCGCAAGGCGGCTTCGGAGAGGTTGGGGATGTCGCGGGTAATGCGCTCGGGGCCTAGCTTGGTGTCGCGGGCCTCAATCTCATAACGCTCGATGTGCACCGAGGTATAGAAGTCGCGTCGCAGCAGATCCTCGGAGATCACGATGGCGTCTTCGTAGTTGTAGCCATCGAAGGGCATGATGGCCAGCAGCACATTCTGGCCCAAGGCCAGACGCCCTTCCTCGGAGGCCGGGCCGTCGGCCAGGAGGTCCCCTTTGTGCACTTTCTGCCCTTTGGAGACACGTGGACGTTGGTCGAGGGCTGTACCCTGGTTGGAGCGCGTAAAGCGCCGCAGGTTGAACTCGTAGAGGCCCTTGTCCTCGCCCCGGATGTGGATTTTGGATCCATCCACATACTCCACCACTCCGTCCACACTCGAGTACAGCGAGGTCAGGGAGTCGCGAACCACCCGCTCCTCCACCCCGGTCATGACCACAGGGCTTTGGGCCCGCAACAGGGGCACAGCCTGGGCCTGCATGTTCGAGCCCATCAGGGCCCGGTTGGCATCGTCGTGCTCGAGGAAGGGAATCAGGTTAGTGTTAACCGAGAAAATCTGTTTGGGCGAGACATCCATGTACTCCACTTCTTCGGGGCGCATCACGATGGGCTCGCCCTTCTTGCGCACCACGACCTGCTGAGTATCGAAGTGCCCATCGGGCCGAAGAGGGGTGTTGGCCTGGGCAATGGCGTAGCGATCCTCCTCGGTCGCAGTCATGAACTCAACCTTGTCGGTGACCCGACCGTTTTCGACTTTGCGGTAGGGCGTCAGAATAAAACCCAGGTCGTTGATGCGGCCAAAAGAGGCCAACGATGAGATCAGGCCGATGTTGGCACCCTCAGGGGTCTCGATGGGGCAGATACGGCCATAATGGGTGCGGTGCACATCGCGCACATCAAAGCCGGCCCGCTCGCGGGTCAGGCCACCCGGCCCCAGGGCCGAGATGCGCCGCTTGTGGCGCAATTCGGAAAGAGGGTTGGTCTGGTCTTTGAACTGGCTGAGCTGGCTGCGCCCGAAAAACTCGCGTATCGCGGCGACCAGTGGACGGTTGTTGACCAGCTTGGCCGGGGTGGCGCTCTCGGGGGTGCCCAGCAGCATGCGCTCACGAACCCCACGGGCCAAACGCGACAACCCCACGCGGAACTGATCGGCCAGCAGTTCTCCTACGGTGCGGATACGGCGATTGCCAAGGTGGTCGATGTCATCGGCCTCGTAGCCGGGTTCGCTGCTCTGAAGCGCAAAAAGATACCGCAGCACCGGCAGCAGGCCCTCGTCCTTGAACTCGCCGTTCTCGAAGCGAATAAGCATACGGCCCGAAAGCCTTACACCCAGCTTTTGCTGGGCTTTGTACTTGCCCGCTTCGCCAAGGTCGTAGCGGCGGGGGTCAGAGAGTAGAGAGTGAAGGTACGTGATGGCTTTGTCGCGCTTGGGGGGGTCGCCGGGGCGCAGCTCGGTGAAAAGCCTTAGGAGGGCCTCGTCCACGCCCATCTCAAGGGGCTTGGTACCTCGGTACTGGGCCTCGAGCAGGCCCGGCAGCAGGTCGGGATAGGCAGCCAGTTCCTTTCCAAGGCTCTCGGCGGTGAAGCCCAGAACCCGTAGCAGAAGGGCCAGGGGAAACTTTTTCTTGTTGACCTTCATGACCACAATGCCCGACTGCTCGAACTCGAGGTCAATCCAGGGACCGCGTTTGGGCAGGGGAATCACCGAGGCTACATAGCGACCGGGGCGGGCCTGGTCGGCCGTAAAGTACACCCCCGGCGAGCGGTGAATTTGCGAGACGATCACGCGATCGGCCCCGTTGACAATAAAGGAGCCGTCCTCGGTCATGAGGGGTAGGTCGCCCAAAAAGACCTCGTCTTCTTTGATCAGGCCGGTGTCGCGGTGGATAAGCTGAAGTTTCGCGTACAGCGGGGCCTGGTAGGTGAGGTCTTTCTCACGGCACTCGTCCTGGCCAAACGGCGGGTCGCCCAGGCGGTACTCGAGGAAGTCCAGCACCAGACCGCGGCCCTTCTCCCCTTCTTCGATAGGGAAGGTCTCCTTGAAAGCCGCCTGCAGCCCCAGCGTCTCCCGCTTGGAGGGGGGAACCGAGGCCTGTAGGGCTTTGGTGAACGAATCTACCTGGATTTCGGTGAGGGGTGGAAGGGGGATGACCTCAGTAATCTTGCCAAACCGCTCTATCTTCATCAAAACACCTCATAACCCTTGGGCGCGGTTCCCGCTCAGACAAAGCAAGCGGAAACGGCTGGCTTTGGGTCGTGTTGGGGGTTTTCGTAAGCTAACAGGGTTCTTCCGCAGGCGAGAATTCCCTGCGGCGGCTGGCTCTTACGCTTTTTGTGGGATACGCTCAGGGCGCAGGCCACAAAACACAAAGCGGAGTATAGCACAACTATACACACAAATGCAAGCTGCACCCCGGAATCCAAGCTGCTAGTGGAAGTTTAGCACAAGGTGAGAGTTTTGAGAATAGAGGGATGCCAGGCTGCTCCTCAAGCGCCGCAGAACGGTGCCGTGGTCTGTGAGCAAGTGGGCACACGGCCGTGGTTATTTTCCAAAAAGATCGTCTTCCAAAGCCAATACAGCCAGAAGCAAAGGAGTGGGCTGGCTGTTCACTTGGCAGCCGCCCACCGCTCTGCATAGGTACCGACCCGGGTACCCGCCGACCGCATTGGGGCTAGACAAAATCGGCCAGAATACGCTCGACCTGATCGGTCTCGATCAGGAAGGCGTCGTGCCCATGAGGGCTCTTAATCTCGCGGTAAAGACCCTGGCACAAGCCAGCCATCTCGCGAACCTCCTGTGCGGTGTAAAGCACATCCGAGTCGATACCCACAAACAGGCTGGGAATCGCTTGAAGTGAGCGCATAGCCGCCTCGAGGCCGCCCCTGCCACGCCCTACGTCGTGGGTATCCATAGCCTCGGAGAGCACCAGGTAGGCGTTGGCATCAAAACGGCGTGCGAACTTCTCGCCCTGGTAGAGCACATAACTCTCCCCTCGCTCGGGGTGCTGTTGCCAGCGCAGGCGGAACGACGCCGGCGATCGGAAAGAGAGCATGGCAATAGCCCGCGCCAGCTCGAGGCCAAGGGGCTGCTGGGTGTAGTGCCCGTTCTGGTAGGCAGGGTCGGCCAGCACAGCCTCGCGCGAAAGCCGGTTGAAGGCCCTGGCCCAGGGCCCGTGCACGGGCGGGGCTGCCAGCACCACCAGCTTGTTGACCCGCTGGGGGTAAAGCAGGGCAAACTCGAGGGCAACCATGCCGCCCAGGCTGCCCCCCAGTAGGGTCACCCGGTCGATGCCCAAAAAGTCGAGCAGTCGGGCCTGAGCGCGGGCCAGGTCGCGCACCGTAACCTTTGGAAAATCTGGGCCGTAGGGGCGCTGGGTTGTGGGGTTAATGGACAGCGGGCCGGTCGAACCGTAGCAGCTACCCAGGTGGTTGGCACAGAGGACAAAGTACTTCTCTGTGTCGAGCATCCGGCCCGGACCAGCCAGCTCATCCCACCAGCCATCAGGCCCAAAAGCCCGATCGAGCCGGGGCAAGCTCTGCAGGGTTTCCTGGGTGTAGGTGCCGGCTAGGTGGGCTGAGCCTGTCCAGGCATGCAACACCAGCACGGCGTTGTCTCGATCCAGACTGAGGCTACCGTAGGTCTCGTAGCGCATCCACAGTTCTGGTAGGCTGCCCCCATATTCAAGGGCAAAGCCCCGCGCCACCAGGGCTTGGGCAGGCACCGGCGGCGGCACCCGACCCCGGCTCTTGGGAGGTTTGATCAGCAGGGCTTCGTGATCGCCCCAGGCTTCCTGAACTAGCAGGTCGGTCATAGAACCAGTCCTGACTCTCTGCGGACTACCGTCAGACCGAGACGGTTTCCTGAAGCGCCTGGCGGATATCGGCCTGGATGTCCTCGAGGGTCTCCAAACCCACACTCAGGCGCACCAGCTCGGGGCTGACCCCTGCGGCGGCTTGGGCCTCTGGGGAAAGCTGAGAATGGGTGGTAGAGGCCGGGTGAATCGCCAGGGTGCGGGTGTCGCCCACGTTGGCCAGGTGGGAGATGAGCTCGAGCCGGTTGATGAAGTTTTTGGCCGCCGCGTAACCGCCTTTGAGCCCAAAAGTCAGGACCGAGCCCGGTTTACCCCCGAAGTACTTCTGGGCTTTGGCGTAGCTGGGGTGGTCGTCGAGGCCGGGGTAGTTGACCCAGGCCACCTCGGGCTGCTCGCGCAGCCAGTGGGCCAGGGCCAGAGTGTTGTGAACGTGGCGCTCAGAACGCAGCGAGAGGGTCTCGAGGCCCAACAGGAGCAAAAAAGCCTCGAAGGGCCCCAGGCACTGCCCCTGGTCGCGCAGACCATCGATGCGGGCCTTGATGACGAAGGCCAGGTTGCCCAGGGCCTTGTGCAGCTCGAGGCCGTGGTAGCCCGGCTGGGGCTGGGTAACCAGGGGGTAGCGTCCGTTGTCCCAGTTGAAGTTACCCCCATCCACAACCAGCCCGGCAATGGCGGCCCCATGCCCGCCAATCCATTTGGTACCGGAATGCGTGACCACGTTGCCCCCCCACTCGATGGGCCGGAAGAGATAACCCCCGTGGCCGAAGGTGTTGTCCACGAAAAGGGCAATTCCACGTTCCTGGGCAGCCTGGGCAATCAGCTCGAAATCGGGTATGTTGAGCGCCGGATTGCCCAGCGATTCCAGGTACCAGAAGCGGGTCTTCTCGTCGGACAGACGGATGAAGTCCTCCACGCTCTCGGCGCTGTCGGTAAAGCGGCTTTCGATACCCAGGCGGGGCAGGGTGACCTTGAATTGGTTGATGCTGCCACCGTACAGGTTAGGGGTTGAGACAAAGTTGTCGCCCGCCTGGGCGATATTGGTGATGGCCAGAAACTGCGCGGCGTGGCCAGAGCTGGTAGCCAGAGCCGCCACCCCGCCCTCGAGGGCCGCGATGCGCTTTTCCAGCACATCGGTGGTGGGGTTCATTATGCGGGTGTAGATGTTGCCGAACTCCTGCAGGCCAAACAGCCGGGCGGCGTGGTCGGCATCCTTGAACTGATAGGAGGTGGTGGCGTAAATGGGCACCTGACGGGCCCCGGTGGTGGGGTCGGGGCTGTAGCCAGCGTGCAACTGCAGGGTTTCAAAGCCTTGTTTTTTGGACATACTGCTCTCCTACCGCGCAGGATTTGGGGCGTCTCATCGCTGGTACTCGGCCAGCAATGTTCCCGGTAGGAGTTTTGTGTAAAACCCCCTACCAGACGTTCTTTTATGACTGGAAGGGGGTCACGAATCGAACAATCCCTTCTCTTATCTTTCCCGACTGCCAAACTATGCCAAGTTTTGAACGTTGTGTGCCTACAACATTCGGCAGCCGAGCCGGAATTAGCACCTTGCAAAAAAACCACTGGTCATGAGCAGGGGCTTTTTTGTGGGTTGCTGCGGTTTCACTGGGCCGAATCCCTCCGCCGCTCTGGATAAAAGAACCGTTTATTTGTGGCCGCGCCCCAGCGCGGATAAAAGTGAGTGTAGAGAGGTAGGCAGATTCTGTCAACCTTGAACTATCTGGGCGACTTCCAAAGCGTTACAACTGCCGAAGCGCAGGAGCGCCCAAGTCGCGCCAGGCCACAAAGATGCGCAGGCCAAATCCGTTGGAAATCTTCCCTGCACAACCTAATCGTCGGCGGTATCGGTGCTGGCTTCTCGGGCCTTGCGGCGCTTTAGCTTGTCCTGGTACATGCGCTGGTCAGAGAGGCGCACTAGATCGCCATCGGAACTGGCCTCTTCCGGCATGGAAGCCATACCTGCGCTAACGCTGGCGGACGGAAATCCCTGAGCTCGTGTGCTGGCGATGGCGGCATCAACACGGCTGAAAATCTCAGCCCGGTGACGGGCATCCACATAGGGCAAAATGGCTGCGTATTCGTCACCGCCTATACGATAAACCCGGCCCAGGTCGAAAAAACATTCCTGTATGAAGCGAGCAAAAGTGCGCAACAAAGCATCGCCACGCTCGTGGCCCTCGGTGTCGTTGAGCTGTTTAAGAACATCCAAATCCAGGGCCAGCACACTGAGCGAGTAGTCGATTCGAGCTGCACGAGCTACTTCGCTCTCGAGGTCCGCCTCGAAAGCGCGACGGTTGCCCAGACCGGTAAGCACGTCGGTATGGGCCATGAGCTCCATTCGGCGGGCCAGAACCTGTGCCTCGCGGCGGGCCTGCTCGAGCTCACGGGTGCGCTCGGCCAAAAGCTGTTCGAAGTCTTGCTTGAGCTGCTCGATTCCTTCGTCAACCCAGCCCAGCTGAGCCTTCTCGAGCTGAACCGAGAGCGATAGGTCGGAGTCGAGGCGTTGCATGTGCTCTTCCACGTCGGCAGCGGCCTCGGCAAAGACCGCCAGGCAGGCCCCTACCACCGCCGGATCGAACTGACGCCCGCTCTGGCGCTTTATTTCGGCCAACGCCTCAGCTACCGACCAGGCCCGCTTATAGGGGCGCTCGTGGGTCAGGGCATCCAGCACATCCGCCACAGCCACAATTCGCCCCGATATTGGAATGCTATCCCCCACCAGACCGCGCGGATAGCCACTGCCGTCGTAATGTTCGTGATGCGACAGAGCAATTTCTTCTGCCAAACGCAGCATCCTCGAACGTCCTCCGGAAAGAATTCGGGCCCCTATGGTGGTGTGGTCCTTCATCAGTTCGTATTCGCCTACCGTCAGCCGGTCTCGTTTGAGTAGAATGGCATCTGGGATTCCAATTTTTCCAACATCGTGTAGGCGCGCAGCCAGTTTCAGGGTCTCGACTTCATGTTGCAACCAGCCGAGTTCCCTGGCAATCATGGCGGCGTTGCGGCCAACCCGGTAGGTGTGCTCTCCGGTCGCGTCGTCGCGGAATTCGGCGGCCAGGGCCAGGCGGGACACAATTTCGAGCTGGGCGAACTCGAGCTCCTGGGTGCGCTGGAATACCTTGGCCTGGGCCTCTTCGCGAGCCTGTCGCTCGAGTTCGGACCGCAGACGTAGGCTCTCGGCCTCGTTGCGAACCCGCTCGAGCTCGAGCTGGCTGACCAGCATCTGGCGCTGGTGCTCGCTTTCTTCACTGAAAACCTCGCGCTCTAAACGATAGTGCTCCTCGAGGTGCTGAATGGCTTCGGGATATTCGCCCCTGTGGCGATAAAGCTGTGCTAGTAGACGATGGGCTTGACAGACACTACGTTTGCGCTGGGAGCGCAGGGCCAGGCCCATAGCTTCCTGAGCCCATGCCTGGGCACCCGAATAATCTTCGAGTGCAAGACAGGCCTCTCCCAAGCTCAACAGAGCATCCAGAGCCGTAGCCTGCCAATCCCTGGAGCGGGCCAGTTCCAGAACCTCCGAGAGGGTCTGATAGGCTGTCTGGGGCTTACCCTGGGCCATCTGAGTTTTCGCCAAGCCCTCCAGCGAGGCGACCAGTGCACGCTCGTACCCCAACTCCTTGCTCAGCTCAACCACCGCCTGGTAGGCATCGCTGGCGCTGGAATAGTCCTGACGTCGGAAGGCCAGTTCTGCAATGATCTGCATAACCTGTACTTCGACGATTCGCTCTGAAGCACTGCGTGCCAAAGCCAGGGCTTGTCGGCAGTACGTTTCGGCCTGGGCAAACTCACCCATCTCGATGTATAGATTGCCAATGGAAGCCAGGTTACCCGCCCGATTGTGCGCAGTATGCTGAGGGTTTTGATACAACTGATAGGCGGCCAGGAAGGCCTCGAGGGCCTGTGGATACTGCCCCAGTTCGGTATGCAAAATACCGATGTTGTTGAGGAAGCTGGCCTCCAAAACTTGGTTGCCTAGGCTGCGGGCTATCGAGAGAGCCCAGTGAAGTTTATCCAGGGACAGGGCATACTCAGCCTTGGAATGATGAATACCGGCTTGCTGGTTGAGGCAATCGGCCTGAGCCTCTGGCAGACCAGCTTGTTGGGCCAGAACGATGGCCTCCTCAAGACACTGGGCCGCCTGGCCGAGGTCTCCCTGCTCGCGAAGAATATTGGCTAGCAAGCGAATACCCTCGAGCCTGAGTTCAGGCTCGCCTATCTGAGTTGAGGCCTCCACACCAGTCCGGGCGGCCTCGAGCGCCTCACTCCATTGTCCCAGCCGTAAGAGGGCTTTGGCCAGGATCAGGTTAGCTTGCGCTTCGAGTCGGGGTAGCTGATGACCGTGGGCCAGTGCCAGCGCATCCTGGGCAAGATGGGCAGCCTCCTGGGGTGCGTGGCCCAGGCATCGCTTTGAGTCTGTGAGTAATGACTCGACGCTTGCACGTGCAGTCATCGAGGTGGCATCTGAGGATTCACGTTCGCGCTGCACCACTCCAGCTTTAATCCTAAGCCCTAATCAGCCCTGGCCTAGCCCAAAAAAACATTGCCGGGTCTGGGCGCGTCCCAGACTCATATTTGACGCCATCCCGGCACCAAAAAGAAGCCTAACTGGGGTCTGCTCTGCATCACCGCGTCTTAAGGCCCAGAGCACTTCCTGAGCACCCTGGTAGTCCACGAACTCTCAGACACCGCTTTTTCGGTGGCCCCCACCGGTATTTTCGTCTTTCAAGGCGGCGAGGGTAGCCCTGCGAATGAGTTCGAGCCTGTCCTCGGAGGTTTTGGTCTGGCCCAAAACGATTGCGCGAACGCCTCGATAGCTTTGTGGCAGCTCGAGCCAGCAGGTCTGGTGTGAATCGGTCAGCAGGAGCAGCCCTGGCGCAAGCCAGGGAACGATTTCTGAGCGCAGCGCAGCCTCGATCAATGTTTCCACGGCCGAGACTGGACAGGTCTCGCGCGGCAAAGGAGCACAGGTCTCGCGGGCCCACCCCAGAGCATGAGCAAGCTCGCGGTAGCCTTCCCATGTATCTACATCGGCAAACCATGGGCCCGAACCCCATTCCAGCAGCTCAACCTGGCGGCTATGGGCCCGCAGGAGAGCCCGCGCCCCTTGGTCGCCAGTCAGCTGCTCAATGGAAGCAAAAAGACCCGCAGTCAGATAAACCGGTGGACGTGCCTGGCCAAACTCGGCAGGGGCCACGGCCAGGCTGGAGGGTTTTATTGCCTGGATGGCAACTCTTAATTGCTCTAGTCGTTCGGCGTCCAAGCCCGGCATATCTGCCAAAAAGACCAGCACGCCATACGAACCCTCCAGAGCCCGAAGACCTGCTCTAAGCGAGGAGCTCTGGCCGCTGGCATAGTCCGGGTTTACGCAGATCCGCACCCTGTCTTTGTGAACCGGGTTGCCGTCCAGCCAGCACTCGATGGCCCGTCGCGCCAACCCGGCCTCCCGGCCCAGTACCACCACCACCCGCCCATCGGCCACCTGCAATACCTGGGTCAGCACGTAGGTGAGCATTATTCCTTCAGGACCCGCAGGCAGCAAAAATTTGGGCACCCCAAACCTCGAGGCCCTCCCGGCAGATAGAACCATCGCATCAATCGGCTGCATACCAAGGCTACACTCTGCACCCCGATTCAGGGCTCGAGGCCTGCAATATTCCCCTGAGCAAACCCCGTTGCCAAGAATCCGTCCAAACAAAATTTATGCCGATCAACACGGTATATTGTGATACTTTACAACTGTAGTCTTAAACATACTTGCCGTAGGCTGTAACGAATAGATTGTACTACGCTTTATAAAGCAAGGAGGAAGGACTGCATGATACCCGCGGCCTTTGAGTATAAACGTCCGTTATCCCTAGAGGAGGCCATCAGCCAACTCGCCGAGCATGGCTACGACGCCAGGGTACTGGCAGGAGGGCAAAGCCTTATCCCGGCCATGCGTTATCGCCTGGCTCAGCCCGCCGTGCTGGTCGATATCAACAAGCTACCCAATATGGCTTATCTTCAAGAGGAAAACGGCATGCTGCGCATTGGTGCCCTCGTGCGTGACACCGATGTGGAGTTCAACCTAGACATTCACCGCCGATACCATCTAATCAGCGATGTATCGAAGGTGGTAGCCGACCCTATCGTGCGCTACCGGGGCACGGTGGTGGGCTCTCTGTGCCACAACGATCCCTCGGGCGACTGGGCTGCTGCTGCCATCGCTGCGCGGGCCCAGATGGTTGTTCAGGGCAAGACCGGGTCGCGGGTCGAGGATATTGACCGGTTTTTGGTGGACAGCTTCGCAACCTCCATTGGCGAGGGCGAGCTAGCCGTGGAAGCGCGCTTTCCAACACCCAACGAGCGCACCTCGGGGGCCTACGAGAAAATTGAGCGAAAAGTAGGTGACTACGCCACAGCTGCTGCTGCCGTGCAAATTGAACTAAGCCCCGATGGCACCATCAAAGAGGCCGGGATCGGTATTACCGCGGTAGCCCACATGGCCCTGAGGGTAGCCGAGGGCGAGAAAATCCTGCGCGGCCAGAAGCCAAGCATGGAACTGATCCGGGCAGCCGCCGAGGAAGCCCGTAAGATTGCCGACCCCAACCCCGACGCCCGAGGGTCGGCGGAATACAAAAAAGACATGGCCCGGGTGCTGGTCGGACGTGGCCTGATAAAGGCCTTAGGTCGCCTGGGAGTGGTCGTGGCATAAAGCAGTGGCATACCTTCTGCGGTTGGAGAGACAGCAATGGAAATCACCCTGAACATCAACGGTACGCTAAAAAAGCTCAACGTCGAGCCCCGCACCCTGCTCGCGCACGCCATCCGCGATTGCGGGCTAACCGGAACCCACATCGGCTGCGATAGCTCATCTTGCGGTGTTTGTACAGTGGTGCTCGACGGTAAAACGGCAGTCAAAAGCTGCACCATGTTTGCAGTACAGGCCGAAGGTTATGCCATCACCACCATCGAGGGCATGGCACAGGGCGGCAAGCTGCACCCGTTGCAGCAAGCCTTCTATGACCAGCACGGCCTTCAGTGCGGATACTGCACACCTGGTATGATCATGGCTGCCCACGCCCTCCTGCAACACAACCCCAACCCCAGCGAAGAAGAGATTCGCTTTGGTCTGTCGGGCAACCTCTGCCGCTGCACCGGCTATCAGAATATTGTCAAGGCCGTGCAACAAGCCGCGCAGATGTTGCAGCAGCCAGCCAGCTCAGCAGCCGACGACTAAAAAGCGAAGCTAAACGCCTAAGGCCGATTGTCGCACCGTTCTCGCTTTTGGTGTTTGGCCCACTGCAAAACCGAAAGGAGCGCACATGTCTGTTCAAACCACCAACCTCGAGCCTAAGGGCATCCAGGGGCTGGGCAAGGCCATCAAGCGCAAAGAAGACCCCCGCTTTATTGTGGGCAAGGGTAACTACCTCGACGACATCAACCTGCCCGGCATGCTTCACATGGCCCTGGTGCACAGCCCTTATGCCCACGCCAAGATTCTGAGCATCGACACCTCCGAAGCCCTCAAGGTTCCTGGGGTTAAGGCGGTCATCACTGCCAAAGACCTGGCCGCCGCCGGCCTCTCCTGGATTCCGACCCTGGCCGGCGACAAGCAGATGGTGCTGGCCGATGGTAAAGTGCTCTATCAGTACCAGGAGGTTGCTGCAGTTTTCGCCGAAACCCGCCAAGCTGCTGCCGACGGGGCTGCAGCCGTACAGGTTGAGTATGAGCCCTTACCGGTGGTGGTCGACCCCTACAAAGCCACCTCGCCTGAAGCACCGGTGCTGCGTGAGGATATCAAGGGCCAGATGACTGGGGCCCACGGCCCACGTCGCCACGACAACCACATCTGGACCTGGAATGTAGGCTCTAAAGACGAGACCGAAAAAGCCTTGGCCGCCTCCGAAGTGCGCATCAAGCAGCACATGTTGTATCCCCGCAGCCACCCGGCCCCGCTCGAGCCCTGCGGCTGCATTGGGGATATGAACAAGGCCACCGGGCGGCTCACGGTCTACATGACCACCCAGGCCCCCCACGCCATCCGCACGGTGCTCTCATTGGTAACCAAAATTCCCGAGAACAACATCCGGGTCATCTCGCCCGACATCGGTGGGGGTTTCGGCAACAAGGTGCCGGTGTACCCGGGCTACGTTTGCGCAATAGTGGGCAGCATCGTGCTGGGGGCCCCGGTCAAGTGGGTCGAGACCCGCACCGAGAACCTCACCACCACCGGATTTGCCCGCGACTTCCACATGGACATCGAGATCGGGGCCACCAAGGACGGCAAGGTCACGGCCATGAAGGTCTACACCCTGGCCGACCACGGGGCCTTCGACGCCGCTGCCGACCCCAGCAAATACCCAGCGGGTCTGTTTTCCATCTGCACCGGCTCCTACGACTTCCAGAAAGCCTATGCCGAGGTGGACGCGGTCTACACCAACAAGGCCCCCGGTGGGGTGGCCTATCGCTGCTCCTTCCGGGTGACCGAGGCCAGCTACCTGATTGAGCGCAGCATGGACGTACTGGCCCACGAGCTGAAGATGGACCCGGCCGAGCTAAGGCTCAAGAACTTCATCCGCCCCGAGCAGTTCCCCTATCCCTCGGCACTGGGCTGGACCTACGACTCGGGTGACTACGAAAAAACCTTGAAGGTGGCCCTCGAGCGCATCGGCTATTACGAACTGCGCAAAGAGCAGGCCGAGAAGCGGGCCAAAGGCGAACTCATGGGCATCGGTATCTCCACCTTTACCGAGATCGTGGGGGCTGGCCCCTCCAAAGACTTCGACATCCTGGGCATCAAGATGTTCGACGGGGCTGAGATTCGCGTGCACCCCTCGGGCTCGGCCATCGTGCGGGCCGGTACCCGCCACCAGGGGCAGGGGCACGAGACCACCTGGGCCCAAATTGTCTCCGAGGAGTTGGGCTTGGACGTAGACAAAATCATCGTGGAGGAGGGCGATACCGACACCGCCCCCTACGGACTAGGGACCTACGCCAGCCGCAGCACCCCTACCGCTGGCGGGGCCATGGCTCTGGCAGCTCGCCGCATCCGCGAAAAGGCCAAAAAGATCGCGGCGCACCTTCTGGAAGTCGGTGAGAGCGACGTGGAATGGGTAGACAAGAAGTTTGTGGTCAAGGGAGTCCCCAGCAAGAGCGTGACCATGAACGAGGTGGCCTTCGCCGCTTACACCAACCTGCCCCCAGGCCTGGAGCCAGGCCTCGAGACCACCTACTACTACGACCCCCCCAACCTGACCTTCCCTCACGGGGCCTACGTCTGCGTGGTGGACATCGACAA
>DAIUDO010000013.1:13628-24719 GCA_036845585.1 Meiothermus sp. | reverse complement strand
CCCCAGACCGCCTGGCCTGGGATAGAGGTCTGCCGCAATTGAGAGGCCGGTCCGATCGCAGATTGAGGCCTTGATGGATCTGGGGGCCGACTGGTTCACCACCTGGCGGATGGTGGTGATGCCGAGCCTGGCCACGGCATTGCTGGCAGGAGGTATGCTTTCCTTCGCTCTTTCCTTCGACGAGGTAATTGTAACCACCTTTACCGCAGCCGACCAAAAAACCCTACCCATTTGGTTCCTGAACGAGCTCTTCCGCCCGCGCGAGCGGCCCATTACCAACGTCGTGGCGGTGTTCGTGATGCTGGTGACCTTTCTGCCGATTGTACTGGCCCAGTGGCTAACCCGCGATACCGAAGACTTACATGGTGGAGGAAAGACGGGATGAAGTGAGGACCCTTACAAAGGGTGTATAAGGTAGAGCAGTTAGCGTTTTGGCCGAAGGGCCACAGAAAGGAAGCCCGCCATGACGAGCAAAATTCTGATCGGACAGGGTAAGATGCTGATTGACGGACAGTTTGTTGCCGGGGAGGGCACCCCTCTGGACATTCTCAACCCGGCGACCGGTGAGGTGCTGCTGCGCTTGCCGGAGGCCTCGGTAGAGCAGGTCAAGCAGGCCGTGAAGGCGGCGGAGCGGGCTTTTGAGGCTTGGTCGCAGACCACCCCTAAAGACCGCTCTCTGATGCTTTTGAAGCTGGCCGACCGAATTGACGCACACGCCGAGGAGCTAGCCAGGCTGGAGTCGCTCAACTGCGGCAAGCCGTATCTGGCTGCACTCAACGACGAAATCCCGGCTATCTCAGACTGCTACCGCTTTTTTGCCGGGGCGGTTCGTTCCATGACTGGTGCACTGGCCGGGGAGTACCTGGCGGGTCACACCAGCCTGATTCGCCGCGACCCGGTGGGGGTGGTGGCCAGCATCGCCCCGTGGAACTATCCCCTGATGATGGCTGCCTGGAAGCTGGCTCCGGCCCTGGCGGCGGGCAATACGGTGGTCCTTAAGCCGAGCGAGCAGACCCCCCTCACCACCTTGCGCCTGGCCGAGTTTCTGGCGGAGATCTTTCCGCCGGGTGTGGTGAACGTGGTGACCGGAGTGGGCGAGACGGTTGGGGCTGCCCTGGTGGGGCAGCCGGAGGTGCGGATGATCTCGCTGACCGGGGATGTGGCCACCGGCAAGCGGGTGCTCGAGGTCGCCGCCCAGAGTCTCAAGCGCACCCACCTCGAGCTCGGCGGCAAAGCCCCGGTGATCGTGATGGACGATGCCGACCTCGAGGCTACCGTGCAGGGCATCAAGGTTTTCGGCTACTACAACGCAGGTCAGGACTGCACGGCGGCCTGCCGGGTGTACGCCGGCAAGAAGATCTACGACAAGTTCGTGGCCGAGCTTACCGACGCCGTCAAGGGCATCCAGGTGGGAGCCCAGCACGACGATGGGGTGGAGATGGGGCCGCTGATTACCGAGCGGCAGCGCTCGAGGGTGGCCAGCTTTGTAGAGCGGGCCCGGATGCAAAAGCACATCGAGGTCACGGTGGGTGGCCACCCTATGGAAGGCCGGGGCTTCTTCTACGAGCCGACCGTAGTGGCCGGGGCGCTGCAGTCCGACGAGATTGTGCGCCGCGAGGTGTTTGGCCCGGTGGTAAGCGTGACCCGCTTCGACGACGTAGAGGAGGCCATCGCCTGGGCCAACGACTCCGACTACGGCCTGGCCAGCTCGGTCTGGACCCAGGATGTGGGCAAGGCCATGCGCATTGCCAGCCGCTTGCAATATGGTTGTACCTGGATAAATACACATTTCATGCTGGTCAATGAGATGCCCCACGGCGGCCTCAAGCAGTCGGGCTATGGTAAGGATATGAGCCTCTACGCCCTCGAGGACTACACCGTGCCCCGGCACATCATGATCAAGCACTGAGCTACAGCTGTGCCCCGTCGCCAAAAGCTGCCAGCCTCGCCAGATAGGCCGGGTCTTGGTAGCGCGAGAGCAGGAAGGCCGGGGCGTAGCCCGGCAGGGCCTCTCCCAGGACGTGGGCAGCCAGCAGCTCGCCTGCTGCACAGGCGGCCATTACCCCAAAGCCCGACAAGGCCCCGACAATGTAGGCCCCTTTGAGCGGAAGAGGGCCAATCAAGGGGCGGTTCTCCTGAGTTTTGAGATAGTATCCGCCGTCAATGTAGGGCCTGGGCACCCGGTTGAAGTAGCGTTCCAGTCCGGGCAGCATGACCGCCATCGCCCGTAAGGCCACCTCGGCGTAATAAGGGGGAATGGGCAGGGGGAAGACCGGGGCTACCGGCTGGGTGTGGTGGTTGAAAAGCACGATCAGGGTGGGGCTGTCGGGGGGGCCGTCGGGGCGGCAGTGGGCACCGCCCGGCAGCTCTTCCAGGAGCCAGCTGGTGGCCGATTCTTCGGCCAGCAAGGTGCGCTCCTCCGGAGACCAGGGAAGCCGCAGCGGATCCTGCCAGATCAGCATGGGGGCCTCCCGCGGTACCACCCCCAGGGTTTCGCCGAAGCTCACCTTGAGGTGTAGCTCGGCCAGAAGCGGTAGCTCCAGACCTAACAGGCGGCCCACCGCGGCTTGTTGGGGCCCGGCGGCGGCGACGAAGAAGGAGGTCTCGATGGAGCGCACCTCCCCGCTACCCTCCCTGACCTGCACGCTGCGTACCGCCCCGCCCTGGGTCTCGACCCCCACCACCTCCCCGCGCAACAGTCGGGCCCCACGGGTGCGGGCTTGCTCGAGCAGGTAGATCCCGAGCTGCTGTGCGCTCAGCCAGCCCGCCTTCCGCACGTGCAGCACGGCCTGGGTCTGGGGGTTGAGGTAGGGGAAGAGCCGGCGGATTAGGGCCGAACCCCGGATCAGGTCGGCTCCGTCCAGACCGGCCCCCAGGCCCTCAGCTGGGGAAGGCCGATAGGTGTGGGGTTGGGTGTGCTCCCGCAGGGGCCCGGCCCCCTGCAGGGCTGCGGTCTGGGCGCTTTGCAGCAGGGCTTCCACCTGGGCGGCCTCCCCGCTGGCGTAAAGGTAGCCGCGCCGGTTCAGGCGGATGCGGTTGGCGGTTTGCTGGGCGATGCCCTCGAGCAGCTCTAGGCTGTGGTTCATCAGGGCAGTCATCTGGCCGTCGGGGCCCGGCCACCAGTTGCGGTAGGCCTCGGTGGACTTGTCCGAGGTCAGCGACAATGGGTCGCCCTGCTCGACGATGACCACCTCACGCAGGCCTTTTTGGGTCAGAAAATATGCTGCTGCCACCCCGGCGATGCCGGCCCCACAGATCACCACCTCGGCGCTGGACATATACTGTATACAGTATACACCTAACCATGCCGCCGTTTGATTGTGGGTTCGGAGCAGCCAGGTTGTTCTGTACACCAGCCCGCGCCCACTGGAACCAAACCGATGAAAAAAGGACCGGGGCGGCCTGAGGGTGCAGTCAAAATAGCTCGAGGGCGTAAGTCACAACGGCGCTGGTCTGCTTGAAACCGAGGCGTTCGTAGAGTGCCTGAGCAGCTTTCTCGTGGTCGTGAGCGCGCACTTGCAAGGTCTCGATAAGCGGATTACTGAAAGCCCATTCGGCGGCTGCGCCTAACAATGCCCGCCCCAGTCCTTTACCCCTGGCCTCAGGGACCACGCCGATGTAGGCAATCTCGGCCAGGGTATCGTCTAGCTCGAGCTCGGCCATGCCGACCGGCGTGTCGTTGCTATCGGTGTGATAGGCCATGAAAAGCTCCACCTCAGAACCCAGGAAATGCTGGCGCAGCTCTTCGTCGGTCCAGTGCAAGCGCAGGCTCCAGCCATCTTCAACCCGGCTGTACAACGCACGGTACACCTGGGGATCGCAGGGCTCGGCCAGCTTAATCTTGAAACCCAGTGGCACCGGATACGACAGGTCGGTGCGACCGATGGAGTAGAAATAGGTGGTGTGTTCGGCGGAGAAACCGACTTGCTCGAGCAATTTGCGGGCGTACTGATTGCTGGCCTCGGGAAAAGCGTACAGGGTTGGAAAACCCTCACGGCGGGCTTTCTTGACCAGATGCTCCAGGAGTGCTTTGCCGTCGCCGGCCCGGACAATGGGGCCCTCCAGGGCGGCCCCATCCCAGAAAGGCACCAAAGCCCCATACCCCTGTACCCGACCGGCCTCTAACCAGACCCAGGCTTTTTCATCTTCTCCGGCCAGGATTTCCCACCACAATCCTTCGGGGGTCCGGGCCTCCGGGGCGAGGGAACGGCGCGCGGGGTCCTGATCCATCCAGGACAAAAGCTCGGCGAGCTGCGAGAGGTGGGCTTGGGCTACAGGCCGGTTCATGGGACCTCCTCCTGAAGCACGGCTGAGGCGCTGACCGAACAGGGTGCAACGGGGGTGTGTGTGGTGTCGGTCGGGTGGTTTTTCAGCCATCCTGTTCGGTAAAACCACCCTGGATTGTAGTATTGTACAACGTTGCTTTCTGCTAGAATCTAGCCACGCACAATGAGCAGTCTAACGACTTTTGTAATCAACCCCGCGGCGGGGCGCGGGCGCGTCGGGCAGATGTTGCAGCGCATCGAGGCCGCCATCCTTCAGGAAAGCTCGCTGGCTGATATTCGCATCGCGGTTACCCAGGCCCCCGGGCATGGCATCGAGATTGCCCGTCAGGCCCCGGCGGGCAGCCGGGTGATCGCCGTAGGGGGTGACGGAACGGTTCACGAGGTGGTGCGGGGCCTTGCCGGCTCAGATAAGGCCCTGGGGGTGGTTCCCATAGGCAGCGGCAACGACTTTGCCCGCATGGTGGGCCTGCACCGGCTGAACCTGAGTGCTGCCTTGCGCACCGCTTTGCGGGGAAGTATCCGCAGCGTGGACCTGGGCATGGTCAACAACCAGCCCTACGGCGCCAGTCTGGGTATTGGTTTCGATGCTGCGGTTGCCCGCAAAGCCCTCAGTGCGCCCACCTTTCTGAGGGGGATGCCGCGCTACCTTTATTCGGTATTTGGTGTGCTCAAGGCTTTGGAATTGCCGACCCTCGAGCTGATCCAGAACAACCGGGTCATCTATCAGGGCCGCACCCTGCTGGTGGCCCTGATGAATGCCTCCACGTATGGGGGCGGTATCCCTATCGTGCCCGATGCCCAGCCCAACGACGGCCTCATTTCGACAGCGGTGGCCGGGGAGTTTAGCCGCCTGGGGGTGGTGGGGATTCTGCCCCGCTTGCTGATGGGCCGACACGTTCATCATCCCAAGCTGCACTTTTTTCAGGGCACCGAATTCACCGTTCGCTTCGACCGTCCGGTTCCGGCCCATTCCGACGGCGAACTCATCGAGCCTTGCCATGAGTACAGCGTCCGCATGGTGGCGGGGGGCTTGCGGGTGATTCAGCCATAATCTGGCGAGGTCTTGGCGTGAGCAATGCTATCGGCCGGCGCCTCTGGTGACGTATGACCAATCCGTCACACCAACCCTTGGTAGATTGGTGGCATTGAGCCTGAAGCCGCTCTCGAAAGGACTGGATATTCGGTGAACGAAGTTGGCTGGAAGCTATTTGCTCCACTCTCGATTGAAGGGTCCACCCTCCTAATCGAACACCAGGATCTACCATCGGGCATGGCCGTGCGCCTGGGCGGGGTGGGGGGGGTGGTGCTCAAGCCCCAGGAAGCGCAGGAGCTGCTGCTCAACCTGCTGACCGGCGAGTCCTGGGTGAGCAGCCGACTGGTCTGGGCTGCCCCCCGGCTACACGTTGGGCAAAAAGGTTACAACCTTAACGAACGGGCCAAACTGGCCTTGATCGAAGCCTTGCAGTCGTTGTTGGTCGAATCCCACGGTGTGACCGTCAATCCCATGCCTGCCGAAACCTGGCAGCGCTCGCTTTTGGAGCTCACCCAGAGCCGCTTTTCCAGTGTGGAGGAAGCCCTCCCCAAGCTGGGTGAGATCCTGATAGCCCTGGGCTTCAAAGGCATCTGCTTGTGGTTGCGAGACAGCAACGAGCGCACCCTGAAACCGGTAGGGCAGTACCCCGAGGCGCCTCCCCCCGAAGACCTACGGCCTGAGCGCCACGCGGTCTACTTCCAGGTGCTCGAGCGCAACCTGCTTATTGCCGCCGACGATGCCCGCCAGGATGCCCGCATGAGTGAACTGCGCGATACCCTGGTCAGCCGTGGGCTGGGAGCGGTTTTGCAGGCGGTGCTCCACGGTGAAAGCGGCCTGCGGGGGGTGTTGTGGATAGAGAGCATCCAGCCGCGCAAATGGAGCCCTTCCGATGAGACCCTGGCCCTGGCGGTGGTCCAGGTTATCGAGCGCATTTTGCGTCCGCTCAAGGACGAGATCAAAATCCAAACCCCCGAGCGCAAGTCGCTGGCGGTCAAGCGCAGCGAGTTTGAGCTCAATCTGGCCCAGGCCCTCTCGCTGGCCCAACGCCACGGGCGTTCGCTGGCGTTGATGCGTATCCGCATCGATGGTATGAACAAAGCCCAGACCGAGCAGGCTGCCCGTGAAATTGCCTACACCCTGCGTCAGAGCGACTCGCTGTCGTATCTGGGCGAGCAGGGTTTTGCCTTGCTGCTCTCCGAGGTGCGCTGGACGGCCGGAGCCAGCCGTGTAGCCCACCGCCTGCTGGGCCGTCTGCGGGCTGCTTTGTCGGGGCTAAAGGTGGGCATTGGCATTGCGATGTTCCCCCAGGACGCGGCCACCGTGGAGGGGCTGTGGAACCAGGCCGAACAGGCCTGTGCCAGGGCCCTCGAGACCGGCGGGGGTATCCGCCTCCTGACCCCCGGAGCCTCAGAGCTGCAAGAGGCCCTCTCGCAGGATGGACTGACGCTGCACTTCCAACCGGTGTTCAACCTTAGCGACCTCGAGCTGGTCGCGGTGGAAGCCCTGGCCCGCTGGCCCAAGCCTAAGGGCTTGCACCAGGCCGGTGAGTTCCTGCCGCTGGCCGAGCAGGTGGGCTTGATGAGTGCTCAGGATCGCTGGGCCATCGACAAAGTGCTTGAACAGGCCGCCCTCTGGAAGCCCTCCGGGGTGAACGCCCGCTTTAGCGTGAACATCTCCTCGGAAACCCTGGTAGACCCAAACTTCCCTACGGCGTTGCAGGAGATGCTCTCAGCCAAACGCCTGCCGGCCGATATTATCATCCTCGAGCTGCGCGAGGAGGCTATTCTGAGCGACCTCGAGGCCAGCAGCCGGAGCCTGGAAATCCTCAAGCACCTCGGCGTCTCCATCGCCCTCGATAACTTCGGTACCAACCCCCTCCCCCTAACCCAGCTCAAACGCCTGCCCCTCGACTGGATCAAGCTCAACCCGGCCTTCTCGGCCTCAGAGAATGCCAGCCTGGCTAAAGCCGCCATCGACATGATCCACGCCGTTGGAACCCGGGCGGTTGCCAAAGGTTTAGAGGAGCAGTCCCAGCTCACCCGCATGAAAGAGCTCGGCGCCGATTACGGCCAGGGTCACATCCTGGGCTGGCCGGTTCCAGCTGAGGATTTGGGTGCTCTGCTGGTCTGGGGGATTGGTACCTAGCGGCCCTCAAAACGAACTCCGCATGCCCGGAAAGTACCAGCTGTGCGGGGATTCAAAGAAGATTCCCGCCGCGCGCTTTGACGCGGCCCAGGACGGGCTGTGTGTTGTTGCGAGTTCTGTTCGGGTGCATGGCGAGGGGAACCTCGAGCGCTGCGGGGGCTGCCCGGCGGAAATCTGGGGGCGAGAATATTAACCGATTCTGCGCTGTAGCCCTGCGCACTGTACAATGTTGGTTGCAATTTCTTCTATGGAAGCACTGGTGGTGTCGAAGTACTGGACGCCGACCCGCCTGAAGAGCAACTCGGCCCGCCGCACCTCGTACTCGCACTGCTCCAGCGAAGCATAGCGGCTATTCGGTTTGCGCTGGGTACGAATTTGATGTAACCGGTGGGGGTTGATGGTCAGGCCGAAAATCTTATCTTTGAAGGCTCTGACTGGCTCGGGCAGGGAGTCGCGTTCGAAATCGTCCTCGGCTAAGGGATAGTTTGAAGCCCGCAAACCATACTGCAGGCCCAAAAACAAGCAGGTAGGGGTTTTTCCCGCCCGGCTGACCCCAATCAGGATTACATCGGCCATCTGGTAGTAGCGGTCGCCAATGCCATCGTCGGTGGCGAGCACGAAATCGACCGCCTCGATCCGGGTGAAATAGCTGTTGTCACTTACGCTGTGCAAACGCCCCACCCGACCCGTGGGGGCTTGACCGAGTTCGCGCTCGAGCTCCCCCAGATAGGTGCGGAACAGATCAAAATGCAGGGCCGGTGCGGTTTTGAGCTGGTCATTTAGCACCGGATTGGCCAGGGTCGAAAATACGATGGGGCGCACCTGCTCACGTTCAAAAATCGAATTAATCTCGTATACAAGGCCATAGACCTCTTCTTCGGTATTCGTGAAAGGTCGCGTTACGTAGCGAAATGGCACACTCTCAAACTGGGCCAGCAAACTCCGCGCCACCGATTCGGCGGTCAGGCCGGTATGGTCTGAGACAATAAAAACCGTTCGTTCCATGAATCCCCTCGAGGTACTTTCAAATAACAGTGTAGTTTATGTGTGTAGCGTACACTACACAGACTTTCGGGCAATAACTACACCAAAATAGCCTACTCCACCCGGCTCCTTGGTCAAACTACCATCAAGGGCAACGAGGTGTGCTATGGCCTATATTCGCTGGTTTGAGACGCTCGGTATGAAAGATCTGGAAGCAGTAGGCGGCAAGAATGCTTCCATCGGTGAGATGATGGCCAGCCTGTCGCAGGCCGGCGTGCGGGTTCCGGGAGGGTTTGCGACCACCGCCCAGGCCTTCCGCGAGTTCCTGCAACACAACAACCTGGCCGAGCGCATAAACACCGCCCTGCACAAACTCGATACCGACGATGTGGATGCCCTGGCCCGGGTAGGCGCCGAGATTCGCGGCTGGATCGAGCAGGCCGAGCTACCCAAAGCCCTAGAGGTCGCCATCGTAGATGCCTACATCCGCCTCGAGTCCGCCACCAAGGGTGGCGGGCTTTCCGTTGCGGTGCGCTCCAGCGCTACCGCCGAAGACCTACCTGAGGCCAGCTTCGCCGGCCAGCAGGAAACCTTCCTGAATGTGCAGGGTATCGAGAACGTGCTGCTGCACATCAAGAAGGTCTTCGCTTCCCTCTACAACGACCGGGCCATCGCCTACCGGGTGCACCACGGCTTCGCCCACGAGGAGGTAGCTCTCTCGGCGGGGGTACAGCGCATGGTGCGCAGCGACCTGGGGGCCAGCGGGGTGGCCTTCACCCTGGACACTGAGTCGGGCTTCCGCAATGTGGTGTTCGTCACTGCCAGCTACGGCCTGGGCGAGCTTTTGGTGCAGGGAGCGGTGAACCCGGACGAATTTTACGTCTACAAGCCGGGGCTGCTGGAAGGCCGAAACACCATCCTGCAGCGCACCCTAGGGGCCAAGCGGCAGAAGATGATTTACGCTGGGGTAGGCCAAGGGGTGCAGACGGTGGAGACTACCCTCGAGGAGCGAGGCCGCTTTGCCCTTTCCGATGCCGAGGTACTGGAGCTGGCCCGGCAGGCTGTGCTCATCGAGCAGCACTACGGCCGGCCCATGGACATCGAGTGGGCCAAGGATGGCCGAGACGGCCAGATCTACATCCTGCAGGCCCGGCCCGAAACGGTGCAGAGCCGCAGCGGTCGGGTACTGGAGCGCTTTGAGATGAAGGAGCGGGGTGAGGTGCTGCTCACCGGCCGGGCGGTGGGGCAGCGCATCGGGGCGGGGCCGGTGCGGGTCATCCGCCATCCCCGCGAGATGAACCGGGTGCAGCCGGGGGATGTGCTGGTGGCCGACATGACCGACCCCGACTGGGAACCGGTGATGAAGAAAGCCGCAGCCATCGTAACCAACCGCGGCGGGCGCACCTGTCACGCGGCCATCGTGGCCCGTGAGCTGAACATTCCGGCGGTGGTGGGGGCGGCGGGGGCCACCGAGGTGCTGCAGGAGGGCCAGATGGTCACGGTCTCCTGCGCCGAGGGGGACACCGGCCGGGTCTATGCCGGCACACCCCGCTTTGAGGTGCGGCGCATCGAGCTGGACAGGATGCCGGAAATTCCGGTCAAAATCATGATGAACGTGGCCAGCCCCGAGCGGGCTTTCAGCTTCGCAAACCTGCCCCATGCTGGGGTAGGGCTGGCCCGCCTGGAGTTCATCATCAACAACCTGATCGGTATCCACCCCAAGGCCCTGCTGCATCCTGAGCGGCTCGAGCCCGCCCTAAAAGCCGAGATCGCCCACCGCACCGCAGGGTATGCCAGCCCGGTGGACTTCTTCCGCGAGAAGCTGGCCGAGGGGGTTTCGATGATCGCTGCGGCCTTCGCTCCACACCCGGTGATTGTGCGCCTGTCTGACTTCAAGTCCAACGAGTATGCCCACCTATTGGGCGGCCAGCTCTTCGAGCCCAAAGAGGAAAACCCCATGATCGGCTTCCGGGGGGCCTCGCGCTACCGCTCGCCGGAGTTCGCCGAGGCCTTTGCCCTGGAGTGCCAGGCTTTGAAGCAAGTGCGGGAGGAAAAGGGCCTGACCAACGTCTGGATCATGGTGCCCTTCGTGCGCACGGTGGGGGAGGCCCGGCAGGTTATCCAGATCCTCGAGCAAAACGGCCTCAGACGTGGGGAGAACGGTCTCAAGCTCATTATGATGTGCGAGGTACCCTCCAACGCGATTCTGGCTGAGCCGTTCCTGGAGCTTTTCGATGGCTTCTCGATCGGCTCCAACGACCTGACTCAGCTTACCCTCGCCCTGGACCGCGACTCGGGCCTGGTGGCCGACCTGTTCAACGAGCAGGACGAGGCCGTGAAGTTCTTGCTTGAGAGGGCCATTCAGACTGCCAGACGCATGGGCAGGTACATCGGCATCTGCGGGCAGGGGCCTTCCGACCACCCCGAGCTGGCCCTATGGCTTGTGGAGCAGGGCATCGAGAGCATCTCGCTCAACCCCGACAGCGTGCTGGAGACCTGGCTTTACTTGGCAGAAAAATTTGCCTCGGTCGCGAAGGAGTAGAGCCTGTCATACCGTATTCAAAAAGATAATCATCCCAATCAAAAACTCCGGAGACTTGGTTGCGCCGCGCGCGGTGCACCTAGAATCCTGGAGCCCGACCC
>DAIUDO010000013.1:0-13528 GCA_036845585.1 Meiothermus sp. | reverse complement strand
GCCGCGCGCGGTGCACCTAGAATCCTGGAGCCCGACCCTTCCTGCGGTCGGCGAAACCCGCATCCCCGTGTTGGTCGGCGAGACAAGCGTCTCCCTTTCAAGGGGCGAGATCGCGTTCGATATACCGGTACCGCGTTCCCGTAATGCAATAAATCGGTATCGCGTTCCGCTAAGCAGATAGCTTCGGTTGGTCGCCGCGGTGCGGTGTGGGCGAGGTGAGGCCACCATCCGGTGTCGAACTTACTGAATCTGGCATCAGAATGTTTGGCATCGAGCGGTGCCGGACCCGGCGAATTGGCTACTGCTTGGGGTAGGTTGAGCAACCTGAACCCAATAAACCACCTTTTGGGCAGGCTGCCTGTGGCGGGCTAGGGTCCCTTCGAAGGGTCGCCAAAGCGGCTAAAAAGCTGCTGGTGAATCCGCCTCGAGAGCCACCAAACTCCTGCGATGACCCCAGGGATGGCCAGCCCTGCGGCCAGCTCCGGGGCGATAGGCAGGCCTGCTTCCTTGCCCGCTTTGAAAAAGTAGTACAGCAGGCCCACCACGTAGTAGGAAATGGCGGCAATAGAGAGGCCCTCCACGGTGCGTTGGAGCTGGTACTGCATCACTTGGCCGCGGTGCAGCCGGGCCAGGAGTTCCTGGTTTTGGGTCTCCAGGGCGATGTCCACACGGGTGCGTAGCAGAGCCCCCGCCCGCTCGATGCGTTGGGAGAGGGCCATTAGGCGGCTGAAGGTGGAGGCGATGGTGGCCATGGCCGGCTCGAAGCGACGCTGTAGGAACTCCCCCAGGGTCTGGGTGCCGGGGATGGGGGTCTCGCGCAGCTCGACCAGCCGAGCTTGAACCAGGGCGTGGTAGGCTGCGCTGGCGCTGAAGCGGTAGCTGTGCTCGGCAATGGTGTGCTCTACCTGGGCGGCCAGGGCCTCGAGGGCATCGAGCAGCTCGGCATCGGCCCGGTTGAGGTCGCGCAGGCGGGCGGTAATCTGGGCCAGGGAGCGCTCCGAGGCGATGAGCATCTCCCTCAAGCCCCGGGCCACCGGGAAGCCCAATAGGGCCATCATGCGGTAGGCCTCGATTTCTAGCAAGCGGGCGGCAATGCGGCCCGCGCGCGTCTCGCTGGTGTTAGGGGGGGCTACCACCACCATCCGCTCAAAGCCACCTGGGCGCAGGCGGAAGTCGGTCACTGCGCAGCTGTGCCCGCCCCGACCCATCACCGAGGCCACCACCGGGCCTGGCCCCAGCCAGGGTCGGGCCAGTTCTATGGCCTCTTCCACCGGCCCGAGGAGCATGACCAGTTGCACCGCCGAAAGGGTTTGGCCGGGGATGCTGCGCAACCAGTTGGCGCCCACAGTTAGGTGGTTTTGCAGGTCGGTCTCGGGGCTGGGCAGAGACTGCACCAGGGTGTAGGTACTGAACTCGGTGTGTCGCTCCCAGCGCAACGACCCTCCCGGCAGGCTCAGGCGAAGGTAGGTACCAGCGAGCTGGTCGAGCTCGAGCTCGCCCAGGGCCGAGAGTTGGCGGAGGTGCTCGAGTTCGGTCTCTCGGGAGACTCCTTTGTGTCGCACCGCAACCTGCACCACCAGGGCTGGCAGGCTAATGCGGGGAGTGGGTCGGGCGTGGAGCTCGTTGTGGAGCTCAACCCGCAAGGGGTCGTCGGGGGGTAGCAGGCCCACCTCGGGCAACTCGATGGCTGGACGCGTCATGCTCTCCATTACCTCCCACCCCTATTATGCCCTACTCGGCTTTAGCCTCCCGCCCCATGAGGCGCGAAAGCTCCCGTAGAGGGTCGGCCCCCTCGTAAATGACCCGGTAAACCGCCTCGGTGATGGGCAGGTCGGCGCCGGTTTCCTGGTCCCAGGCGTGCAGGGCTTTGGCAGTGTAGATGCCTTCCACTACGGTTTTCTGAGCCAAAAGCCCGGCCAGGGTCTCACCCTGCACAAGACGCTCCCCGGCGCTGCGGTTGCGCGAAAGAGGGCTGTGGGCGGTGGCTATGAGGTCGCCCAGCCCGGACAGTCCCATAAAGGTGGCCTCCTGGGCTCCCTGGGCTAACCCAAACCGGATGATCTCCCGCAGACCCCGGGTAATCAGGGCCGCCTTCGCATTGTCGCCCAGCCGGAGCCCGTCCACCATTCCGGCAGCCAGAGCCATTACGTTTTTGAGAGCCCCTCCCAGCTCTACCCCCACCACGTCGCTCGAGGTGTAGACCCGGAAGCTAGGCCCGGAAAACGCCTGCTGCACCTCCTGGGCCAGTGCCGGCTCAGGTGAGGCCACCACGGCAGCAGCCGGCAGAAAACGGGCGATCTCCTCGGCCAGGTTGGGCCCCGAGAGTACGGCCAGCCGGGCGACCCCGGTGGCCTCCTCGATGACCTGGCTCATGCGCAGCAGGAGGTGGTCGCTGAAGTGCAGCCCCTTGGTGACCGAGACGTAGGCGCGGGCTTTGGGCAGGGTCTCCAGGGTCTGGCGGATGGCCTTGGAGGGCACCGCCACCACGGCGAAGCGGGCCTTGCAAAGGGCCTCTTCAGCGTCGGCGGTGGGGTAGAGCGTGGGGGGGAAGGGTGCGCCGGGAAGGTACTCGAGGTTCTGCCGGACTTCCTGCATGGCCTGAACCTGCTCGGCCCGACGGGCCCAGAGGTAGACTGGGATGCCCTTGGAGGCGGCCAGCAGGGCCAAGGCGGTGCCCCAGGCCCCCGCCCCCAGTACCGCGATGGGCCCTGGGGCAAGGGTGGCCTCGAGCAAAGGTCGGGTCAGGGTCTGGGGTTCTGGCATAGCGCGCCAACCTTACCAGAACCCCTCAGGGGCGCATCAAGACCAGGATCGAGAAGGCTTCGTACCAGGCTCCCAACAGCAAAAAAAAGGCCCCCAGATAGACCGTCAGGGCCAGAGCCCGTAGCCCCGAGCGGTAGCCCTCGGCCTGCAGGGTTTTGACCAGCAGCACCATCCCCCCAAAGGTGGCCAGGATGTAGGCCTGAAGCTCCACCACAACGGTCGGTAGGTGCAGCAGGTAGTTGGCCAGCGGCAGTGCTACCGGGCTCAGGGCAAAGCCCAGCACGAAGTAGCGCAGGGCATTGAACAGCAGCGCCGGCAGGCCCAGCAAAAGCCCCGGCACCGCGGTGGTCAGCAGCAGCCCGTTGGTAAAGTTCCAGTAGAAGATGACCACCGACAGCCCCAGCACCCCGCTGCCCAGGGCCGCGCCCAGCCCAATCTGCTGCAGGGTGTTGCCCACCAGCTCCTGCATGAGCTGAACCAGGCGGGGGTTGGCGTAGGCCACCGCACCCCCCAGGGCGAACAACCCGTACAGCCCCAGGTTTATCCCCAGGTACAGGCCGCGATACTGCCGTACCAATGCCCAGCCCTCGCGCCACCAGCGTGCCAGGACGGTGGGGCTTCGTAGGGCCAGCAGCCAGCCCAGCGAGAGGGCCACGAACAGGGCCCAGACGAGGGGGCTTTTGAGCCAGCCCGGCAGCAACCCACCCTCCGGCACAAAGCCGATGCGGGTCACCTGGCCCTCCCGGAGAACCACCTGCACATCCCCGCCGCGCCCCCCGGCGGTGGCAGGGAAGCGCACCACAGTTCCAGCCGGAGCCTGCGCTACTTCCGGTGCCTCGAGGTTCACCAAGAGGTCGCGCGGGGGTGGGGCGAAGGCAAAACTGCGCTCGAGCAGCCGCAGCGCCTCCTCGGTAGGTTTGCCGATGGCCTGTGCAGGGTCTACGGTGTACTTGCCGGCCTGCCAGTCCTGCACGGCCTGCCGGGCCAGCTCGAGGTTGCCCTGGGCCAGCGAAAGGCCCAGCCAAAGCGACAGCAGAAAAACCAGTATGCGCATACAAACCCTCATCACTCTAGCGCGGTACGTTTTTGGAGTTCCAACCCGGGCTCAAACCTCCTGCAAGGGTACGCCCCGCTCGCACAACGGGCAGGACTCCGGGGCATAAGTTGGGAAGTCGAGCTGTAGCAGGGCGCGAAAGGGCACCCCAAACTCGACGCGGCCCCCGCTGCGGTCCACAATGACCCCCACCGCCTGGCAGTGGGCTCCTCGGGCCTCGGCGGCCCGGATGGCCTTCTGCACCGAAATACCGGTGGTTACCACGTCTTCCACGGCCAGGAAGCGCTCGCCCGGAGCGATGGTCAGCCCTTCCCGCACCACCATGCTGCCCAGGCCATCCTTCTCGGCGAACAAAGCCCGCACCCCCAAGGCCTTGGCGGTCACGAAGGCCAGCACCACCCCGCCCATGGCCGGGCCGATCACAAAGTCGAGCTCAAGCTCCTCGAACTGCTCGGCCAGGGCCTGGCCCACGGCCTCGGCGTACAGGGGATGTTGTAGCAGCGTGGTGGACTGTAAAAACTTGGGCGAGTGCCGCCCCGAGCGCAGCAGAAAATGTCCCTCCAGCAGTGCTCCGGTCTGTTTGTAGAGCCCCAAGATATCCACAGGCCTCATGCTACCCGATTTGAACGCGCCGACTGCTTACCGCAAAATAGGGCCCATGGCCCATCCGCTCTACCTTCCTACCGAGGCCGCCCCTCCCGGCGCCCGCCCGCTGGCCCAGCAGCCCCTCCTGATTCTGGTGGGTCTGACCGGGGTGGGCAAGAGCAGCCTGATGGCCGAGCTGGGTTACCCTGCACTGCCGGACCGTCGCGAGGTGGTCGACCGCTATGTGCTGCCCCGCTATGGCTATTCGCCCGACCAGCCCCTCGACCGCAGCCAGCGCTTTGCTCTGACCCGGCGCTTCCGCGAGGAGCACCCCGGCGGGGTGGCCGAAATTCTGGCCCGAAGCCACACCCAGCCAGCCTGGCCGTTGCTGTTCGACGGCCTGCGGGGGGAGGCCGAGGTGCGCTATGCCCTGGAGCATCTGCCCCAGTGCCGCTTTGTACTGCTCGAGGCCCACGACCTGACCCGACTTTCGCGCCTGCTGAGCCGGGGCGATGCCTTCGACCAGGTGCAGCTTCGACCCGAGGAGCTGCACGCCCTCCAGACCCTAGCCCAGGGCGTACTGAGCCCGGCGGAGCTGGCCGAGGCCCTAAGCTTTGGGGTGGGGGCCGAGGCCCTGGCGGCCAAGCTCAAGATCGTGGCTGAAGAACGCAAAAACTACGATCCCGACGGGCCCCGACGGGCCTTGCAGGGCTCGAGCAGGGCCCTCTTCTTGAACACCGAAGCCTTGAGCCTGGCCGAAGAGGTTGCAGCGGTGCGGGGCTGGCTGGAGGGGCTGCATGGCTAGCATCCGCCGCATCAGCGCCCGCCCCTTCCGCCTACCCCTGCGGGCCAGTCTGCGCTGGGGAGCGTCTTCGGAGCTTGTGGCCCTGGAGCACCTCCTGCTCGAGGTCGAGCTTTCCGACGGGGCGGTGGGCCGGGCCGAGGTGCCCCCCCGCCCGACCATCTACGGCGAGACCCTGGGCACCGCGCTGGCGGCGTTGGACTACCTTACCCCGCGGTTGCTGGGCCTGGATGCCGAAGACAGCGAGGCGGTGCACAAGGTCTTGCAGCAGTTCCCCAACCACCTCACCGTCAAAGGAGGTCTGGACATCGCGCTGTGGGAGGCTTGGGCCCACAGCGAGGGACAGAGCCTATGGCAGGTGCTGGAGCCCAAGCAGCAGCGGGTGCGGGTGAGCTACATCCTGGGTATTGCCGACGAGGCCGAGATGCTAACCGATGCCCGGGTGGCCCATGCTGCTGGCGTGCGGGTCTTCAAGATGAAGGTGGGGCGCGACCTCGAGGGCGACCTGGCCCGGGTGGCCGCCTTGCGCCGTCACTTTCCCGATGCCGCTCTTTATGCCGATGCCAACGAGACCCTACACCCCGAGGATGCCGAACACTACCTGCGGTTGTGGGCCGAGGCCGGACTTCTGTATGTGGAAGAGCCGCTGCCCATCGCCGAGGTACTGGCCCGCAAAAGGCTGCGCCAGGCTGGGATCCTACCCCTTATTGCCGATGATTCGGCGTTCACCCTGCGCGACCTGTGGCGCGAACTACAGCTCAATACCTTCGATGTGCTCAACATCAAACCGGCCCGCAGCGGCTACACCCAGAGCCTGGCCATGCTGGCCCTGGCCCGCAGCGAGGGCAAACAGGCGATGGTCGGTTCGCAGGCCCTTTCCAGCTTTGGCGCTTACCAGAGCGCTCTGCTGGCCTTTCAGGAGGGTGTGAGTGAGCCTTGCGAGCTGGCCTTCCACCTCAAGGCTGAGGGGGGCTTTTGCAACTTTCCTCCGCTGCGGGAGGGCTGGCTATACTGGGAGGATCTGACCCACTGCCGTTTCGATGACCGGGCCTTCGAGGCCTATGCCCTGAAGCAGCCTTAGCCCTATGAACCCCATCCTGATTCCCGAGCGTATCCTCCAGGTGTTGCAGGTGCTATGCCCAATTCTGAACGATGCCCGCCTGGACTGGGCGGTGAGCGGTAGCCTGGCCTTGGCCCTGTACGGCCTGCCGGTCGTGCCCAAGGATGTGGACATACAAACCGACCGGATTGGAGTCGAGCAGATGGCCGCGCTGCTGGCCGAATATCTGGTCTACCCCCCCCGGCATGCACCTGGGGGTGCGTCTGGTGCGCTCGTACCTGGCCCAGTTCAAGGTGCATGGGGTCTCGGTAGAGGCGATGGGCCACATGGAGTTTCAGACCCAGGAAGGGCGTTGGAACCCCGCGCCCGACTTTCGACACAAGCGGCAGATGCTAGACTACCTGGGCCTGCAAATCCCGCTGGTTTCGCTACAGTTTTTGCTCGATTTCTACAGTCAACTGGGGCGTCAGGGCCGGGTTGCCCTCATCGAAGCCAAGCTCAAAGCCGGCCAGGAGCCGGGCTAGCGCAGTGCCATGAGGGCCTTGACCAGTCGGATGGGGTCGTGCTGGGCGAAACCGGGCTCTAGGAAATCGTCGGCTACAATCTGCACCCCCTGGCCCTCGAAGCGCTTAGGGTTGAAGCGAACCGGCATCTGGCCTTCCTTTTGGTAGCGCCGGAGCAGGTCGTCGGGGATGCGGGCGTTGTTGATGAGCACCACGTTGGGTTTGCGGCCCAGGTGCTGTTCGATGGCCTGGAAGTGGTCAAAAGCGTCCATGCCTTCGGTCTCGCCGCGTTCGCTCATAATGTTGACTATGTAAATCAGCCGGGACCTAGATTGCTTGATGGCGGTCTGAATCCCCCTTGGCAGAAAGCTGGGAATCACGCTGGAGTAGAGGCTACCCGGCCCCAGCACAATCATCTCGGATTTGCGCAGGGCCTCGACTGCCTCGGGCATGGCCACCACCCCTACCGGGGCCAGCCCTACCCGGCGGATGCGTCCTGGCTGTTGGCGCAGGGCGGTCTCCCCCTGCACACGGCTCCCATCCTCGCGCTCGGCCCACAGCCGGGCGGCCTGGTAGGTTGAGGGCCAGACCGCGCCGCGCAGGCGCAGCACCTGGTTGGCCTGGCGCATGGCGCCGGCAAAGTCCTGGTTCAGCTCGGAAAGCGAGACCAGAAAGAGGTTGCCGAAGGTATGGCCCTTTAGTTCATCGCCTCGCACAAACCGATACTCCATCAGCTCAGGCAGCCCCTCGGCATCGGAGAGCGCCGCCATGCAGTCGACCAGGTCGCCCACGGCAGGCACACCAAACGAGACCCGCAGCCGACCCGTAGAACCGCCGTCGTCGGTAACGGCCACCACCGCGGTGGTGTTGGCGGTCTCGAGTTTGAGGCCGCGCAGCACCCTCGAGAGCCCGGTACCCCCCCCCAGGGCCACAATACGCGGGCCCGCCTCGAGCCGCCGGCGGATGTAGACCTGCTTGGAGACCGAGTTCGGGTCGGTGATGGCCGAGAGCATGCTGCGGTTCATCCAGCGCAGGCCCGCCAGGAAGAGGGCCACCCCCCCGGCCAGCCACAGGACGCCGGAAATCCACATGGGCACCGAAAAAGAACCCGTCCAGCGGATGAGCTGGGCGAACCAGCTCAAGAGGGAGCTGTGCCAGGTTAGGTGTACCACCCCGATGAACATAGCCAGCAGGCCCAGCACCACCAGGAGCGCATAGCGCTTGACCCGCATACCCGGTAACAGCCAGCGCAGCAGGCTAATAAAGCGGTCGTCGGCGGGGTCGGCCCGCAGGCTTTGGGCCAACATACGCAAGCTGGGTCGTTTGGCCTTGTTCCAGATCACACCCATTCGCCTCGCTCAGGCTGCCAGGGCTTTCTCCAGGTCGCGGTGTTCAAGCTCGATGCGAAACCGCGCCGAAAGCTCCTGGGCCAGCCGTTCGGCCACCGCCACGCTGCGGTGCTGCCCGCCCGTGCACCCAATGGCCACCGTATAGGCGGCCCGACCATTCTGGCGGGCTCCATCTGCCGAAAGCCCCACTGTGGTGAGCAGGGCGCGGTAGAGCGGCTCGTTTTCGGGGGCCGAAAAGACAAAGGCTGCCACCTCGGGGTCGGTGCCGGGGCGGGCCTTGAGCACCGGGTCGTAGTGGGGGTTGGGCAGCGAGCGCACGTCGAGCACCAGGTCGGCGTCTTGTGGGGGGCCCCACTTGAAGCCAAACGAGAAGACACGCAGCAAAAAACCTTCCTCTTCCCCCAGGGCGGCCTCGAGGGTCTCCTTGAGCTGGCGAGGGGTGCGCTCCGAGGTGTCTATGACCATGTCGGCCCGGTCGCGCAGGGGGGCCAGGGCCTGGCGCTCTTCGTCGATCTCGCGCAGCAGGTTGCCCATGCCCAGGGGGTGCAGGCGGCGCGATAGGTTGTAGCGTTTGAGCAGGATGTCCGACCTGGCCTCGAGGTAAATGATGAAGGGCTTTAGCTGGGCCAGCACTGCATCCATCTCGCCCATTAGCTCGCGGGCGCGGATGTCCAGCACCACCACCACCTTATGTATGCCTCTGGCCTCCACAGTACGCAGCAGGTCGCCCCAGAGTTGGGGTGGCAGATTATCCACCGAAAAGTAACCCAGATCCTCCAAGGCCATCCGGGCCGAGGTCAGTCCGGCCCCGCTCTGCCCACTCAACACCACAAACCGCATCGTTTCTCCAGGAAAAGCCCCCAACCTCCACCCGCTACTCAGTATACCCGCCACCCCCTTTCTCCCCAGCCACAAAAAACCCCAGACAAACCTGCACAGTCTGCCTGGGTTGCAATCCCCTTACGGGGATTTTTGTTTGCGACAGCAAACCCCACTATGCACCGTTCTGTACAGTACCTCCAGGGGGGGTATTTATGAGAACCACCAGTCATCCACAGGTTGCCTGTGGACAACTCTCCCAAAAGTGGGGTTTTGTGCGATGGGTGCTTACAAACCGGCACCTCTGGATTTTTAATGGCGCTGGTTTGCGATGTTCATCGCAAAAGCGGGTTGTTTGAACAAAGCGCTTCCATGCAGCCTGGGGGGCATTGGAGGTCTGTTTGCTAAAAAGAGGCGTGGCTTTGCGGCGGTGTTTTAGAGGGGTAAAGGGTGGGAAGGCGGAACGTAGAAAATGAACAGCCCCCACTGGGGGCTGTTTGGGTGCGCACACGGCTTCTGGGTGGGGTTGTGCCTGGTGTGATGCTCGTGCGGCCTTTGAACTGTTGAGCCTGCAGGGGCATGCGCCTAGCGGATCTCCAGCAGCTCAACATCGAAGATGAGCGCGGAGTTGGGGGGGATGTCGGGGCTGGGGCTGCGCTCGCCGTAGGCCAGGCTGGCCGGGATAATCAGGCGTCGCTGGCCGCCCACCCGCATGCCCACAATGCCCGAATCCCAGCCAGGAATCACCTGGCCGGCTCCCAGGGTGAACTCGAAGGGGGTGCGGCCCGGCTGGCAGGAGCTGTCGAACTGCTTGCCATCCACCAGGCGCCCGATGTACTGCATACGCACGGTGTTGGAGGTAATGGCCTGGGGGCCGGAGCCCTCCTTGAGGTCCTCGAGGCGCAAGGCAGTAATGCTCTCGTTGGAGAGGCCTGTAGCAGCGGAGGGTGGATTGGCACAAAGGGTACCGCTGCCCACGCTGGCCCCAGCACTACCGGAGCGCTGCCCCAGGAGCAAATAGGTGCCCAGAACCAACATAGCCAACACGGCAACGGCAATCAGAATGGCGTTTCGGTTCATACCTCGCGCCATTGTATAGGTTGTGGATTAGGGACGTCTGGGTTGGGGGCGGGCTGTCGGAGGGCAAGCTGTCCACAGGCCGCTCCCACGTCGCGCCCCCGGCTCCAGCGCACCGAGGTGGGGAGGCCCTGCTGCTCCAGAATGGCAGCAAAGCGCAAAATTTTAGCCTTAGAGCTGCCCTGGTGGGGTGCACCCTCCCAGGGGTTCCAGGGAATCAGGTTGATGTGGGCGCTCAGGCCCTGGAAGTGCTGGGCCAGGGCACGGGCCTGCCACTCGTGGTCGTTGAGGCCCCTTAGCATGGTGTACTCGAGGGTAATGCGGCGCCGGGTCTGGGTGTAGTAGTGGCGTACCGCCTCCATGATTTCGGCAATGCTGTAGCGCATGGCGGTGGGGATAATATGCCGACGGGTTTCGTCGTCGGGGGCGTGCAGCGAAAGGGCCAGCCGCACCCCCAGGCCCGAGTCGGCCAGGCGGTAGATGCCTCGAGGAATGCCCACCGTGGAAAGGGTGATGCGGCGCGGGCTAAGGGCCAGCCCCTGGGGGTGCAGCATCCGCTCAATGGCAGCAAAGACCTGCTCCACGTTCAGCAGGGGCTCACCCATCCCCATCAGCACCACGTTGCGAACCTCGAGGGGGGGGTGGCCCTGGTGATGGGCCGTGAACAGGACCTGGTCGAGTATCTCGGCGGTGGTCAGGTTGCGACCAAAGCCCATCCGGCCAGTTGCGCAAAAGGAGCAGCCCGCTGGACAGCCCACCATGCTGGAGATGCATAGAGTTTTGCGGTGGGCATAGGGCATGTAGACGGCCTCGGTCTTCTGGCCGTCCAGTAGGGTGAAGAGGTACTTGACCGAGCCGTCCTGGCTGGGGTAGGCCACCACCTCGGCAAACTCCGAGATGCGAAACTCCTCGGCCCACTGGTTGCGTAGGGTTCTGGGTAGGTCGGTCATCTGCTCCCACTGCCGGGCCCCTTTTTGGTAGAGCCAGCCGGCCAGTTGGCGCCGGCGGTAGCCCTCGCCGGGGAGCCCTTCGATGGGCAGGGAAAGCAACGGGGTCTGGTTCTGCGGCGCCGATGCCATAACGATTCAGTATAGCCAAGCGGCCCCTGCCAGCCACAGGGCTCTGCTGGCCGAACCCAGCGGGCCTCGGCGGTGCTTTGGTCCAGATGCCGGGGAGTGGAGGGTTCGCCGCTCAGCTGGGGTGCTTTGGATCCGCTTGGGGCTGTTTGTCGTGTTCGGCAATGCGCTGTTGGAGCTCCCTTGCGTAGCGGGGGTTGCGCCCACCGCCCAGCCCCGCCAGGCCGCCAAGGAGGGCAAAAGCGAGCCCTGCTGGAAAGGGCTTGACCAGAGCGGCCGCCAGCAGCCCGGCCAGCAGAAGCCCCAGCGCTACGCGGCTGCGCCCTGCCCAGAAGCCGCGCACCGCCAGAAAGACCAGGATGCCGGGCAGCACCCAGAGCAACAACCGCAGCAGCAAGACAGCCCCTTCGGTCATGGGCTCATCGTAGCAGATGGGAGCTGGTTAGCCGAGGCCCGACATGGCCTGCTGCATGGCCGAACCGAGGTCGGCCCAGAGGTCGTTCACGTCCTCAATCCCCACGCTCAGGCGCAGCAGGGAAGGGGGCAGGTGCTGCTGTCCTGGGATGGCCGCCCGGCGTTCCATGGTGGACTCCACGGCCCCCAGGCTGGTGGCGTGACGGATCAGCCGGGTATGGCGGCAGACTGCATCGGCCAGTTCGGCCCCGCCTTTGAGCTCGAAGGATAGGATGCTGCCAAAGCCCTTGAGCAGCCGACGGGCAGTGGCGTGGGTGGGGTGGGTGGGCAGGCCAGGGTAGCGTACCCGGCTGACCAGGGGGTGCCCGGTTAGCCGCTCGGCCAGGGTTTGCGCGTTTTGCTGAGCCCGCTCCAGGCGCAGAGCCAGGGTGCGGGCTCCGCGCACGGCCAGAAAGGCCTCGAGGGTGCCGGGGGTGGCCCCGTTCAGCTCGCGTGAGGTACGCAGGGCCTGCCAGAGGGCCGGGTCGCGGGTGGTGACCACGCCCATGAGCAGGTCGGAGTGGCCGCCGATGAACTTGGTAGCCGACTGAACCGAGACCGTAGCCCCCAGCTCGAGCGGCTGCTGGTTGAGTGGGGTGGCGAAGGTGTTGTCCACCGCCACTACGGTGCCGGCCTTGCGCGGAGCGGAACAGATGACCTCGAGGTCGGCCACGCTCAGCAGGGGGTTGGAGGGCGACTCGAGCCAGACCAGGTCGGCTTCAGCGCAAGCCTGGACCCAGCCCGCGGTGTCCTCCACCGCCACGCGTCGCACCGACCAGCGCCCGCGTGCTGCTCCAGCCGCAGCCAGGCCGGCCACCCCCTGGTAGCAGTCGTCCGGAAGCACCACCGCCGCACCCACAGGAAGCTGGTCGAAGATGGCCGCCGCAGCGGCCATGCCGGAGGCAAAGGCCACCGCCTGACCTCTTTCCAGTCCCCCCACCAGGGCCTCGAGGGCCTCCCAGGTGGGGGTGGCGTCGTCACGGGCATAAGCGCGCCCATCGCCTAGCAGGAAGTTCGAGGCGGGAACCAGCGGGGTGTTCAGAGGGCTGCCGGGCGTGTCGGGCCGCCCTGCAGCGACCAGCCAGGAACTGTGTTTGAGCAAGCGTGTGTCCACCTTTGTAGTCTAGCAGCCCTGGTATACTGAAAACATGCCCCAACTATTCAACGCCGATACCGGCGAGCCTTTGGGCCAGATCAGCCGTGAGCAACTCAACTTCCTGATAGCTCAGATGGAGGAGGAGCACGCCCTGGACCAGGACTACTACCTGACTGCCGACCTAATTGAAGTCTGGCGCGAGCAAGGGGCCGATACGGCATTGCTGGACTTGCTGGAGAGGGCGATGGCGGGCCGGGAAGACCTTAGCGTTCGCTGGTCGGAGTAGCGGGAGGGCTGCCTACCCGTGCTGGGCAGCGTCCGAATGCTCCGCACAGTACGCTAGCCGATGCGGGTGGTTCGGCACCCTCGGGCGGCGAGGCCTCAGCAGGGGGATCGGCTGGAGGGCTTAGCGCTGGGATTTGAGTCGCGCCGCGCGCGGCACACCCAAGCCTCTAAAGTTTTTGATTTGGAAGATTACCCCGTCTGCTCCCCGCAGTCAGGCCAACACCCTAGAGTGAATGAGGTGGTGAGCAGCGATTTTGAGGTTGACCCTGGCCCGTAAAGACCAGAAGGTCCTGACCCGCCCCACATGCAGGGGGAGGCCGCGAACCAGGCCCCTGAAGCCGGCTTCGATGTGTTTGCGCAGCAGCGTTAGGTCCTGGGGCCAGGGGGTCTGCAGCGGTGTGTCCCGGCGACTGGGACAGTACACCCCGGTACCCACACAGGTTTCATCCCCCAGGGTGGGCCCCCGGCGCTGAAACAACCCTCCCAGGCTCACCACCGCGTGCAGCTGGAAACCCCATACCATTGATATCCCTGCTACCCTAGCGGGCGCGGCGAGCGGGGTATTGCACCGCATTTACTGGACCGGGTAGCCGGAGGCCGTCCTAG
>DAIUDO010000012.1:20129-27990 GCA_036845585.1 Meiothermus sp. | reverse complement strand
TTTTTGCCTGCACTGCCAGCGGGTGCAAGTTGGAGCAATGCTGCAAGTTGTAGCGCTATCCTGAATCAAACCACTATCAGCCTGGATAGTACGACCATCGATTGCCGCTTCAATCTGAATGGCAGGGCGGCTGGAGGTTTTTACTACACTCCCAATGGAAACGATGGTGTGCTTGAAGTATATGGTTCCGTCGTCATGCAGGGTTTCAATCTACAAACAACACGTGGTAGCAATCAACCACGGAGTATTCTCTATCGGGCCTATGGCTACGACCAGAGTGGCCGGGCTGCTACAATTCTTCTTCAGAGAGGCTCAGATGGCAACGGTGGGAGATTGCTTCTAAGAGGCAATCTGCTGCCAGATGGAACGGCCCCCTTCCCACAACAGGCCCTGGCCTTGATGGCCGAGGGCAGTTCGAATGACCCAACTTCTGTTCAGTACGGTGATAACCAGATGACTGTGGCTGCTTTTATCTACTCAGCAAAGCGCATTACGATGTCGGGTTCTCAGTCGGCTCTGGTGGGGATGGTTATTGCAGATTCGTTGTGTGTCGATAGTAGCTGTAACAATCAAGGCAGCACGGATATTTACTATGTTGATCCAGGAATCAATCTGCCGGGTGCTTTGGCAGCAGTACCTGGAACTCGGGTTGCGGTGTTCCAGATTCTCTCCTACGAGCGCTTCTAAACCTCTTGTCTCATCGGGCTGCTGGGGGCTTGTATTCCCGGCGGACTTGGGTACACTTTCAGGCGGAGCATGGCAGGCTTTGGTCGGGGCCTGCGGTATTCTGGCGTTTGGTAAGTGCGCTGTGCTTGTGCCCTAGCCCAGGGGAGAGCCCACATGGCTACGGAGGGTTCTTGGGAGCTATGGGGCAAGGCCGCAACCTGGAGGAAGACATGTCTCGGGGAGAAATTTCGAAGTTTATCAAGCATCATTTTCGCCACTTCAACGCTGCGGCACTGGTGGATGCCGCCGAAGCCTATCGGGCCCACCTCGAGCAGGGCGGGGTGATGATGGTCACGCTGGCCGGGGCCATGAGCACCGCCGAGCTGGGCCTCTCGCTGGCCGAGATGATTCGGCAGGGCAAGGTGCACGCCATTAGCTGCACCGGGGCCAACCTGGAGGAAGACCTGTTCAACCTGGTGGCCCACCACCACTACGAGCGCGTGCCCAACTGGCGCGAGCTAACCGCCCAGGACGAGCAGCGTTTGCTGGAAAAGCACATGAACCGCGTGACCGACACCTGCATCCCCGAGATGGAGGCCATGCGCCGCCTCGAGCAGGCCCTCCTGGACGAGTGGGAAGCAGCCGATACGGCGGGTGAGCGCTACTTTCCGCACGAGTACCTGTACCGGATTATTCGCTCGGGGAAGCTAAAGCAGTACTACCAGATCGACCCCAAAGATAGCTGGATGGTGGCGGCTGCCGAGGCCAACCTGCCCATGGTGGTGCCGGGCTGGGAAGACTCAACTACCGGCAATATGTACGCTGGCCACTGCTTGAATGGGCACATCAAGAACGTGCATACCGTGCGCACCGGCATCGAGTACATGATGGAGCTGGCCGACTGGTATGTGCGCACCAGTGCCCAGCACTCGATTGGCTTCTTCCAGATTGGTGGCGGCATTGCCGGCGATTTTCCCATCTGTGTGGTGCCGATGCTGCACCAGGACATGCAGCGCCCGGATGTGCCGGTCTGGGGCTACTTCTGCCAGATCTCCGACTCCACTACCAGCTATGGCTCCTACTCCGGCGCGGTGCCTAACGAAAAAATCACCTGGGGCAAGCTGGCCGTGGACACGCCCAAGTTCATCATCGAGTCGGATGCCTCGATTGTGGCACCGTTGATGTTTGCGCTGGTGCTGGGCTGGTAGCCGGGCGGATCTTGGTTCCGGAACCCTGTCGTGCTTGACAGCCCCTGCGGCAGGGTTTACATTGTGGCCCAGTAGGTTCATTCATCAAATAGGCGGTTCAATCAATGAAACCATTGGCGGCCATCCCGACCCTGGAGCGACCCCTGCATTTACTGGGTTTTTTCAGTGAGGAGCGGCCTTACTGGGGTCTTTCCGAGCTGGCGCGGGCCAGCGGCTGGCCTAAGGCCACCTGCTTGCGCAGCTTGCGGGCATTGGAAAACCACGGGTTGCTGGTGCGCGAGAACGAGCGGTACCGCCTGGGTACCCGACTGGTGCATCTGGGTACCCTGGTCAAAGCAGCCTACCCGGCGCGGCAGACCGCCCTGCCGCTCATGCAGGCCCTGCGCGATGCAACCGGTCAGTCGGTGCAGTGGGTGGTTCGCGACGGACACGAAGGGGTCTACCTGGAGGTGCTCGAGGCCCGCTCGAGGGTGCGCCTGTACATTGCTCCAGGGCGCCGGGCCCCCCTGTACGCGGGGGCCTCCACCCGGCTTCTGCTGGCGTTCGCCCCCCTAGCCGTGCAGGAAGCGGTACTGGCTGGCCAACGCCAGCGCTACACCCCTGCCACGCTGGTGGCCCTGGCCCGCCTCAAAGAGCTGCTGGCCCAGACCCGTGAGACCGGCTTTGCCGCCAGCTTTGGGGAACTCGAGCCCCACTCCGCCGAGCTGGCAGCCCCCATCCGGGGCGCCGGGGGCGAGGTGCTGGCGGCGCTTAGCCTGGCTGGGGCCGAGGCCCTTTACCGCGAGCAGTACACACTCTCGGACTACCTGCAAGCCCTGAGCCAGACTGCCGAAGAAATCTCCCGGCGGCTTGGCTACACGGGGCCTTGGACGGCCAATTTGCTGGCTTTCTTGCAAGCCTTGGTGAGGGCGAAGGAGGAAACGGTATGAGGAAGCTTGTAGGACTCTTGGCAAGCCTGGCCTTGGGGTCGGCCCTGGCACAGAACCAGACCTGGAACATGGCCACCCCCTACCCGGACGGCAACTTTCACACCATCAACATCCGTGAGTTCGCCCGTGAGGTCGAGACCGCTACCCAGGGCCGTCTGGTGATTCGGGTCAACAGTGGCGGCTCGCTCTTGCCGCACCCCCAGATTCTGCCGGGGGTACGCAACGGCCAGATTCAGATGGGTGAGGTGCTGATCTCGCTACTGGCCAACGAAAACCCGGTTTTTGCCCTGGATTCGATTCCTTTCCTGGTCAGCAGCTATGAGGATGCCCAACGCCTGTACCGGGTCTCCAAGGCCGAGATTGAAAACTGGCTCAACCGTCGGGGCATGACCCTGCTCTTCTCGGTGCCCTGGCCGGGGCAAGGGCTGTACACCAAGCAGCCGGTCAATAGCGTGGCGGACCTGCGGGGGATTCGTTTCCGGGCCTTTAACCCCGCAACTGCCCGCATCGCCGAGCTGACCGGTATGCTGCCCACCCAGGTTGAGGCCGCCGACATCCCCCAGGCCTTCGCAACCGGGATAGTGGCCGCTATGATCACCTCGCCCTCCACCGGCGTGGACAGCCAGGCCTGGGATTTCACCCGCTACTTCTACGATCTGCGGGCCTGGATTCCCAAGAACATGGTCTTTGTGAGCCGCCGCGCCCTAGACAGCCTAAGCCCCGCCGACCGCGAAGCCCTGCTGGCCGCTGCGCGCCGGGCCGAGGAGCGTGGCTGGCGGGCCAGCCAGCAGGAGGCCAGCAGCAAAAGCGCCATCCTGGCTCAGCGGGGAATGCAGGTTTTGCAGCCCAGCGCCCAGCTCATGGCCGACCTCAAGAGGGTGGGCCAGACCATGACCGACGAGTGGCTCAGGCGGGCCGGTGCGACCGGGGTTAATATCTACCGGGCTTACCTGGGCCGGTAGCCCCTGGGGTTTTGGATGCGCAGGCTGCTGGATGGGCTGTACCGCCTGGCCGGGTTTGTGGCGGGGCTGCTGGTGCTCTTCATCTTTGTGGTCATCCTCGCGCAGATTGTAGGGCGCCAACTGGGCTTCGCGGTTCCATCGGCCAACGAGCTGTCGGGCTTTGCCATGGCCGGAGCCACCTTCTTTGCCCTGGCCCCTACCCTCAGGGCCGGGGCCCATATCCGGGTAGGGGTGCTGGTGGGTCGGTTGCGGGGCCGGGTACGGCGGGGCCTCGAGCTGCTGATTGGCGGTTTCTCGCTGGTGGCCTCGAGCTACGCCACCTTTTCCCTGGCCCGCCTGGTGCTCGACTCCTACCGCTACGGCGACCTGGCGCCGGGCCTGCTGGCCATCCCGATCTGGCTTCCCCAGAGCCTGCTGGCCCTGGGGATGGCCATCTTTACCATTGCGCTGGCCGATACCCTGGTGGCCTTGCTCAGGGGCGAGTGGCCCCCCTATCTGGCTGAGAGCCAGGGAATGGAGTAAACCAGTGGAGCTGACCCAGGTTGCGCTCTTTCTGGTGCTGCTCCTGCTGGTGCTTCTGGGCAGTGGGGTTTGGATTGCCCTGGCCTTGCTGGGGGTGGGCTGGGCAGGGCTACAGTTCTTTACCACCACCCCTCCAGGGCCCAGCGTGGCCAGCAGCCTGTGGACCTCGGTCTCGAGCTGGTCGCTGGCGGCGCTGCCGATGTTCATCTGGATGGGGGAGATCCTCTACCGCACCCGTCTGGCCGCCGACCTATTCGAGGGGCTGGCCCCCTGGCTGCGGCAAATTCCGGGCCGTCTGCTGCACATCAACGTGCTGGCCTCGGGCATCTTTGCAGCGGTGATCGGCTCCTCGGCGGCGACGACCGCCACCGTGGGCAAAATTGCCCTTCCAGAGCTGCTCAAGCGTGGCTACCCGGAACGAATGGTGCTCGGCTCCCTGGCCGGTTCGGGCACCCTGGGCCTGCTGATTCCGCCTTCGGTGATGATGATTGTGTATGGGGTCGCCGCCGACGTCTCGGTGGCCCGTCTCTTCATCGCCGGGCTGTTGCCAGGGCTGCTGGTGATGTTGCTGTTCATGGGCTGGGTGGTGTTCTCGAGCCTGCTGAATGCCGGGCAGATGCCCCCTGCCGACCCACCCCGGCCCTGGGGCGAGCGGTGGCGCGGCCTGCTCAAAATTCTGCCGGTGCTGCTGCTGATGGTTGCGGTAATTGGCTCTATTTATGCGGGCATCGCCACCCCGACCGAGGCCGCCAGCCTGGGCGTGCTGGGCTCGCTGATCATCGCCGGTCTGGGCCGCAGCCTGAGCTGGCAGGGATTCCTGGATAGCCTGATGGGTGCGGTGCGTACCAGCAGCATGATTGGCTTTATCCTGGCTGGTGCTGCGGTGTTGAGCATCGCCATGGGCTTTACCGGTATTCCCGCGGCCCTGGCTGCCTGGGTGGGGGAGCTGGGGCTTTCCAAATATGCCTTGTTAGCGGTCTTGATGGTGCTGTTCCTGGTGCTCGGAGCCTTTCTGGATGGCATCTCGATCATCGTGCTGACCACTTCGGTCATCTTGCCGCTGGCCAAGGCGGTGGGCATTGACCTTTTGTGGTTCGGTATTTTCCTGGTGATTGCGGTAGAGCTGGCCCAGATCACCCCGCCGGTAGGCTTCAACCTGTTTGTGATTCAGGGCCTGTCGGGTCGCAACATCTTCGTCATCGCCCACTCGGCCCTGCCGTTTTTGCTTATGCTTCTGGTAGCGGCAGCGCTCATCACGATCTTCCCCGACATCGTGACCTGGCTGCCGCGCACTATGACCAGCGGGTAAGCGGCCAGACATCGGGCTGCTAGACATAAGAACCACGATAAGCTGCCCGGCTGCTTGCAATCCGCCCTGGCAGGGGCAGCTTTTGCAAGGGCCTGGTTGAAACGTGAGACCCTATGGAGATAGATCTGAACGCCGATGCCGGCGAGTCTTTTGGTAACTGGAAGCTGGGCCACGACGCCGAGCTGTTTGCACTGATTAGCTCGGTCAATGTGGCCTGCGGGTTTCATGCCGGCGATCCCCTGACCATGCAGCACACCTTGAAGCTGGCTCGAGAGGCCGGCATTGCGGTGGGGGCGCACCCCGGCTTTCCCGACCTGGTGGGGTTTGGGCGTCGGGAGATGGCCGCGACCCCCGAGGAGGTGTACGCCGATGTGCTCTATCAGGTGGGGGCTTTGAGCGCATTCTTGAAGGTGGCCGGCCTACCCCTGCACCACATCAAGGCCCACGGAGCGCTGTACAACCGGGCTACCAAAGACCCCCAGACGGCTAGGGCCATCGCCCAGGCCGCGAAAGATTTTGACCCCGATATACCCCTCGTGGTGTTGCCCAACACGCCCCTCGAGCTCGAGGCGCAGAAGCTGGGGATCCGTACGGTTTGCGAAGCCTTCCCCGAGCGCGGCTACAGCTCGGACGGACGGCTGGCCCCCAGGGGTTCGCCCGGTGCCTGGATTCACAGCCCCACAGAGGCCGCCCGGCGGGCGGTCCAGATGGTCGTCTGCGGCGAGGTGGAAACGGTGGACGGGGCGTCGGTAGCTGTACGGGCTCAGACCCTCTGCATCCACGGCGACAACCCCAGTGCGGTAGAGATTGCCAGAGCCATTCGGCTGGCCCTGCAGGCCGAGGGCATTCGCATCCGAACCTACTAAAACCTCCCCCTACACCATTTTCCGAGTGCACAATGACCCTTACTGGCTTCTACCTGCGCTTTGCCGAACAACTTGACCTATCTGCCAACGCCCGACTCCTGGCGCTCTGCGAGCGGCTGCTGGCCGACCCGCTGCCCGGCCTTACCGACCTGGTGCCGGGCTACGTGAATCTGTATGTGGAGTTCGATGCCGACAGGGTCAGGAGGTCCAGGGTCGAGCGTTGGGTGCGCGGGCATCTTGCAGACCTCCCAGCCTACTCAAGCGGAAAAAGCGTGCAAGTTGAGGTTCGCTACGATGGCCCGGACCTGCCATGGGTCGCTCATCAGACCGGCCTGTCCGTAGCGGAAGTGGTCAAGCGGCACAGCCAGCTCGAGTATCACGTTTTCGCCACCGGTTTCACCCCAGGGTTTCCCTTTCTGGGGCCCCTGGATGAGCGCTTGCGGCTTCCTCGCCGCCAGACTCCCAGAGTCGCTGTGCCTGCGCACTCGGTGGCGATTGCGGGAAGCCAGAGCGGCATTTACCCACTGCCCTCGCCGGGGGGGTGGCATCTGATCGGAACCGCGCTAACCCAGGTCTACAACCCACACCGAGAAGAGGTTTTTTTGCTGCAAGCCGGCGACAAGGTGCGCTTTGTGCCCGCCGAGGGGCCCACCCCGCCCGTACCGGCTGAGCGGCCTCTGCTGCCAGCGGAGCCGCGTTTTCCAGTCCTGCGGGTCGAACAGCCAGGCTTAATGGATCTGGTGATGGACGATGGGCGCCGGGTCGCGGGGCGGTTTGGGCTGGCGGCTTCTGGGGTACTGGACGCACGTTCGGCCAGAATAGCCAATCGGCTGGTGGGCAATCCGGCCGGTACTCCCCTGCTCGAACTTACCCTCCAAGGCCCGGTTCTGGAGGTGCTCTCACCGGTGGTGGTTGCGTTTGCCGGATATGGTCTGGTTCCGCTCGTGAACGCCGAGCCGGTGAGGGGAGCCCAGTCGTTCGTCTTGCAAAAAGGCGATGTGCTGAGCTTCAAACCTTTGGCCGAGGGGGTGCGGGGCTACCTGGCGCTGGCCGGGGGCATCGAAAGCCAGCAGTTTTGGGGGAGCGCCAGCAGTGATGCCAAGGGCTTGATCGGGCGGGCCCTTCAGGCCGGCGATGTGCTGGGTGTGGCCGAGCCCAGGGCGGTACGGGGGGGATTCGGATACGACCAGGGCGGTCTCAGCCCGGCCTGCATCCGTCTGCTCCCTGGGCCGCAGTACAGCCGGGAAGCCATGGAGGCCCTGTGTGCGGCGCATTATGAACTGGCTTCGGGAGACCGGATGGGTTTGCGCCTGTCCGGGCCGGAGGTTCCCGGAGGTGAACTGATCAGCGAAGCTACGCCGCTCGGGGCAGTGCAGATCACCACTCAGGGGCAGCCCAT
>DAIUDO010000012.1:16222-20029 GCA_036845585.1 Meiothermus sp. | reverse complement strand
TCAGCGAAGCTACGCCGCTCGGGGCAGTGCAGATCACCACTCAGGGGCAGCCCATTGTGCTGCTCAATGACCGGGGCCGGATCGGCGGCTATGCCAAACCCGCCCTGGTGCATCCTGCCGACCTGCCTAGGCTGGCCCAGTTGCGCCCAGGGGAACTGCTGCGGTTTGTGCCGTGTGAAGAGGATTCTGGCCGCTCGAGTAGACCGCCGCTTGAATAGAGCACACCCCCAGCCCTCCCTGCAGACGGCGACTCCCTTCCAGGGGGTGGTATTGCGTCCCATCGATGCGGTGAAGGATAAGGCCCTCTGCTGCGCCTTGGGTCGGTCGCCGTGCCCGCGCCAGGGTGCGGCGCAGCAGAGGCGAGCCGCCATTCGGTACTGTAATAATCTCTGGTACCAGGCGTATTGAAGATTGCGTAGATCGGTGTGCACCAGGACGCCGACAAATGTTAATTTATGCAGAGAAAATTGTAAACATGCAATATTATGTGGGTGCTGTGGGGAAGAAACTTGCATCACCTCTCATTCCAAGAACGATAGAAACTTTTACAATACGCTATATTCATGTATGAATCGGCCCAAGTAATGCGGGTAGTGTACTAAAGCATAGCTATTCGGCACCAGGTTCCCAGCAGCGGAGATTGTGGATGGATACCCAGGTCAAGCGCTACTTTCGTACTCACTTTCACCTCGAGGCCCCCCTCTCGCCGGGGCGCTTCGAGAGCGAACTGGCCCGGCGGATTGGGAGTCCAGCCCGACGAAGACCGATTCTTAAAGCCTGGAAAGGCTATCTGGAAGCGGATGCGGGTAACCGGCAGGCGGTGCAAGACTTCTATGCAGCGCTGCTCAGCCACCCGCGGGAGCGTCTAGAAGCGCTTGTGTATGCAATGCACCTACCTTTCATCGAGTTTTACGTTGAGGTTTTGCCCCAGCACCTGCCCGAGCAGGGGAGAGCTCTGGAGGTGGGGGCCTTTACGGGAGCCCTGGTCAAACTGTTGCAGGAGACCCGACCCGATCTGGAATGGCACGCCCTGGAGGGGGTGACGCAGGCCGTCGCGCTGGGGCGGGCCCGCACCGGAGATAGCGTGCACTGGCACGAGGGGTGGTTTCCCCTGGCCACGGGTTTGGAGGACCTGCCTGCGATGGACGCGGTACTGCTGCTGTCCTGCATGCCAGAGGGCTATCTGGGTGCCTTGCCGGCAACTTTAGACGAGGCAGCCTACTGGCAGCATTTCGACCTTCTGCGGCGCTTACGGGGCCTGGAGGGTTTGCTTAAGCCGGGTGGAGTGCTGGCCTATGGGCATGGCCCATTTCTGGGCAAGAATCCCCAGGCGGTTGTGGGTGCTCTGTGGCGGCTGGGCTTTGCAGAAGTAGAGCAGGTGGGTGAGGGCGAGTACACCCTTATCCTGGCCCGGATGCCTACCGCGTTGCAACAGCCGGAGGTGCAGACCCACGTCCCTGAAGCGGTTCACCCGGCCTCCGCCGGCACCGGGTCTGCGCAGCAGGGCAGTCCACTGCCATCCAGCAGCGAAATCTGGGCCTTGCTCGAGGGGGGTGCTTTTGCGGAGGTGCTGGCCCGAATACCCGCAGGCGCGGTGGGTGAACTGGGCTACCTGCGGGGGCGGGCTCTATGGGCTCTTTCGCGCTTTGCCGAGGCCGATGAGGCTCTGGAGCTGGCTAGCCACCCCGATGCGGAAGATCTGCGGGTCTTGTGCTGGGCCGAACAGGAGGATTACCGGCGGGCCCTGCCCCGCCTGGAGGAACTGGCCAGCCGAGGTGGGCGCTTCAAGCTGGCCCTGGGTAAGGTCTACCTGGGCTTGGGGCGCTTGTCGGAAGCTTTGCGACAGCTATACGAATGTGGTTTGCCCGAGGCCGAGGTGTACTTGAAAATGGCCCTCGAGCGTACCGAGGAGCGAGCCCTGCGGCTCTCGCGTGAGGGGGACTGGAGCGAGGCCAGCCGCCGAGTGGAGTTTGTGGAGGATCTCTCGCCCGATCTGCTCACCCGGGGGCTGCTGCGACTGGGCTTACAGGCCGCCTTGCAGCAGGGCCTGTGGGGCCGGGCCGCCCGCTATGCCCGGCGGTTGTACGTTCTTGGAGAGTCCCACGGTGCTTTAGGTCTGGCCTTGGTCGGGCTCAAGGTGCGCGGACCGGAAGCCCTGGATGGTGTGCCGCTGGGCGATCTGAAGGAGGTTGAGCCTTACCTGACCGACGCCGTGGCACGGGCCGAAGACGCCACCGCCCTGCTGGCCCTGGGAATGTTGCGCCACCGCGAGGGGCGCCATGCCGAGGCGGTGCGCTACCTGGAGCGGGCCGCCCGCGAGTCCAGAGGCGAGCCTGCCGGTCTGGCCTATCACCTGCTGGCCATCTCCAAGCGTTCGCTGGGCCGTCCGATGCGGGAGGTTCTGGGTGATCACAAGCGGGCCTATGCCCACCGGGGCTACCCGATACCCATGCTGTACCGGCTAGCCCAGGAAGCCTTGCAAGCCGATGAGCCCGTGCTAGCTCGAGAGTTTCTGGGCCGGGTGCGGGAAGCTGGCTTGCAGCACTTTCAGGATGTAGAGCCGGTGCTGAAACTGGTCGAGACCCTGGAAGGACCCTGGGAGGCCTTCCGCATGCTGGTGCAAGGCCTCGAGCGCACCCTCGAGCCGCCCCTGGAGCACCTCAAGCTGGCCTACCTTCTCTCGCGCAGCTTCTCCCAGAGCACCGAGGCCGAGACCGTGCGGGGGCAGTATCTGGCTGCGCTGTACAATGCCGGACACGTCCAAGGGGCCGAGGAGCTGCTGCTTGCGGAGCTGGATCGCAATCCGGAGGCCCTGGAAGTGCTTTACGATCTGGCCGAACACTATGAGCGCACCGGAGCCTACCAGAGGGCCGCCCAGACCTGGCGAAAGGCGCTGGAGGCAGCGTACTACTGGGAAAAAGACCTCGAGCTCTCCCGCGAAATTCTGCGCAACCTGCTTTTCCTAAACCCCACCGACCCCGAGCTGCGGCTCTACCTGGAGGAACTCAAGGCCACTTCCAAGGCGCTTGCGAAGCTCGAGGGCACCCCCGATGCCTTGGCCGGCGCCACCCCGGACCGCCTGCTGCGTGAAGGGCTGCCGCGCTTTCACGGCGAGTACCTGATTGTCGTGGGTGGCCATACCCAGTTGCGCAGCCGCATGATGCCGCACCTCGAGGCCCAGGGTCTCAGGCTCGACTGGTTCGACTCCGATGGCAACGCTGCCGGGCGCGAGATTATCCGGCGCATACAAAGCCGTCTGGAGCGCGCCCACGGTTTAATCATCATCAGCAGCTACGTCGGCCACGACCTCTCCGAGCCGGTGCGCCTGGAGGCCGAGAATCTTGGGGTTCCGGTTTACATCACCCCCGGTAGGGCCAGGGGTGCCAGCGGATTTTTGCGGGCGCTGGCGGAGTTTGCCCCCCAGATTTTCAAGCGGGCGCTGCGCGGGAGCTAGTCGTATTCCGCAGGTCGTAATTCCTGAGACCAGATTCGGTTGTTGCAGCACCGAGGTTATCCGCGTCGCGGAGGGCGATGAAACACGCTCTCGCCCTTCGAGAGAGAGTCGCCGACTGGAGGGAGGGGTAGGGTCTGCTTTTGGATTCTGGTCGGGCCGACTGGCCCAACCAAGCCTCTGCGGGTATTTGGTTTATGGCCTAACTTTTTGAACCCGCTATGATTGGGTCGGTTCGTGACCAAACGGCAGGCCCCGGCGAGCCGGTTTTTCGCAGGCGAAACCAGGCGCTCTGCTTTCTATGGATATAAACCCAGCAGCGAGCGGGCCTCGAGCACCCGGGTGGCGGCCACAAT
>DAIUDO010000012.1:8562-16122 GCA_036845585.1 Meiothermus sp. | reverse complement strand
ATGGATATAAACCCAGCAGCGAGCGGGCCTCGAGCACCCGGGTGGCGGCCACAATGTAAGCTGCCGTGCGCAGGGTGACCTTCCTGTCCTGAGCCACCTGCCAGACTGCTCCCAACGACTGCCGCATCAGGCGCTCGAGCCTGGCATTTATCTCGTCCTCGGTCCAGAAGAAGCTGTTGAAGTCTTGCACCCACTCAAAGTAGCTGACCGTCACGCCGCCGGCGTTTGCAATCACATCGGGAATGACCACAATACCCCGTTCGGCCAGGATGTCATCGGCAGCGGGGGTGGTGGGGCCGTTTGCGCCCTCGGCTACCACCCTGCATTGCAGCTTCCAGGCGTTGGCCTCGGTGATCTGCTTCTCCAGTGCTGCCGGTACCAGGAACTCGCAGGGGGTGGACAGAAGTTCGGCAGCCGGAATGGGCTCAGCCTTGGGATAGCCTTTCACCCCGCCCATCACCCGCACATGCTGGGTGAGGTCGTAGGGGTCGATACCTCCGTCGTTGCGGATGGCCCCGGTCACATCGGAAACCGCCACCACCCGGGCCCCGTGGTCATGAAAGATGCGGGCTGCAGCATTGCCAACGTTGCCAAACCCCTGCACAACTACCCGACTGCCCTCCACAGGCAGGCCAATTTTTTCTGCTGCGACTGCCGCCGTGACGAACACTCCGCGCCCGGTGGCGTCCTGACGTCCCAGCGAACCGCCCACCGAGATGGGTTTGCCGGTAACCACACCCGGTGCGGTGCGGCCCACGTTCATCGAATAGGTGTCCATCATCCAGGCCATCTCGCGGGATCCGGTTCCCATGTCGGGGGCCGGGATATCCTTGTCGGGGCCAATGATGATGCCAATTTCGGAGGTGTAGCGGCGGGTCAGGCGCTCGATCTCACCAGGGCTGAGTTTGCGGGGGTCGACGCGCACACCCCCTTTGCCTCCGCCATAGGGCAGGCCCACCGCCGCGTTTTTGATGGTCATCCAGGCTGCCAGGGCCATCACCTCGGAGAGGGTGACGTCCTGGTGGTAGCGCACGCCTCCCTTGGCCGGGCCGCGGAAGGTGTTGTGGTGCACGCGGTAGCCCTCGAAGTGGGCCACCGAACCATCGTCCATCTGGATGGGTACGTCCACCACCAGGATGCGCTTGGGGCGTTTGAGGTCCTCGACCCAGAAAGCCAGCTTGCCCAGGTAGGGGGTTACGCGGTCCACCTGGGCGAGGTAGATCTCCCAGGGGCCGATGTTGTCGTTGCAAATGTAAGAAAGGGGTTCAGATTTCATATCTCCTCCAGTAGTCGCTTGGTATGGATGCGGGATCGGGTAGGGGATTAGACCGGTTGCTTCATGGGTAAACGCCCCTCAGCCGACTGGCCTCGTTGATGCGCTCGAGAGCCAGGGCATACGCACCGGCCCGCAGGTCGCCTTGCAACGGCTGGGCCCGCTCGAGCACCGCCTGCAGGCTCTGGTGTACGAACTCGCGCAGTTTCTGCTGCACTTCGCCCTCCTCGAAGAACAGCATCGAGAGGTCCTGTACCCACTCGAGGTAGGAGAGCACCAGTCCACCGCCATTGGCCAGGATGTCCGGTACAACCTGGACTCCCTGGAGCTTTAACAGGTACTCGGCCTCGGGGGTGATGGCACCGTTGGCACCTTCCAGCACGACCTGGGCTGCCACCTGCCGTGCGTTGTGCTCATTGATGACACCTTCGACTGCGGCTGGAATCAGATAGTTGACCTTGAGCGTGAGCAGCTCGTGGTTGGTGATGGGCTTGCTGTCAGGGAAGCCCTCGAGGGTGCCACGTTCGGCGTGGTGCCGCTGGAGGGCCTCAACATCGAGACCTTCGGGGTTGTACACCCCGCCCTGGCTGGTCGAGATGGCCACCACCCTCAGCCCTTCCTTGACCGCGTAGCGGGCCACCGCACTGCCCACCTGCCCAAAGCCCTGGATGGCTACTCGGGCGCCGGCCAACGGCCAACCGTTGACCCGGGCCAGATCGGAGAGGGTATACACCAGCCCTTGCCCGCCACCTTCGTCCTTGACGGCTACCCCGCCGAGCTGGGTTGGTTTACCCGTGACTGCGCTGAGAGCGGTCTGGCCACGGGTCATGGTGAAGGTGTCCTGAAACCAGGCCATGACGGTTTCGTTGGTGCCCACATCGGGGGCCAGCACATCTTCGTCCGGTCCGATTAGCTCGATAAGTTCGGTCACATAACGGCGCGACAGACGCTCGAGTTCGCGCCTCGATAGCTTGGCCGGGTTGACCGCCACCCCGCCCGCCGAGCCCCCAAAGGGAAGGCCAAAGACCGCCGCCTTGAGGGTCATCCAGGCGGCCATCCCGCAGGTCTGACCCAGTCCTACGTCGGGGTGGTAGCGCACCCCACCCAGGGCCGGGCCGCGTGCGATGTTGTGGATGACCCGGTAGGCGGTGAAATTCTGCACACTGCCATCGTCCATGACCACCGGTAAGGAAACCCCCACCGAGCGCTTGGGATGAATCAGGTACTGAATGGTTGCTGGGTGGATCTTGGCTACCCGGATGGTCGCCTCCAGGCGACGCAAGAAGCTTTCCCAGAGGCTTGCATCTCCAGGGGGGCGGTAAGCGTTTCTAAGTGGCATGGAAACCTCCGTTTTCATAGGTCTCAGAGCTATTTTGTCACAGTTGATGCGGGCGTTTGACCCCAATTTCAACGTCCATGAGTATACCTGGAGCTATTTGTGCGAATGGCTGGTACAGCGATGGGACCCTGGCAGCTGCAACCGGATTTGGAGCGGATATGACTGGAGGAGGGCTGGGGTGGTGCGCTGACCCAGCGCTTCGAGCCTTTGGCGTATGCTAAAGCCGTGACGGTAAGCAACACCTGGCCCCGCTATGGAAAGGTAACCCTCAAGCCCTTTACCGAAGCCCTTTCCGAGACCGAGTGGCGGCGATTTTACGAGTGTTTCCGCGATCCCGAGATTGCCGAGTGGAACGGGAGCCGCCCGCTCAAAATGCCACTCTGGCTCTTCAAGCGGGTGGTGATGGGGGAGGTCAGCCGGGGCGACCGGGTGGGGTTTGGGATCCTGGATGAAAAAGGGGAGTGGCTGGGTACGGTGGAGCTCTACGAAATGACCCGCTCCGAGGCCACGCTGGGCATCCTGATTGGCGCTAAGAACCGCTGGGGACAGGGCTACGGTACCGATGCGGTGAAGGCTGTTTTGGAGTACGCCTTCCGCACCTTGCAACTGCAAAAGGTAAAGCTTCGCACCTACAAACACAACCTTCGTGCCCAGCGCGCCTTCGAAAAATCCGGATTTCGCTACGTGAGCAACCCGCCGAGCCCAGCGTCCCGCTTCGGTTTCAACTTGACCCCTCGAGCTGAGTTTGTTCCCATGGAGATTACTCGGGAAGAATGGGCTACAACCTGATGCCTGCTCACATCCGATCCGGTGGGCTGGGTGCCCTTGGGCGGTTCCGCTCAGTGCCGCCGCGCTTTGGCGCAACTGGAATCCCAGAGTTCACCACGACCCTACGGTCGGCGAAGCAAGCGTCACCCCTCGCTTCGCTCGGCAAAACAAACCTCTTGGCGAAGTAAGCGCATCGGCGAAGCGAAAATCTCGGCAAGCGGATTGGCGAGGCGTGCGTCTCCCTTCCGGCCGTATCGCGTACCGCTGATCCAATACAGCGGTATCGCCCTACGCAGCGCGGATAACCTCGGTCGGTCGCCTTTACGCCAGGTCATGGTGCGGCACAGGCGGGGCAAGGCCACCATGCGGTGGCGAGCTAACCGAATCTCACAGCATTCCCAGCCGGCGCAAAAAACGCGCAGGGGGATCTAGCCCCGGCCAAAAAAATTCGAGGCCCCGGTCAGGGGGCCTGTTTGGTTGCGGGGATAGGATTTGAACCTATGACCTTCGGGTTATGAGCCCGACGAGCTACCAGACTGCTCCACCCCGCGCTGAGCGCTGCATGTGACAGCTTTTACATACTAGCTGGGGAAGCCGATTTGGTCAAGATGCCGGTAAAAAAAATAGCTCGAGTTCCTTTACAACCGGTGCATTTGCTGCTTGTGCGCTTTCTTCACGTGCTACAATGAACCGCAAGATGACGATTAACTTGAAGGAGACGCTATGAAACAACTTTTGTGTGCGGCGCTTCTGGTGCTTTCGCTGGGCTGGGCGCAGCAAAGTCAGCCAGCTCCTACCCAGCAAACACTGCAGCAGGCTCAAGCGGCCCTCGAGGCAGGGCGGCTCAATGAGGCCGTACAGGGTTTTGAGGCCGTAATTGCCCGCGATTTTTCCAACTACAGCGCCCATTTTGGGCTGGGTCTGGCCCTTTACCGTCTGGGCGACCTGCGGGGGGCTGCCTTCGAATTCACCCAGCTCACCGCCCTCGACCCCAACCGGTTTGAAGGCTGGTTCAACCTGGGCGTCGTGCGCGACCGCCAGGGTCAGGCCGCTGGTGCGGCTGAGGCCTTTGCCAAAGCAGTCGAGGTAGGCGAAAAAGCCAGCCTGGGTGCAAGCGACCTGAAGCCGGCCTATGTAGGCCAGGTCAAAGCGCTGCGCACCCAGGGGCAGCACGAGGCCGCGACCGCCGCCGCTCGCAAAGGTTTGCAGAAGGTGCCTGGCGACTCTGAACTCACCGCCTTACTGGCCGATAGCCTGGTTAAGGCCAACAAACCCCTCGAGGCCTTGCCGGTGCTTTACCAGATTCTGAGCGCCGACCCATCTAACGTCCAGGCCATCAGCCAAATTGCCGACATCTACACTGCTCAGGGGCTACCTCTGCGTGCCTTACGCGAGATCGACCGTGGACTGGAGGCAGCCAAGGACAACTCGGCGCGGGCTCAGCTTTTGCTAAAAAAATCCACCCTCCAACAAGGCCGTGAGCAACTGGCTTCGTTGCAGGAAGCTGCCCGCCTTGACCCCAAGCTGTGGGCTGCCCAGTACAACCTCGGGGTAGCCCGTCTGCGCGATGGCGACGCACGCGGAGCCCTCGCGTCGTTCCAGAGCGCCTATACCCAGAACCCCGACGAGCCCAAGGTGCTGTTAGGCCTGGCCACAGCCTATGACCGTCTGGGCCAGGCCGCCGAGTCGGGTCGCTTTGCTTCGATGGCCGTAAAAGCCAGTCAGGGAAGCGACCGGATCGATGCGCTGTTCCTTCAGGGCAAGTCTTCCTATACCCTGCGCCGCTATGCCGAAGCCGCGGAAGTCCTTTCCCAGGTTGCCCAGCAAAAACCCGACAACGCCGATGCTTGGTTTTTCCTGGGGGTCTCTCAGTTCAACCTCAAGGACTACGCAGCCGCGGCCGAGTCGCTGGAAAAAGCACAGGCCTTGGCCCCAAGCGCTTCTACTGCGGCCAATCTGGGAGCAGCCCTTTACTCGGCTGGCCGCTACTCCGATGCCGAACGGGTGCTTTCGCAGGCGGTGGCCTTGGATGCTCGCAACGGGGTGGCCTGGTATAACCTGGGCCTGACCTTGCGTTCGCTGGGCCGGGTGGCCGAAGCCCGGCGGGCCTGGCAGCGCTCCGCCGATCTGGGCTATGCGCCCGCCAGGGAGTTGTTGCGGTAGATTGGTGGCATGGGTTGGCTTAGAACAAACTGGCTCGATGCGCTCATTTTCCTGCTGGTTGCGGCTATCATGGCCGGCGTGGTGTTCTTCCTGGTCGGAGTTAATCCGTTTGGCGGATCGCAGGGGGGGCAGGTGCCCCCTTCTGCCGTTGCCCCCCCTCCACAGCCTGCCCAACCGCAAACCCCGACAACCCCTCCACCCCAACCACGAACCTCCACGCCCCAAACCACAACCCCCAGACCATCAATCACCCCCACTCCCACCCCATCTAAGCCCCAGAGCCCGTCTGCGGAACAGCCTGCCCCCTCACAGGAGCCTGAAACGGTGGTCACGGTTCTGCCGGTGCCGCAAGCACCTGTCTCAGCACCCCCTGCGGCCAAGCCCGTGCCGGCTCCGCCTAGGATTGAGAGCAAGCCATCGCAGCCTGCGCAACCAGAGGCTGCTCGGCCTGCCCCTCGCCCCGAACGCCCGATTTTGACTGCCGATGCAGGAGGAAGCTGGCGGATAGCCACTGGCTCGTTTAGCAACCGCGAGAACGCTGAACGTCTGGCAGCTACGCTTCGACAGCAAGGCTATCCGGTGAGCCTCGAGGCCTCGGGTGACTTTACCCGGGTCTGGGTGGGCCCCTACAGCAGCCAGACCCGCGCCCGGGCTGTTGCCGATACCCTGGCCCAATACCAGCCACAGATCTCCCGCATTGCGGCCAGCGCCCCCCCAACCCCTCAGGCCCAGCCGCAGGCTGCAATGCCAACCGTCACAGGCCGCTACTTGCAGGTTGGTGCCTTCCGAAACGCCCAGAGCGCCCAGGCGGTGGTTCGGATGGTACAGCAAGCGGGCTATCCGGTGGTTCTGGTCGAAGAAGGGGGATGGGTGAAGGTTCGGGTTGGCCCCCTCGAGGATGCGGATACAGCCGGGGCCGCGCTGCGGGCCAAGGGCCTCGAGGTGTTGGAGGTGCGCTAAATGCACAAATCAGGAGTTCTTTATGGCTAGAGTGCCCAGCGCGGCCATTTCCCGGCTGGTAACGTACCTGCGGATTCTCGAAGACCTCGAGTCCCGGGGCGTGAACCGTACCTCCTCGGAGCAACTGGCAGAAGAAGCCCAGGTCACTGCATTCCAGGTACGCAAAGACCTCTCGTACTTTGGCAGCTACGGCACGCGGGGTGTTGGCTACACCGTGCAAATTTTGCGCCGCGAGCTGCGGCAAATTCTCGGTTTGAACCGCCGATGGGGCCTTTGCATTGTGGGCATGGGCCGCTTGGGGCAGGCCATAGCCGACTACCCTGGTTTTAGCGAGATTTTTGAGCTAAGGGGCCTGTTTGACCGAGACCCCTCCAAGGTAACCATGACCTTCCACGGCCTTCGCGTGGAGGGCATGGAAAACCTCCCTAGTGCAGTGGCCGAAAGGCGCATTGAATTTGGTCTTCTGGCGGTTCCTGCAGATTCGGCCCAAACCGTGGCCAATCGTTTGGTAGAGTCGGGGATAAAGGGCATCCTGAACTTTGCCCCAGCAGTTCTGGAAGTGCCCAGGGAAGTGGCTGTAGAGAACGTCGACTTCCTGACCGGACTCAGCAGGCTTTCGTTCTTCGTGCTCAACCCCAGATGGAGAGAGGAGATGATCGGATGAAAAAACATACTGTTCTTATGGTGGTTGCATTTGCACTGGCAGGGTGCAGCAACTTTGTGACCGACTTTGGTATTCCAAGCGTGCGTTTCAATGTCACATCCTTTGGCCCTAGTGCCAGTGGCTATACAATCAACCTCGAGATTCAACCCTACCTGGGGAGCCCCTCGGGGCAGATTCAGCGCATTCTGTTGTCTGCTGGGCCGGGCCAGCTCGTAGGGCTGAGTGTACCGGAGTGCCTCCCGCCTACGGAAGCGGATGCCTGCCCCAAAATTGGCTACGCCCTGACCTTTGCCAGCAACCCTGGAACCCTGTCCATTACCGGCTACGAGGCCATGAGCCTCAACGGCACGATCCGTACCGTTACCCTGCCCTCCCCTTTCCTGATCAACCCTT
>DAIUDO010000012.1:0-8462 GCA_036845585.1 Meiothermus sp. | reverse complement strand
TCCGTGATCAAGAATCTGAGCCTTGACCTGGACAGCCAACTGCAGGACTTTGAAGACCGCCTCAGGGAGGTGGTGCGTTCTGAAGTGGAGTTTGTCCGGCTCATCGAGGAGGATCTGGTCACCGCCGGAGGTAAGCGGGTCAGGCCCCGGCTGGTTTTTTTGGCCAGCAACACCCTGGGTGGGGTACCTGGGGCCATGGAGCTGGCCCTGGCGGTGGAGCTGCTGCACTCAGCCTCGCTGCTGCACGACGATCTAGTCGACGATGCCGAAACCCGACGAGGCAAGGAGGCGGCTTTTCGCAAGTACGGCAATGCGGTCTCGGTACTTTCGGGCGACTACCTGCTCTCGAGGTTGATGGCCTTGCTGGCCCAGACCGGTCGAATGGAGCTGGTTGCTATGTTTGCGGAAACCGCCCGGCAGCTTTCTGAAGCCGAGGTCTTGCAGTTTCAGATGGCGGCCCTGCACGATTACTCGCTGGAAAACTACGAACGCATCATAGATGGGAAAACCGCCTCGGTCATGCGGGTTGCCTGCGAAGGGGTTGCCGTGCTGGGAGACGCGCCTACCCTCAAGCGCGAGGCCTTGGCCCGTTTCGGTTCCCTGTACGGCCAGGCTTTCCAGATGCGCGACGACTACCTCGACCTGATGGGCACTGCCGAAGTGCTGGGTAAGCCTGCCGGCGGCGATGTACGCGAAGGCAAGGTTACCCTGATTACCCTGCGCTTGCTCGAGGCCTTCCCTCGCGAGGTCGAGGCCATTTTCAAACGCAGGGCCAGCAACCCTGGCGACATTGCCCGCCTGCAGGAGCTGGCGGTCGAATGCGGGGCTGACCTCGAGGTCACCGAGGCCATCCGGGCTCGAGTCGAGCAGGCTATTGTGGCTCTGCGGGCGCTGCCCCCTTCCATCTACCGCGACGAGCTAGAAGCCCTGGCAAAGCGCGAGCTGGTGAGGCTAAATTAGCTCTGGCTCTAAAAGCTGGCATGTAAACCAAGGGTCTCGAGGGGCTTGGCGGCGCTGCTCGTGGGGCGGCTCAAATCTTGAAACAAACCCCACCCACTCTTTCGTTTGCTAAACAACACCAGATTCGGTTGGTTCGGTGGCCTAGAGGAGGGCGGTAACCGCTCCTGCGAAGCGCCTTAAATCAGTTCCACACGACCAAAAGCTTCTGCCGGGGTACGGGCTCCTATGGCAAAGAGGGTCACGCGCAGCTCATGGAGAAAGTTCTCAAGCCATGCCCTCACAGCCTCCGGGCCCCTCAGAGCAGGCCCCACCAGCGGACGGGCTACCGCCACCAGTTGTGCTCCCAGGGCCAGGGCCTTGGCTGCATCGCTACCACTGCGAATGCCACCCGAGGCAATCAGGGGTTTGTGAGGCAGGACAGCCCTGCACTCGACCAGGGCCTGGGCTGTAGGAATGCCCATTTCGACCAGTTCGGGGTGCAGGATGCGACCGTGATGGACCAGTTCTTCGACTCTGGCCCAACTGGTTCCACCGGCCCCAGCAACATCCAGGGCCGCGAAAGGCAGGTCTACAAGTTGCTGGGCTACCTCTCGTCCAATGCCATGGCCTACCTCCTTCAAAACAACCGGAAAGGGAACCTGCGGCAGCAGGCTGCGCAGCTTGTTCAGCAGCCCTCTAAACTCGGTGTCCCCCCCTGCCTGGAGGGCCTCTTGCAAAGGGTTGATGTGCAGTGCAAGGGCATCGGCACCGACCAGCCCGACAGCCTGCTCGAGCTGCTCTAGGCCATAGCCCTTATTAAGCTGCACCAAGCCCAGGTTGCCGATCAGCAGCGTATGGGGCGCCACCTCACGAACCTCAAAACTGGGCCTGGCTTGGGGGCGCTCCAACATGACCCGCTGGCTGCCCAGCATCATTCCTACCCCAAGTTGTTCGGCGGCCTGGGCTAGGGCCAGGTTGATACGCTGGCCGTGCTCCTCACCGCCGGTCATAGCCCCAATCAGAAAGGGGGCCTTGAGGGTTTTGCCCAGGAAGTGGGTGGTCAGGTCTACGTCCTCAAGGGCGATTTCCGGTAAAGCTCTGTAGCGCAGCCGGTATTTTTCTAAGCCCGTGGTGAGCCGGGTGTACTCCACAGGCTCGCGAAGACAAACCTCCAGATGCTTGCGTTTACGTAACTGAATGTCGGCAGCATCGCTCACAGTTAGGGTGATTGTACCGTAGACCGGCAGTCTGCCCCGGGATGGCCGCTTTCTCCAGGCTGCAGATGGCATGCTCGCACACACGCGAACCGGCAGAAGCGCTCCTGGTCAAGCCTTATTCCCCTCCTCGCCTTGCTCCAGGAGCTGGTAAAAGCCCCTAGCATTTTGGATGTAGTGAGCCAGGATGCCTGGAATCAGACTTCCGGTAAGCAAGTACGCGGCTCCGAACATCCAACCGGCGCAGAAAACAAACAAGGGGTAGGCCCAGGCCTTCCGATCAGGCACGGGGTGAAGCGCCGCAAAGGCGATAGCCTGGAGCAGCACACCAGTCCAGCCACCAAACAGGGCATTTTGCAAGGCTCCGCGAAAAAAAACCTCCTCGCCTAGGCCAGAGGCCATAGCCAACAGCAGCGCCTGGTTATGGCCGACACCCTGTGTGCGCATCATCGCCCCGATTTGTCCGTGTAGGGCCTCGGAGGCCCGAAAACTGATAGGAAACAAGCGTGAAAACAGCCGCTCGAGGGCGGCGAGCCCGAAAAAGAGTGCTGTAAACGCCACACTATCGCGTAGAGGGTCAGGTTTCTGGACTGCCGGGTAGCCTGCCAGGCTCATCCAGCCTGCACCAACCAGCAGAAGCCCCAACTGAATGAGCATGAATAAGCGAAACATCGGGCTCTCAGGACCCCTCGCTGCCAATATTGAAGCCCTGCTCGAGCAGTCGGGGCGAGTAGGCCCGGAAGGCCAGAAGGGTTTGCGTGCGCTCAATCCCCTTTAGTTTGCGCAGGCCCAGGGTTACGATGTCGTCGAGCTGCTCAAAGTCGTTGAAGCGCAGAAGAGCTACCAGGTCCCACTCACCCGTTACCGAGTACACCTCGGCAACACCGGGAATCTCGGCCACTGCTTCGGCGGTCTCGGCGGTGGATTCGCGGCTGGTCTGAATTAGGACAAACGCGGTGATCATGCCTGGATGATACCCCGGTCGCCAGCCGTAAACCATACTTCTTTCGGCCAATCGCTTGCTGTTGGGCCGCTTCGGGTCTTCTCGTTATCTGCTCCGCATGGGTCTTGTGTACCGAGGCCACCCTTGACGCACAGCGCATAAGGCTAGACACTGGACACTGCTGTTGTTTGCCCGGGCCCAAACGGCCGAGCTTCCAAGGCCAGCTTATGCGCGTCTTTGCTATTGCCGACATTCACCTGTCCAAAGCCTTTCCCAAGCCCATGAATATCTTTGGGCCCGAGTGGGAGGGGCACCCCGAAGCAGTTTTTGAGGAATGGCGAAATACCGTTACCGAGGATGACCTGGTTATTGTGGCAGGGGACATCTCCTGGGCTATGAAGCTACCCGAGGCAATGGTCGATCTGGCCGATATTGCTGCCCTGCCCGGTACCAAAATTTTGCTGCGGGGGAACCACGACTACTGGTGGCCCGCCATCAGCCGGCTGCGTCAGGTGCTGCCTCCGCGGATGCACGCTTTGCAACACGATTCCCTGGTCATAGGCGACCTTGCGGTGGCTGGAAGTCGGGGCTGGGATACCCCTGGTAGCTACAACTTTACCCCCGAGGACGAAAAAATCTACAAGCGAGAGCTCGAGCGCTTGGCCCTTTCGCTCAAAACCCTGCAAGGTCACGAATATGAGTATCTGGTGCTGGCCATGCACTATCCACCTTATGGCCCTACCGGTGGCCCCACCGGTTTTACCGAGCTCATAGAGCAGTACCGCCCTACCTGCGTGGTCTACGGACATTTGCATGGGGCTGACCCGCAAAGGTTGCCCCAGGAATGGGACGGGATTCCCCTGCACTTTGTCTCCGCGGATGTGGTACGCTTCCGGCCTCAACTGGTGCTCGAGACCCCCCTGCGATTACATACCTGATGCCCCTGTTGGCCCGTAGACCCAATACCCTTGGCAGTTGCCAGGAGTCCTTATTCTGCTCATGGCATAATAGTAGGAATGGCCATTGATGGGCACAAGGACCTTTTTCTATATGCGCTGCGGCTCCTAGGCGCGCGGGCCTACTCAGAGTCGGCACTGCGCCGAAAGCTGGCTCGAGGTGCCAATCCAGAGGTTGTTGAGGCAGTTTTGTCCCAGATCAAGTCGCTGGGTTACCTTGATGATCGGGGCTACGCTGAGGGTTATGTGCGCCTTCATGCGGGCAAGTGGGGTGTGGCCAAGCTGCGCCGCATGCTGCTGGAAAAAGGTGTTTCTCGCAGCATCGTGGACCAGGTTTTGACCGAGTGGGAAGCCGAGAGCGACCCGGTTGACGAGGCTCTAGCTTTGCTGAGTCGCTACATAAGCCGCCACAGAGGAGAAAAGCAGCGGGCTTTGCGTTTTCTGACTAGCCGGGGCTTTGCCCTGAAGGATGCCCATGTGGCCTGGGAAAGGTATCGAGGCCAGCAGTCCGGTTGTCCAGGGTAATTGGCGTGGTCTGTGTTGACATGAGTGTCCCATATGCCGATGGGCGCACCGTGTCTCTAGCCTGTGGTGCACGGTTATTTTCTGGCACGGTTCTGCTCTCGAATAAAATCATGGTCGGATCTGAGACCTGCACGAGCGAGCATTTCCAGAATCAGGCTGTTTTTTTCCTTCAATCTAGCCGTTTACATTGTGGGTGTGTGCCTGGGCCAGGCGTTTTTTCAACGCAGCGTAAGCCTCGAGGCAGCCAGCCCCGGCACCGAGGTGCTGCCCACGTGCTCGAAGCCCACCGCGAAGTCATGTACCACCTCCCAAACCATGGCCAGAAGCCGCTCAACGACTTCGGGCTAGGTGGGGTTGTACTACACCGCTCCAGCGGGTAGGGGCATGCTCAGACCTCTACCGAGATGTTCTCGAGGTTCAGATTGGTGTAAACGTTTTGCACATCCTCGAGCTCCTCGAGGGCTTCCACCATGCGCAGCACCTTCTCAGCCTCCTCCTGGCTTAAGCTCATGGTGTTTTGCGGCACCATGGTAATCTCGGTGTCTTCCGGCTTAAAGCCCTTGGCTTTAAGGGCGTTGGCAACGCTGTAAACCTCGTGGGGGTCGGTATAGATTTCCAGGCCCTCCTCGCTTTCTTGTAGATCCAGCGCACCGGCCTCAATGGCTGCCTCTTGGGCTGCTTCGGAGTTAGGCTCGACCCAGATATAGCCCCGGCGGTCAAACTGCCACGAGACCGCTCCGGTTGCTCCCAGGCTACCCCCGTGCTTGCTAAAAATGTGACGCACCTCCGAAGCCGTACGGTTGCGGTTGTCGGAGAGGGCGTTCACAATAATTGCTACTCCCCCTGGTGCATATCCCTCGTAGACCACTTCTTCGTAGTGGCTGGCCTCGTCGTCGCCCCCGGCCAAACGCTTCAAGAGGCGCTCGATGTTGTCGTTGGGAACATCGGCATTCCTGGCTGCCTCAATGAGGTTGCGTAGATTGACATTAGCTGCTGGATCTGTGCTGCCCCCGGCTCGGGCGGCAGCCGCGATCAGGCGGAGGTACTTGCTCACGATCTTGCCTTTTTTGAGGTCGTTAGCGGCTTTTTTTCGCTTAATCTGTGCCCATTTGCTATGACCCGCCATAAATCACCAAAGTTTAGTATACGAGAAGAGCCGCAGGACAGTAATTGCTTCCTGCAGCCTGCTCGGTATCGCTCGGGCCGGAGTGAACCGGTAGGTCTGCTTGGGTATCCACCGAGGGCTTGTCTATAATGGGCCTCATGCGTCGCGTTGTTGTTACTGGCCTTGGCCCGGTAGCCCCCAACGGCATTGGGGCTGAAGCCTTTCACAAAGCACAGCTCGAGGGGAAGTCCGGTATCCGTCGAATCACCCATTTCGATGCCTCGAGTTACCCTGTCCAGATTGCGGGCGAGGTCGATGTTAGCGTCGAAGACTTCATCGATAAACGTGAGTTGCGCCGCCTCGACCGCTTCACCCAGCTAGCGCTGGTGGCCGGTCACCTGGCGTTGCAGGACTCGGGTCTTGAACTCGACAAAGAAGACCGCACCCGCATCGGAACCCTGGTGGGCACCGGCATCGGCGGGATGGTGACCTGGCAGGAGCAAAGCCGGGTACTCTTTGAAAAGGGCGGAACCCGTCTATCCCCTTTCTTCATTCCCATGATGATTGCCAACATGGCCTCGGGACAGATGGCCATGAAGTATGGTCTAATGGGGCCTTCCTCCACCGTCGTGACGGCATGTGCAACCGGCTCGGACGCCATCGGGAATGCTCTGCGGGTCATTCAACTGGGCGAGGCCGACATCATGCTGACCGGTGGTACCGAGGCGGTGGTTACCGAGATGGCCATTGGCAGCTTTGGGGTGATGCGGGCTCTATCAACCCGCAACGATGCACCCGAGAAAGCCAGCCGACCCTTTACCCTGAGCCGCGATGGTTTTGTGCTCTCGGAGGGAGCCGCAATCTTGGTGCTCGAGGAGTACGAGCGGGCCAAGGCTCGAGGCGCTCGCATCTACGCCGAGGTGGTAGGGTTTGGCCGCAGCGCCGACGCCCATCACATCACCGAGCCTCATCCCGAGGGCCTAGGCGCAGCCCTGGCGATGCAAGCAGCGCTTAAGGACGCCAAAATTAACCCCCAGCAAGTCGGCTACATCAACGCCCACGGAACATCGACGCCTGTTGGCGATAAGGCCGAAACCCTGGCCATCAAAAGGGTTTTTGGTGAACACGCGTACCGACTCTCGGTCTCGTCCACCAAGAGCATGATCGGTCACCTGCTGGGAGCGGCTGGGGCCATCGAGGCCATTGCCAGCATACAGGCTTTGGCATCGGGGATTCTGCCCCCGACCATCAATCTCGAAGACCCCGATCCTGAACTCGACCTCGACTATGTGCCGAATATCCCCAGAGAAAAACAAGTGGACTATGTCCTATCGAACTCCTTTGCTTTTGGGGGTATGAACGCCACCTTGTTGTTCAAACGGGTTTGATACTTAGCTGGTCTGGAACGAAGTTGTTCAGCTGGCAGAAAAGCTGCTTTTTGAATCGATCAATACCGGATTCAAAAAGTGATCACCCCTAAGCATGAACCTCAAGGGCTTGGTTGCGCCGTGCGCGGCATACCTGGAATCCTGGAGCACACCCCACCCCTCGCTACGGTAGGCGTAACCAACATCTCCCTATCGGTCGGCTAAGCAAACGCCTCCCTTCCGGGGGGCGGTATCGCGTTCATTGCAATAAGCCTGTAGAGCATTCCCGTGATGCAATGCATCGGTGTTGCCCTCTGCTGCGCGGATAACTTCGGACGGGTTGGCTCGGTACCCAGTGCGCCCGCGATAGAATGGTGCGTATTTGGTTGAGCAGAATCTGCATTTGAGACTTGCAGTGGCGCATCTTATGACCCAGCTCTGGATCGCAACGTAGATTTCTGAGGTGGAGTACTCCCTCGATGCCGAACTGAACGAATCTGGTATCACTTGCACACTGGATGTACGCTCTCCGCCCGCTCCGATTTTTCCGCTTGGCAAAAATTGAGCTTCGTACAGTTCTGCGGCGTTCCAGGCGTGCGGGATTTTTTCCAAGAGCCCTCCGGGATTCAAGGTGCGGCGCTCACTTTGCAACCAAACCTCTGCGTTTAGCAAAGGTTAACCGATGCGTTTTTGGGGGCCATTTCTTACTTTTATCTCGAGGTTCGGATCTATACTCGGGTTATGAGGAAATTTTCGGGGTTCCTGGTGCTGCTGGGTCTGGCTCTGGCCCAGTCTGGCCCACAACTCTACCAGCAGAATTGTGCGTTCTGCCATGGGGAAAATGGGCAGGGCAGGGTGGGGGCATTTCCGCCTCTGGCGGCACACACCACCGAACTCATCAAGACCCCCGAGGGACGGGCCCATCTTATAAACTCCCTCCTCTTCGGGATGCAGGGTCCTGTCCGGGTCAAAGGTTACACCTACAACGGGGTCATGCCTGCATTTGCGCAGCTTTCTGATGAGCAGATCGCCACCTTGCTCAACCACATCCTGAGTGCCTGGGGCAACGATAAACTGTTGCCACGCGACCACCGGCCCATCACGGCTGCAGAGGTGGGCAGCATCCGCAATGCCAGCGGGGCCCGGCTCACCCCCCAGCAAGTAGGTGAAAGCCGCACACGTATAAATGTCCCATAAAAGGTGCGAGTAGAATTCACAGCGGAGGAAACTTCATGAAACGTTGGCTTGCAGTTTTGCTATTACTTGCCTCGATTGGTTTTGCCCAAAGTGGCCCCACGCTATACCAGCAGTGCCAGGGTTGCCACCAGCCCACAGGAGCGGGCATCCCGGGAGTCTTCCCCCCTGGCGGGCCATGTGCCCGAGATTCTAGCCGCACAGGGTGGTCGGGCCTGG
>DAIUDO010000011.1:13587-29357 GCA_036845585.1 Meiothermus sp. | reverse complement strand
CGCATGGGCCAGAAGGATGCGCTCGAGGGCCAGGTTGACCAGGCGCGGGAGGCCCGACTCCAGCGCGGCCTCGAGGCCGGCCAGGCTGGCCATGCTGCCGGAGGTGCGCCGGTCACCGGTGGTGGGGTTCTCCTGAAAGTGCATGCCCCGGGCGAAGGAGCCGGGAAAATCGCCCTTGTAGAACTCAGCCAGGGAAATGCCGGTGGGCCGGCCCGCTCAGGCCCACCGCGGCAGCGTCGGTGTCGGAGATGGCCCAGCCGATGTCGTCGTGGCAGCGCAGGTAGGTGGCCCAGGTGGTGGAGGGAGGCTTTTGGGGAAAGCGGCGCAGGGCCTGGGTCATGAGCCGGGTGTCGCGGCTGGCCAGGCTCGACCAGATCTGCACCATCAGGGTGTTGTGGTAGGCCAGGTCGGAGACCTTGCCGTAGTGCGCGCCCGTGCCCAGGTAGGCGACCAGATCCTCGGGGGCCACGATGGCCTCGGCTTTGAAGGCCACCGCGGGGGCGGCAATCCGCACCGCGGCCCTTAGCGCCTGGGTCAGGGCGTGCACTTCGGGTTGGTTCTGGCAGGAGGTGCCCAGGCGCTTCCAGATAAAGGCGATAGCGTCGAGGCGGAAGACCTCCACCCCCTTGTTGGCCAGCCAGAGGATCAGGTCGAGGTACTCCAAAAAGACCTCGGGGTTGCTCCAGTTCACGTCCCACTGCCAGCTATGGAAGGTGGTCCAGACCCAGCCCTTCAAATCGTCGTCCCAAGTGAAGTTGCCCGGGGCGAAGTGTGGGAATATCTCCGGTAGGCTGCACTCAAAGGCATCGGGCAGGGTGCGGTCGGGGAAGATGTAGAAGTAGCCGCGGCAATGGGGGTCGCCTTTGCGGGCCGCCTCGGCCCAGGGGTGCTCGCGGGCTACGTGGTTGAGCACCAGGTCTAAGCAAAGGCTGATGCCCTCGCGGCGCAGCGCGGTGCAGAGGGCCTCGAGGTCGTCCATCGTGCCCAGGTCGGGGCGCACCCGGCGGTAGTCGGCCACCGCGTAGCCCCCGTCGTTCTCGCCTTCGCGGGGCAGCAGCAAGGGCATCAGGTGCAGGTAGCGGATGCCCAGCTCCTTGAGGTAGGGGATATGTTCGGCCACCCCTTTGAGGTTGCCCGCGAAGCGGTCGGCGTAGGCGATGTAGCCGTGTATCATGGGACACTGGAACCAGTCCGGGGTGTGGATGCGCTCCAGGTCTAGGGCCTGGAGCTCCGCTGGGCGCTGGGCCAGCTGGCGCCCGATGACCACGGCCACCCGCTCGGCTACCGCCTCGGCCTGGGGGTAAGCCGCCTGTAGCCCGCTCCAGAGGTCGTCTAGGTAGCGCTGCACCCTGGCTTTAATCTCGGCAGCCCGGTAGGCATCGAGCGCTTCAATCTGGTGGGCGATGTTCTGGAAGAAACGCTGGCCATCCATGTGCTTGTGTATTCTATCGTGCCTGCCGCCTTGCACTTCTCTTGTGGCAGCCCCAAAAAGCCCCGTGCACCCTTTGACCCCCGAGGGCGCTACACCCCGGGCTGCATTGCGGTCGGGCCTACCATGGTCCCTTAAGAAAGTAACGCCACAAAGGCTTTTTGTGAGTTGGGTTAGGGCTTTCTGAGGCGTTTGCCGGCTGGCCCTTGAGCTGTGGTTAATCCAGAAAAGCTGCGTTCTGAAGTACTAGTACTTTGGTGGGTGAGGGCTGATCACAACCCGAAATGGGCAAGGAGGAAATCAGATGCAACACCTGAAGATGCTTTCGCTGCTGGGGGGACTGGGGCTTTTGCTGGGAGCCTGCGGCAGCGGCGAGTATGCCGACAACCCCACCCCGGACAGCTCGAACGGTCCATTTCTGGCCGAACCGCTCACCCGACACCCCACCAACATGCCCCTAACCCTTTTGAGCCGTTATGTGGTGGTCAGTGAAAACAACGGGCGCTTAACCGCCAGCTACGGTGGCTTGCGTTACTGGCCACGACAGGCCGATCAAAACCGCAACCCCAACAACCCCAGCCAAGCCTCTGGACCCCGCTTCCCGGACTATGCCGGCTGGGACATTTTGGATACCCCAGGCTCGAGCACGACCCGTGCCGACTGGCTGCGCCTGACCCTGACCCGCGAGGCCACCGTGGTGGTGGCCTGGGAGAACTCTGCGCTGTGGCTTTCGGGCTGGCGCCGGGGCGAGACCATCGCGCGCGACGGCAAAAAGTTCAACACCTTCACCCGCACTTTCCGGGCCGGCGAGATTAGCCTGGGGTCCCCCGAAGGCAGAGGCGAGTACTGGGTGCTCCTGGCTGAGGGTAACGGGCAGCCTTCGGCCGAGCCCGGTCTGCCTGACGGTATTACCGAGCGGCCGGTACCCAACACCACCTGCCCCTCCTGGCTGGATAACCTCTGGCTGGCTAAAGGCCCCGATGGCCGCAACTATCCGAGTTGGCATCCCCAGATTGACCCGGTCTACTGGTGCTACTACCGCCACGACCACAACTCCGACCCCGGCCTGATTGGCTACCGGGCCCCCTTCCTCTACACTGCCCAGTACACCCACAACCAGCCCGAGCGGGCCGAGGGCTTTAAGGGCTTTACCATCCGCGACGGCGACACTGGCTGGTATATCAACATCCACTCCGAAACCAGCACCGACCAGCGTGTTTGTGCCCGCTTCCACACCGTGGTGGTGGTAGCGGCCCGCTGGCGCACCGGCGAAAAACTAGCCGAACTCCACTACAAGGGCGATTTTGGGGCCTCGAGGCAGAACCAGGGTGACAACCCCTTCTTTACCAACAACTGCACCAACCCCCGAACCGGCCAGCAGGTAAACCAGGAACAAATAGGACAGCAGTTGCAAAACAGCACCCGCGCCTCCAAGCGTATCCGCATCGCTTCGAACAACAGCGGTTACGAGCAGTGGGACGGTGGCCTGGTCAAGGCGCTGGGGATGGAATTTAGCGGCCCTGGCATGGGCATCGACATCCAGAACCCCGCTACCGCCTGCAATAGCTTGAACTGCACCGACCTGATCACCAACAACGCCTCCAGCACCCGGCGCACCCTGCAGATCATGAACCTGCGGCTGCGCTACAAACCCGAGCTCGACCCCGACGGGGATGGCTACTTCGAGACCAACCTCTACGGCGATGGCCCCTACATCCCGGGCGACCGTAGCTCCGGCACCGCCCCCCTCAAGCAGTACATCAAACCCGGCACCGACCTCCGCCTGGACGGCTTCTTCACCACCGAGGATGCCTGGCGTGGGCTGTATGTGCGCGGGGGTCACACCCAGGACGTGGAGCTCGAGGGAGCACTGGGCACCATTAACTAGCTGGCCTGTTTCAAAGCCGGTGAGCCCATGACCGCTCACCGGCTTTGAGCGAATGGGTATTTTGCTGCGGCATTATGGCATAGTCCACTGAATCGTTACGCTGCGTTGAGACTGGTTGCTGCAGCTATTGCTGGTACAGGCGACACCGTAGATATAGAAAAACGGCTTCGTCTCCATGGGGTCTACGCTCCGGTCGGTCACGGTAAATTCGACGGCCTGGGTGCTCGAGCTGCCCCGGGACACGCTCTGCTCCATGGGGGTGACCTCGAGGCCGGCGGTGTTGCTCTGATACCGCAAGGCCACACGGGCAATGCTGCTGCTGATGAAAGTCACCCGCACCGTTAGGGTGGCCCTACCCCTCCTGGGCAGGCTGAAGGGGTCTGCACTAAGGGTAAAGGTCTCGGCAGGCGGTTGGGCTGGAGGCAGCGGAGTACCTGGGGGTCGCATGATGCCCTGACCACCGCAGGCAGCCAGGAGCGGAAGCCAAAATATCAGGCTCAAGGTGGAGGGGCGCACGAACCGCAGTGTAGGGACTGGGCACGGAGGGAAGTCTTAAGGCTGGCTAATGAAATCTTTAGGTAACATGGGTCGAGCGGGTCTGTGTTCTAATAGCAAATCCCCATACAATAACCACTATGCGCAAACGTCTGGCGGTCTTGCTGCTCCTCTGGAGCCTGACGGCTTCCGCGCAAAGCTCCAAGCCCTTTGCCGGGGCCAGCCTAGTATTTCAATGGGTAGAGGGCACCCCGCTGACCAGCCTGATGTTGCAGGCCGGAAGCTACAACTTTGGCGGCGGCTTAGGGGCTAGGGCCAGTCTAGGTATAGGTGTAAGCCCGAACTTCCTCGAGCTGGGGGCAGACCTGCTGTTCCCGTTTGGAACGGGTCGTCTGCTGCCGTATGGAGGATTTGGAGGCAACTGGGTGGGTTTGGGAGGGTTGAACTTTTTTGGGATTCGGGGTCTAGCTGGAGTCAACTACAGCACCGCCAGTGACGCAGGCTTATTTGCTGAAGCGGTTCCGACCCTGTATTTGGCCAGCGATGCCACCGGCATTTACGGCTCGGCTTTCGGAATCCAGATTCGGTTCGGGGTCAACTATCTGTTTTAGAAGGCTCTCACAAACCAGCAGTCCGTTTGTTTCAGATAAAGAAAGTCCAGAGTGGTTCCCATGAATAGGGATACACCCGACGGCGTTTTTCGCTGTGCGCCCGAGAGTGTGAACTGCAAGAAGGGATCAGAATGCCTACCAGAACAACCCAGGGTGTCCACACGTTGCTTGCAGGGGGTTTCCGCCACTGTTGCTGGAACCACACCAGGATAAGAAAAAAGGGGCTTAGTCTATAGTCACATGGACACCCGCCGCGCTTTGTTGCAAAGTGCTCGCAAAGCGTTCGCCGAGCGGGGGTATGCCGCAACCAGCCTGGAGGACCTGGCCGGTACCCTGGGCCTGACCAAAGCAGCGGTCTACCATCACTTTGCATCCAAACGGGCCCTGCTCGAGGCCCTGCTCGCGGAAGGCGCCCAGGAAACTCAGCGGGCGCTTTCACGTCCGGGCACCCTGCACCAACGCCTAACGGCCTTGGCCCTGGCGTACCGTGGTCAAGTAGAGCCGCTCACCGCGCTCATGACCGCTCAGTCGAGCCGCCGAGGCGGCGATCGGGAAGCGACGCTTCTGGCCCGAGAAGCCATGAACCGGGGTATCGAGCAGCTCGCGGAGGTTCTGGAAGAAGTTTCACCTGGACATGGTCGAACGTTGGCGGTAGTCTTTGCTTCGATTGTGCACGGGGCCTACATGACTGCCCAGCACATGCCGGGTTATTCAGCAGAGCTGCTGTTACAAGAGGGGATCGACTTGTTTGTGCGGGGTTTGCCCCAACAAAATAGCGGCAACAGCAGACCCTCTGGCCATGAAAATATCGAGCGTTCTGGAGGCAGTTAAGCATACGCTGAAGGCCCCGAAATATGCATTTCCAGTGCAAATCCCACTATTCCCAAGACCGCGTTCCCGTAACACATTCGGTTAGTTCGTCGCATCTGGTGACGAAACAACACGACCAAAAATATCCGCGCAGCGGAGGGCGGTACCGATTTAGCATTTACGGGAGCACGGTACCGATTTTTCGCATCACGGGAACGCGGTACCACCCCTTGGAAAGGAGTTGTTTTCTTCGCCGACCGATAGGGAGATGCGGGTTTCGCCGACCGTAAGGAGGGTTGGGATGGGCTTTAGGATTCCGGTTGCGCCGCGCGCGGCGCAATCCAGCCTCTGAAGGCTTTGATTTTGGAAGATTATCTTTTTGAACCCGGTACCGGGTAATCGCCTGGTGTTTTTGGCGCACTTTCCTGGAGCGTTCTACAATGGCATCGAATGAGACCCGAATACGATTTCGTCATCGTGGGGGCAGGGTCGGCGGGGTGTGTGCTGGCCAACCGGCTTAGCGCCCGGCGCGACCTCAAGGTACTGCTGCTCGAGGCTGGCCAGCCCGAGCAGGGCCTCTACCACAAAGCCCCCGCTGCCTTTCCTAGGCTCTTCAAAAGCAGCGCCGACTGGGCTTTTTACACCGAGCCCCAGCCAGCCCTAATGGAGCGCCGGCTCTACTGGCCGCGGGGCAGGGGTCTGGGAGGCAGCAGCCTCATCAACGCCATGATTGTGATCCGGGGCAACCCCCTCGACTACAACGAATGGCACCAGCCCGGCTGGTCGTATGCCGAGGTGCTCCCCTACTTCAAGCGCCTCGAGACTCATCCCCTGGGCCCCTCGGACTACCACGGCGACCGCGGCCCTTTGCATGTGGAGGTGCGCAAGTACACCAACCCGCTCTCCCATGCCTTCGTCGAGGCAGGGGTGCAGGGTGGCCTCGAGCGCAACGACGACTTCAACGGGGCCAAGCAAGAAGGGGTGGGCCTCTTCCATGTAAACCAGAAAAACGGAGCCCGGCACAGTGCGGCCTCGGCCTACCTGCGGCCCGCTCTACCGCGACCCAACCTGGATGTACAAACCGGGGCCAGGGCCCACCGCATCCTCTTCGAAAAGCAGACTGCGGTCGGGGTGGAGTATGCCCACCAGGGCCAGATCTGGCGGGTGCGGGCCAGTCGGGCGATGATTGTCTCGAGCGGCGCGGTTCAGTCGCCCCAGCTCCTGATGCTCTCAGGCCTGGGTCCTGCCGATTCGCTACGGCAACACCAGATTGAAGTCCGACAAGACCTTCCGGTAGGGCAAAACCTGTGGGATCACCTGGCCCTGCCGGTCATCTGGCACTGCAAGGCCGCCATCAGCCTGGACAAGGCCGAGACCCTGGCCAACATCGCCCGCTACCTGTTCACCCAGCGCGGACCCTTTGTGAGCAATGTGGCCGAGGCCGGGGCCTTTTTGCGCGTCCTGCCCGGCGCACCCGCACCGGACTTGCAGTTCCACTTTGGGCCAGCCTTCTTTAGCAACCATGGCTTCGACCGCGAGGAGGGTCACTTCTTCACCATCGGCCCCACCCTGATTGCCCCGCGAAGCCGGGGGTTCATCGCCCTCAGCAGCCCCGACCCCGAGGCTGCCCCCCTGATCCAGCCTCGCTACCTGAGCGAGCCTGCCGACCTCGAGGTGCTGCGGGCCGGGGTGGAGCGGGCCCGCGAAATTGCTGAGCAGAAAGCCTTTGACCCCTACCGTGGCCAACCCCACGCCCGACAGGCCGGCTTGAGCGACAAGGCCGAGCTAAACCGCTATGTGCGACAGTACGCCCAGACCCTATACCACCCCGCCGGCACCTGTAGCATGGGGCAGGTGGTGGACGAACATCTAAAGGTGTTCGGCTGCGAGAACCTGTATGTGGTGGATGCCTCGGTCATGCCGGGAGTGGTGCGCGGCAACACCCACATCCCCACCCTGATGGTGGCCGAAAAAGCCGCCGACCTGCTTCTGGGGGTTCAGGCAACTGGGGTCTAAGCGCGCCCACGATAGAAATGTACGGTTTGGGTTTGGAGCAATTCGTATAAGGGGGTTGCAATGTCGCGGCTCAAGACCTAGCTCTTGATCGCAAGGTAGATTTTGAAGGTGGACATACCTAGCGCCGCCTGTTGAGTCTGCTCCCAGTGGGCGGGCCTGCTTGGCCGCCAGGAGCGGTATACAAAACCCCACCGCTTCGGCTAGACTGACAGGGTTGCCCACCAGCGGCAATACCCCCGGAGAAAAAATGGAACTCAGAAATATCGCCATTATTGCGCACGTAGACCACGGCAAAACCACCCTGGTCGACGCCATGCTCAAGCAGGCCAAAGCCCTCTCGCGCCACGACGAGGGCAGCGAGCGCATTATGGACTCCAACGATTTAGAGCGCGAGCGCGGCATCACCATCCTGGCCAAGAATACCGCGGTGGAATGGAAGGGCGTGAAGATCAACATCGTGGACACCCCCGGCCACGCCGACTTCGGCGGCGAGGTGGAGCGGGCCTTGAGCATGGTGGACGGGGTATTGCTGCTGGTAGATGCCGCTGAAGGCCCCATGCCCCAGACCCGCTTTGTGCTCAAAAAAGCCATCGAGGCCGGCCTCAAGCCCATCGTGGTTATCAACAAGGTGGACAAAAAAGACGCCCGGCCCGACGAGGTGCTCAACGAAACCTTCGACCTGATGGCCGAGCTGGGCGCGAGCGAGGAACAGCTCGACTTCCCTTACCTCTACGCCATTGGCCGCGAGGGGCGGGCCTGGTTAAAGGAGCCCAGGGACGACCTGAGCGAGCTGTTCGAGACCATTCTGAGCCACATCCCCGCTCCCCAGGTGGCCGAGGGGCCTTTCCAGCTGCGGGTGGCCAACCTGGACTACTCCAGCTTTCTGGGTAAGATTGCCCTGGGCAAGGTACACCGCGGCACGGTGCGCAAGAACCAGTTCGTAACCGTAGTGGGCGAACACGGCCAGCGGGAGCTTAAGGTGGTGGCCCTCTTCACCCACCGGGGCTTAGAGCGCCTCGAGGTCGACCAGGCCATCCCTGGCGACATCCTAGCCATTGCCGGGATGGAGGGGGTGGAAATTGGCGATACCATCGCGGCCAAGGAGGCCCCCGAGGCCCTGCCCCGCCTGGCGGTGGACGAACCTACCGTTAGCATCACCATCACCCCCAACACCTCCCCCTTTGCCGGCAAAGAGGGCAAGTACGTGACCAGCCGGCAGATACGCGAGCGGCTGTTGAAGGAACTCGAGACCAACGTGGCCCTGCGGGTGATCGAGGTCACCCCCGACACCTTCGAGCTGCACGGGCGCGGCGAGCTGCACCTGTCGGTACTCCTCGAGACCATGCGCCGCGAGGGGTTTGAGGTTTCGGTAGGCCAGCCCAGCGTGCTTTTCAAGGAGGTGGAGGGCCGGATTCAAGAACCTTACGAGTACTTAGTGCTGGACGTGCCCGAGGCCAAATTTGGCCCGGTGATGGAAGTCCTAGGCCGCCGCAAGGCCCAGATGGTGCACATGGAGCAAGACCAGGGCCGCATCCGGGCCGAGTTTACCGTGCCTGCTCGGGCTTTGTTTGGCTTTCGTACCCTGTTCCTCACCCTCACCGCCGGCGAGGGGGTGATGAGCCACAGCTTCCACGCCTACGGGCCGCATGTGGGCAGCCTGGAGACCCGCACCACGGGCTCAGCGGTCGCTATGGAGGCAGGCGTAGCCTACGCCTACAGCCTCTACCGCCTGCAAGAGCGCATCCACTTTTTCATCGAGCCTGGCACCGAGGTCTATGTGGGCATGATCGTGGGCGAGCACGTGCGGGAAAACGACCTGAACGTGAACGTCAACATCAACAAAAAGCTCACCAACATCCGGGCCGCCGGCTCCGACGAGAACATCCGGCTCATTCCCCCGCGCCGCTTCACCCTCGAGGAGGCCCTGGAGTTCCTGGCCCCCGACGAGCTGCTGGAGATTACCCCGCAGAGCCTGCGCCTGCGCAAACGGGTGCTCGACCCCAGCCAGCGCAAGCGGGCTGAAGCCGTGTAAAAGCTCGGTTGGTTCGTCATCGAACGGTGGGTATGCCCCGACGTTGCGGAGGGTGGTGTGTACACTACGACTTACGCCGCGCGCTCAGCAATCAAGCTTTTGTACTGGGTTTGGATGTTTGTCCTTACAAATCCTCGAGCACTCCTCGTCCCTCCCTGGGGTCGGCAAGAATACGACTCCCTTCCAAGGGGCGGTATCGCGTTCCATTGATGTAATGCAGCGGTACTGACCTCCGCTACGCGGATAACTTCGGTCGGCCGCCTCTGCGCGGCGTGGTCGAGGCGAGACACCATTCGGTGACGAACTGACCGAATCTGGTATCAGGGCGCAAAGTCCTCCGGCTCTGGTAGGTCGAGTGCAATTGCCAGTGCGCGGTTTAGCTCAGCTATTTTATCCGGAGATAATCGGCCAACGTAATGGGTCAGGCGGCTTTTTTCGATGCGGGTCAGGTCATCACAGTGAATGCTGCTGGGGTGCTTTAGACCCTCCGGGATTCCTACCTGAACCTGGGTGCTGATGCCGTGGTAGCGCGAAAAAATAGGGGCACAAACCACGGTGGAATGGGGGCTGTCCACCAGATACTGGCGGCTCACGAAGACATAGACCCGGTGTCTTTTGGGGTCGTCGAGGTTCTTGGTCTCGATGCGGTACAACTCGCCGCGCTTCGTGGCTCGGTCTGATCCACGAGCGACTCGAGGGCTTGCCGGTTGAGCTCATTGGCGTATTTGGCGTACAACGCCGCATCATGAGCCTCTCGCTCTCGTTTGCGCTGTTCAGACAGTTCCCTACCCACCAGGTTTTCGATCAACTCCGAACGGTTGGGGTGCCGCTTGTCGATAGCAGCGAGCACTTCTTCCGATAGTGTGATAGAAGTCTTGACTTTTATACTACCATAATACCACCTAAAGGCCTATTATGCCGTGGGGCGCACGCAAAATGAACCCGGTAGGTTGTTCGTTAGAAACCATTCTAGCCGCAGCGATTGAACCGCCCCAGCGCGGCCCGGCCCTCGGGGGTTCCACCTGGAACTTCCAGGCCGCCGAGCGAGATCATGTAGTAGCCCGCCGCGTTACCAGCCTCTACCACCACGTAGTAGGTTCCACCCGACAGTCGCTCCTGAACCTCCGGCCCCTTGCGGGCCACCAGGCCGTGGCCCCGGTAGTCGCGCCAGCCCCCTTCAAACACCCTGGCCCCCAGGCCCTCGGGAATGGCGAAAGGTGGGCGTTGGTTTCCCTGGACACCCGGCCCCACCAGCCAGATCCGGGGCTGGTAGGCCGCAGGACAGGCGGCCCCCACCAAGAGCCCCAAGTCCAGCACGAAGCCCGCCGCCAGCTCGAAAATATAGAAACCCAACTGGCCCGCGCCGAGTTGGCCCGTGACCACCTTCGAGACCGTTGGCTCCAAAACCCTGTAAGCCTGCTGCAAGGTGGGTGAACCAGGGTTCCAGAAGGGTTGGTGGGCGAACCCCACCGCGCTGAGCACGATGACTAGGCTGGTCAACAGCTTTTTCATGGGCTTCAGTGTGTGCGAAATGAGCGTGAACGAGTGTGCCGGGGAATTATCTTCTAATTTCTGAGCCCTGCTTCCTTTGCCCCGATCCTTCTCATACCTTGAGCTTTGCGCTGGTAGCCTTTAGCCTGTTGCCGATATGCAGTCGGACACCACCGCACGGCTCCTCATTACCTGCCCCGACCGGCCCGGCATTGTGGCAGCGGTCTCGAATTTCCTCTTCAACCACGGGGCCAACATTACCGCGCTCGACCAGCACTCCACAGACCCCGAAGGGGGGCTGTTCTTCATGCGGCTGGAGTTTCAGACCCCCCACCTCGATGTGTCGCGGGAAATTCTGGAAAAGGCCTTTGCCGAGCGGGTGGCGGCCCGCTTCGAGATGGACTGGCGCATCGCCTATGCCGCCGACCTCAAAAAGGTCGCTATTTTGGTTTCCAAGTACGACCACGCCCTGCTCGAGCTCTTGTGGCGCCACGCCAACCGCGAACTACCCGGCCAGGTCACCCAGGTTATCTCCAATCACGAAGACCTGCGACCCGAGGCCGAGCGCTTTGGCCTGCCCTACCACCATGTACCGGTTCACAAGGAGCACAAGGAGGAGGCCGAGGCCCGGATGCTCGAGCTCTTGCAGGGCAGCGACCTGGTGGTTCTGGCCCGTTACATGCAGATTCTGAGCCCTGAGTTTGTAGCCCACTACCCCAGCCGCATCATCAACATCCACCACTCGTTCCTGCCAGCCTTCGTGGGGGCCAACCCCTACAAACAGGCCTATACGCGCGGTGTTAAAATTATCGGCGCGACGGCCCACTACGTGACCGAGGAGCTCGACCAGGGACCCATCATCGAACAGGATGTGGCCCGGGTCTCGCACCGGCACGACGTAACCGACCTGGTGCGCTTGGGGCGCGACCTCGAGCGCAACGTGCTGGCCCGAGCGGTGCAGTGGCACCTTGAGGACCGCATCATCGTCTACGGCAACAAGACGGTGGTATTTTCCTGACACTACTCTCATAATCCGCCTTCACACCGTCTTCACCGTGATTGGTTACCCTAGATGAAGGAGGTTTTTAAGATGTCTATGAGAAATGCGTCTTTAGCCCTGGGTGTTCTGCTGGTTGTGGGTGGGGGGGTGGCCTGGTTGAACCTGAGCAAAAGCCAGCCCCAGACCGCAAGCGAACCCCAGGTGCAGGCCCAGGCGCAGACCTTTGACCAGAACCGGGCCTTTCTGGAAAACGAGCGCAACACCATCGACATCGTGCAGCGCACCGGGGACGGGGTGGTGTTCGTGGCGGTACGCAGCGCACCGCAAATGGGCCGCGACCTGGGCTTTTTTGCACCCTTCTTGCAACCCCAGCCCCAGGAGGGCACAGGATCGGGCTTCGTGCTCGACCAGGAGGGCCTGATCCTGACCAACTACCACGTGATCGAGGGAGCCGACCAGATTACGGTGCGCTTCCACAACGACCCCAGGAGCTACCCGGCGCGGGTGATTGGCCGGGCCGAGCCGCTGGACATGGCCCTGATTCGGGTACAGGCCCCGCGCGAGAAGCTTAAGCCCATGCGCCTGGCCGACTCCGACCAGGTACGGGTGGGGCAGAAGGCCATCGCGATGGGCAACCCTTTTGGGCTGGAATTCACCGTAACCGAAGGCATCGTCTCGGCCATCCGGCGCAACCCCAACGACGGCAGTGCCAGCGGCAAGGGGGCTTTCGTGCCCACCGTGATCCAGACCGACGCGGCCATCAACCCCGGTAACTCCGGAGGGCCCCTGCTCAACTCGAGGGGCGAGGTGATCGGCATCAATACCTTCATCTACAGCACTACTGGCGCCTTTGGTGGGCAGGCCCAGTCGGCCGGAATTGGCTTTGCCATCCCCATCAATCTGGCCAAGCAGTACCTCGCCGACCTCAAAGCCGGTAAGGACATCACTGCGGAGGAGATCATCCGCTCGAGGCCACGCCTGGGGGTCACGCTCTCGGTGCTCTCCATGGGCGAGTACCCGGAGAACATCCGCCGCCAGAACCGCCTGCCCGAGTCGGGCCTGATGATTCAGCAGGTTGAGCGCGGCGGGCCTGCCGAGCGGGCGGGCCTTCGGGCCGCCACCCGCACAGTACAGCTCCAGCTACGCACCGGCCAGATGATCGAACTCGGCATCAACGGCGATATCCTGCTCGAGGCCGACGGTAACCCCATTAACAACATCAACGACCTGCGGGCGGTGCTGCTCTCCAAAAAGCAGGGCGAGGCGGTGAACCTCAAGGTCTGGCGCGACGGTCAGACCCGCGAGGTGCGGGTGGTGCCGCAGGTGATCCGCTAGGCAGGCCCCGTCGTGGGTGAACCGCCCAGCGGGGTCCAGCCACAGACCCTCCCGCGTGTGGGAGGGTTTTGTGTGGGCCTGTCCAGTACCACACTGGCTTCATCTGGGTTGCCTATACTGGGCCCAATGTGGCGTCTTTGGGCATTGGTTTTGCTGCTAGGCTCGTCGGCGCTGACCCAGTTCGACCCCACCCGGCGCTGGTTCACCATCCGCAGCGAGCATTTTGATATTCACTACCATGCTGGCCTCGAGCGGGTGGCCAGCGAGGCTGCTATCCATGCCGAGAATGCCTACCGGCTGCTCAAAGCCGACTTTGAGGAGCCGCCGGGGCGTATCAGCATCGTGCTTGCGGATGTGGGCGATACCCTCAACGGTTTTGCCAACACTACCAACAATGTGGTGGGTATTTTCACGGGTCAGTTCCGCAGTTCGGATTTTTTCAACCCCCGGCTTTCTTCGTGGTGGGAGACGGTAATCTTCCATGAAATTGCCCACATGTTCGACCTTTCGCAGGTGCGGGGCCCCCTCAAGGACCGCACGCGCATCTTCGGGCAGCTCCCCTCACAAAACGCGGTGAAGCCTTTTCCCTTTGTGGAAGGTACCGTGCTCTACTTCAAACACAAAAAGCTAGGCGAGTCGCGCCTCAACGACGCCACCACCCGCATGGCCCTGCGCCAGATGGTGCTCTCAAGCCGGTTTCCTAGCCTCGACGAGATCCGCCAGAGCTACAGCAGGTCCACCTGGCCCTACCTGGGTTTCCTGGTCTACAACTACAGCGCCTGGCTGGTGCAGTACCTGGAGGTACGCTTCGGTGAAGATGCCTACCGGCGTTTTACCGAGGCCAATGCGGGCATGCTGGCTACCAAAGACTTCAACCAGCCTTTCTTACAAGCCTTCGGGGTCTCGCTCGACCAGATTTATGCCGACTTTGTGCGCTGGCTGCCCAGCCAGTTCGAGGACGAGATTGCCCGCATCCGCGCCGAGGGCCTGACCCCCACCACCCGCCTCAGCCACCTGGGGTTTTTCAGCGAGGGAGCGACCGACTCACAGAGTGGCCTGGTGTATGCGCACGCCTCGCCGCTGCGCAGCGGCCTGCGCATCATCACCGGCGATCGCGAGCGGGAGTTGCTGAATGGCCCCGCCCAGTATCCGCAGTGGTCGTCAGACGGGCGCTATCTGCTGTTTACCGGCAAAAGCAGTACCAGCGAGTATTTTGTGGGCAGCGACCCGTACCAGTACGACCGCCTCGAGGGCAGCGTCAAGCGGCTTACCAGCGGTGAGCGGGTCTACTACGCGCGCTACGCGCCCGATGGCAAAAGCATTTTTCTGGCCAAGAACACCCCGGACGGCTCGAGCGAGCTGGCCCGTTACTTTATCGACCTGGAGCGTATCCAACCCTTGCGCCGTTTCCCCAACCAGGATGGGGTCATCCACTCCTTTGCGGTAGCGCCGGACGGCCGTTCGCTGGTGCTCTCGCTGCTGCGGCGCGGCGGTTTTCAGGACCTGTACCGCTACGAGCTGCAAACTGGGGCCCTCACCGCCCTAACCCAGGACAGGAACGTGGACAGCGACCCGGTCTACAGCCCCGACGGGCGCTACGTGATCTACAGCTCGGATGTGAACCGGGTATACAACCTGTACGCCTACCGCCTCGAGGACGGCGCGGTTTTTCAGGTGACCAACCTGCTCACCGGAGCCTACATGCCCACCTTCTCGCAGAGCAAGCAAAATCTGATCTTCACCGGTTACGACGAGTCCGGATACAACCTCTACCAGACCGCCTACGACCCCAGCGGCTGGAAGCGGGTGGAGCTGAAGCGCGAACCTCTGCCCGAATTCAAACCTGCCGAAGCCGCCGCCGGAGAGGGCTACGATCCCCTGCGCTATCTGCGTCCGCTTTACTGGCTGCCTCTGGCCGAGGTGAGCGTGGATGGTTTTGGCCTGAGTGCTGTTTTGGGGGTCTCGTTTGGGGCCTCCGACCCGGTGGGCATCCATGCCTACTCGGTGGGGGCCGGGTTCGACAGCAGTTTTCGCGGGGTCTATTACAACGCCGGTTATCGGTTTGCGGGCCTGGGCTTCCCCATCACCCTGCAAGCGGCAGGCTCGGGCCGCGACCATGCCCAGAGCATCGCTGCATCGTTCTGGCTGCCGCAGGGCGGTCTGGGCTTGCAGTACCTGCGCAGCGATGTGCTCGAGCCCGCCCTGGATCCCAATCAGAACACCGTGACCCACGCCTTTTCGGTGCGCCTGAGCGGGTCGGGCAGCAGCGCCAGTGACCTGTTCCGGGCCCGCAGCAGCCTGAGCGCGTTCGGCACGGCCTTTGTGCGCGAGGGCAACCCGGACTGGCGTTACAGCGTGCGCGGAGCCCTGGGGTTTTCCTTCCGGCTGCCGCTGGAGGCCACCCACCTGGTTGGGCTGCGGGTGGGGGGTGGCTTCACCACCTCGCCGCTGGCCTTCGACGCCTTCGACCTGGGAACCGATCTGCTGGTGCTGGGCAGTGCGCCGGTGCTGGTGGTGCGCGGCTATGGGCCAGGGGTATTGCGGGGCAGTCAGGTCCTTGTGGCCTCGCTGGAGTACCGCTTGCCGCCTTGGAGCCTCGAGCGGGGGCTGGGCAACTGGCCGCTCTTCTTCGACGACCTGGGCCTCTCGTTGTTCGTGGACGC
>DAIUDO010000011.1:0-13487 GCA_036845585.1 Meiothermus sp. | reverse complement strand
TGGGCAACTGGCCGCTCTTCTTCGACGACCTGGGCCTCTCGTTGTTCGTGGACGCGGGTGTGGCGGGCACCCCGCTCCGCCTCGAGCAGGCCCGCTTCTCGGTGGGGGCCGAGTTGCGGCTGGGCCTCACGCTGTTTTACCTGGCACCTGGCTCGAGCGTGGCCATCGGCGGGGCGCAGGGGCTAGGGGAGGCCGGGCCGCGCTTTTACCTCAATCTGGTGCTGCCCGGCCTGTAAAGAAACTTTCAAGCCTCGGCTGAAACCGCTCTGATGCTGGGGCACGATGCTCAGTATGGCTGGACATTCTCCGGCCAGGAGCAACAGTGGCAACTTGGCACACACCCTTCACCCGGACAACCCGCAAGACCATCTCCCGGCCCGGCAGGCGGGGGGAGGCCCTCGAGGCCACCCTGCTGGTGCTGCCGGGGGTCTTGCTGCTGCTGGTCTTCATGGTCTGGCCCACCCTCGACGCCTTCTGGCTCTCCTTCCACCGCGAGAACCTGCTGGGCACCAGCCGCGAGTGGGTAGGCCTGGCCAACTACGCCGAGCTTCTGCACGACCCAGCCTTCTGGCGCTCCGTAGGGGCAACCTTTGTGTTCGCCGCCATCGTGGCCCCGGTGCAGCTTCTTCTGGGGCTACTGGCGGCCCTTATGGTAGCCCGTCCCTTCCCCGGGGTAGGTCTGTTCCGCACCCTCTTTTTCCTCACCACCGCCGTGCCCACCGCCGTGGCGGCGGTGGCCTGGGGCTGGTTTTTGCACCCGCTGGGGGGCACCGTCAACCGCTGGCTGCAGGCGGTGGGCCTGCCAGCTCAACCCTGGCTCACCAGCGTGGAGCTGGCCCTGCCCACCCTGGCCATCGTGACGGCCTGGGCTGGCGTGGGCTTCACCGCCATCCTGCTCACCGCCGGTTTGCAGCAGATCCCCGAGGATCTCTATGAGGCCGCCCGAATCGACGGGGCCGGGGCCTGGACTCAGTTCTGGCGCATCACCCTGCCCCTGCTCTCGCCCACTTTATTCCTGGTGGCGCTGCTTACTTTGCTCTCGAGCCTCACCGCCTTTGGGCAAATTCACCTGTTGACCCGTGGGGGGCCGGTGGAGAGCACCACGGTATGGGTTTACCGCATCTACCAGGATGCCTTCTTCAACTTCCGCTACACCTACGCCGCAGCCCAGGCGGTGGTCCTGTTCCTCGTGTTGCTGGCCCTGGCGGCATTGCAGTTCCGCTTTTTGGGCCGGAGGGTGCACTATGAGTAAAGGCCTTTTCTTCTACCTGGGGCTCGCACTGTACGCCTGGCTGCTGGTGCTGCCCTTGCTGAGCCTGATCTCGGCCAGCTTCCGAAGCGATGCCGACCTCTACAGCCCCGGCCTGCTGCCGCCCAGCCCCACCCTGGAGCCCTATCGGGAGGCCCTGCAAAAACACCCGGTAGGCCGCTACCTGCTCAATAGCCTGCTGGTCTCGGTCTGCATCACCGCTGGGGTGCTCTTCACCTCGGCCACCATGGGCTACGCCCTGGCGCGCATCCGCTTCGCCGGACAGGGCTTTCTGTTCGGCTTTGTGGTAGCCGTCTTGCTGATCCCCGACGAGGTGACCTTCCTGCCGCGCTACCTGCTGGTGCAGGAGCTGGGCTGGATCAACAGCTACACCGCGCTGATCGTACCCTTTCTGGCCTCGCCGTTGGGCATCTTCCTGCTGCGGCAGTTCATCAAGAGCCTACCCCAGGACCTCTTCGACGCGGCCCGCATCGATGGGGCCGGACACCTGCGCACCCTCTGGTACGTGGCCCTGCCCCTGGCTGCCCCGGCTCTGGGGGCACTTGGGGCCCTTTCCTTTCTGGCGGCCTGGAACATGTACCTCTGGCCGCTGGTGGTCATCAACCAGAACGAGATGAAGACCGCCCAGGTGGCCATCGCCCAGGTACAAAGCGTGGAGGTCACCAGTTGGAATGTGGTGGCGGCGGTGGCCATACTGGTTTTGCTGCCTACTTTGCTGGCCTTTTTGCTCGCCCAGCGGGCTTTTATCCGTGGTATTGCCCTGGGAGGGCTGAAGGGATGAGGAGGAACTCATGAACAAACTCGTCGGTTTACTGTTCACAGTGGCGCTGGGGGGCCTGGCTCTGGCCCAGGGGCGCATCACCATCGACTTCTGGCACTCCATGGGCGGGGTGCTGGGCGAGGCCACCGAGGCTCTGGTGAAGGACTTCAACGCCGCGCAGAGCCGCATCACCGTGCGCAGCCAGTTTGTAGGCTCCTACGACGATGGGCTCAACAAGCTCCAGGCTGCCCTCAGGGCCGGGGGGCAGGGCCGGCCCCATGTGATCCAGGTCTACGACATCGGGGCCCGCTTCATGGCCGACTCCGGGGCGGTGCTGCCCCTGGAGGACGTGGCCCGCGCCAACAACTTCGACCTCTCGCAGTTTGTAAGCCAGCCGCGCAACTATTACAGCGTGGACGGCAAGCTTTTCGGCCTGGCCTTCAACAGCTCCAACCCTATCCTCTACTTCAATGCCCGGGCCCTGGAGGAGGCCGGCATCCCCTACCGCAACACCTGGAGCTTGAAGGACCTCGAGGAGGCCGCCCGCAAGCTCACCGTCAAGGATGCCTCGGGCAAGACCACCCGGTTTGGTCTTTCCATCCCCATTGATAGCTGGTTCATGGAGCAGTTCTCCTACAACTCCGGCCAGTTCTTCTGCAACAACGATAACGGCCGACGTGCCCGGGCAACCGAAACGACCTTCAACAACCCTGCAGCGGTGGCCTTCCTGGAAACCTGGGCCCGCCTGGTACGTGAGGGGGTCGCGGCCAACACCGGGCGTAGCTGGGCTGACAGCCAGGCCCTGTTTTCCCAGGGCAATGCGGCCATCGCCATCTACTCCACTGCCTCGCTCACCGGGGTGCTGCGTCAGGTGGGGGGGCGCTTCCCTTTGCGCACCGCTTTCTACCCGTACTTAGAGGAGCGCAACGGTACGGCCATCGGCGGGGCAGCGGTTTACCTGATCCGGGGCTTCCCCGAGGCCGAGACCCAGGCCGCTTGGGAGTTCATCCGCTACCTGCTCCAGCCCAAGACCCAGGCCAAGTGGATCATCGGCACCGGCTACTTCCCGGTGGTGCGGGGGGTGGCCGAGCTGCCAGAGGTGCGGCAGGCTTACGTTCGCCAGCCCAACTACACCACCGCCCTGCGCCAGCTCGAGACCTCTAAGGTCAACACCAGCTCAGCGGGCTGCCTGATGGGCGGCTTTACCGAGATCCGCCAGATTGTACAGGCCGCCATCGAGGAGGCCCTGCGGGGCAAGGCTGCCAAGCAGGCCCTGGACGAGGCCAAAGCACGGGCCGATGCCGTGCTGGCCCGCTACAACGCCAGCGTACGGCAATAATCTACCCAAACACCATCCGCCCCCTCTGGGGGCGGGCTTTTTTGCATCCAAGCAACGGTAGAGGCGCTGCGGGCATGGGCTCGAAGTGCAATGGCCAGCTGTAGATTTCTTCTGTCCAGTAAGCGACCAAGGCAGCGTGAAAGGGTAACATCTCCAACGTATTTGAGGAAACGAATCAAAAGGCATGTTTGACCATGAGTAATTCCGTATTCAAAAAGATGCTCATCCAAACCAAAAACTCCAGGGGCTGGGTTGCGCCGCGCACGGCGCAAATGGAATCGTGGAGGCTACCCCACCCCTCCCTGCGGTCGGCGAAACCAGCATCACCCCTTACTACGCTCGGCAAAACACGCGTCTCCCTTCCAAGGGCAGTATTGCGTCCCCGTGAGGCAGTGAATCGGTATCGCCCTCCGCTAGAAGGATAACTTCGGTCAGCCCAGTTCGGCACCATTAGGTGCCGAACTGGGCGAATCTGGTACGAGTCCTTACTTCGCCCTCGTCTTCCGTTACTTTTTTTGAGGATTTGCATTAAGAAGCATTAACGATAAAAACATGATTGGGGCAAATAAACCCCGATTCGGGAGACAAGACTTTACCCTAAACGTTACTTAACTCTTGGCTAACGTCACGCCACAAATCACAAAATAGTCTTGCCTCGTGAATCCTATACGAACCGTGTTTGCACTTGCTCATACCCGTACCCTTCTCGGCTTGTGGTTGGTTCTGCTGGCTGCATGTGCTACACAAAACAACGGCTCCGATAACTCCAATCCCAACCCCTCGCCCCTCAGCGGCAAAACCGTGACCTACGCATCTACCGACGAAGTATTCCTCAACCCCGAACGGGGCTTCCGGCCTGGGGTGCAGCTTGGCTACAGCCAGGGCTCGACCTCGCTGGCAGGGGTAGACCTGCCTGGGATGCGGGCGCGGGGTTATAGCCTGATCCATGCGTATATTAGCCTTGAGCCCTTCCAAAACGGCCCCATCTCCGATACCTATCTGAACCAGCTACGGGGGCGCTTGCAAGGGTTGCGCGATGCGGGCGTCAAGGCTTCGGTGCGTTTCTGGTACACCTGGGGAGGTACCCCGCGCTCATCCAAAGCCACCATACTGGGGCACATCCGCCAGCTCACCCCGCTTTTGCGGGAGTATGCCGACGTGATTGTGGTCTTACAGGCTGGGTTCTTGGGTGCCTGGGGCGAGTGGGGAGACCACGGCGAGATGAACAGCGCCGACAACAAGCGCGAGCTGGTGAATGCGCTGTTGGCTGCCATACCTCCTGACCGACGGATACAACTACGTACTGTAGACCACCTGCGGCTGTTTATACCGAACGGCATGAGCGAAGCCCAGGCTTCTGACCCTGGCTTTATCGGTTCGCGCCTGGGGCACCACAACGACTGCTTTATGGTCAACCAGAGCGACGCGGGAACCTATGCCTGGAACGACCCCCAGCGCACCATTGACCGCAACTACCTGATGAGCCTATCCAGGTACATGCCCATCGGCGGCGAGATGTGCGGGGATGTGCCGGAAGCCGGCTTCGACCCCTACAACCGCCGCACCCCAGAAGGCCAGCTGGCCGAGTTTGCCCGCTTCAACTGGAGCTTTATTGCCAACGATTTCGGTAATGTAGACCGTTGGCGCCGGTGGGGCATCTACGACACCATCGCTCGCAGGCTGGGCTACCGCTTTGTGCTTGTGCAGTCGGTGGTGCCGGAGGTGGTTACCGGAGGCCGCCTGCGCCTGAGTTTCACCGTGCGCAACGACGGCTGGGCAGCACCCTTCAACCCCCGTCCGGTTCGGGTAGTGCTGCGCAACACCCAGAGCCGCCAGGTCTACAGCCTGCCCATCGAGGCCGACCCACGGCGGTGGTGGGCAGGCACCACGCAGACTGTAGAGGTAGACCAGCCGCTTCCCGCCGGTATTGCACCTGGCAGCTACGAGGTCTTGCTGCACTTCCCTGACCCCTATCCGAGCATTGCGGCCCGGCCCGAGTACGCTATCCGGCTGGCCAACCACGAGGTGTGGGAGGCCAATACCGGTTACAACAAACTGAACCAGACGGTGCGGGTACAGTAGCCGTAGGCCATTTATCAGGGCTTAGCAAAACGGAGAATGAGCTGTGGGGCGTATTCATCAGCAGTGCTGAACAGGGCCAGGTTGCTTAGGTTGTCGTTGTTGCTGGGCCTGCTAAAGCGCAGGCGGAACTGCACCACCGCCCCCCCCAGGGCTAGGGTGCGCTTCAGGGCCTTCGAAACGTCTATTTCAAGAAAGCCCTCACCGGGGACCTCGCTGGTCAAGACATCTAAGGCAGGCGCATTGAAAGCGGTAGCGTCTTGCAGGTTTGCGACCTGGATCTGCTCTATCACCAGGTTCTGCAATGCTGCATAGGTACGGCTGGACTCCCCTTGATAAAGGCGCAGGGTGGCGCTGACGAGCTGGCTCCCCTGGCCTGCGGGTATGCCTGCCAGGTCGAATTCCATCAGGCCGCGCACCGCGTTGTTATCGCTGTCGTCGCCCGCGCAGATCACCCGGCGGCAAAAGTAGGCCGCTTGTCCGCTACCCGCCGCATCGAGGGTAGTTCGATTGGCGAGCGAGAGCGTTTGTTCGGAGTGGATTCCCAGCAACTGTGGGTCGGAGCAACCGGTCAGAAGCAGGGTGCCAAGAGCGGCGATCAAGCGGGATAGTAGGAGGGTTCGCATAAGCAGGCCCGGACCAACCTTAAGCTTGCCTCAGTTATAGGAAAGTTGGGCTGGTTCTGCATGAAACGGGGGTTACTCGGGGCATTATTAGGATGTAAACTGCATTATTTGGGAAAGCATTGGTGCGGTCAAAACAGGCTGGATTGGCGATGGGACATCGTTATTTGTTCCGTTAACCGGAGCGTGTCGCCTTGCTTGGGTTACGCTTCCTGCCGGTACAGTTTGTACACTTCAAAGAAACCTTAATAGAGCTTAAGGTTTTCTAACCTAGGGCCCTTGGAACACCCCAATAGACTGACTCGGTGAAGTATATGTGCAGACCTCTACTGCTTTGGGGTGGATTGGTAGCAGCCGGGCTTCTTCTGCCTGGGTGCGGTACCATTGAAGTTCAGCCACCGGGCACGGGCGGCGATGTACCTGTTTTGCCGCCATTGAGCGGCAGAACCATTACCTATCAGGCCTCCAGCGAGAACTTTCTCAACCCCGAGCGGGGCTTCCATATTGGCTTCCAGCTTCAGGAGAACAACGACTACCGCTTGGTGCGCTCGGGAGGCTGGTTCAATTTTCCGGCCAGCGTGGTGTTTGCCTACGTCAAGCTGAGCGATTTTCGCCATGCCCCAATCTCGCAAGACTACCTCAACCTGCTGCGCAACCGCCTCGAGAACGCCCGCCAGGGGGGCATCAAGCTGATCCTGCGGCACTACTACGCTTTCCCCGGCGTAACCGGTACCGAGGATGCACCGCTGGACCGAATGCTGGGCCACATCGAGCAACTAAAACCCCTGTGGAACGAGTACCAGGATGTAATCATCACCGTGCAAGCCGGTTTCATCGGCTACTGGGGCGAGTGGCACAGCTCGAGCAACGGCCTCGACAACCCCACCAGCGAGAATCGGCTGGTGCAAGCCTTGCTGGCGGCCCTGCCCAAGAGCATCCCGATCCAGCTGCGCACGCTGGAGGACATCGAACGGCTGCATCCACAACCGCTAACCGTCAGCCAGGCCTTTGACGGGAGCAACCAGGCCCGCACCGGTCATCACAACGACTGCTTCCTGGCTGGCGAAAACGACGCCGGCACATACAGCTGGAACCAGTGGGATCGACAAAAAGTCTATCTGGAGAAAATCAGCCGCTACGTACCGGTGGCGGGCGAGACCTGCCAGGTGAACCTGGGGGCCCGCCAGGCTTGCTCGGTGGCCCTGGCCGAGCTGCGCCGCTTCAACTGGCAGATCATCAGCGGCACCTGGTATAAGCCGGTACTGGATCGCTGGAAGAGCGAGGGCTGCTACGACGAAATAGCCCGCCGCCTGGGCTACCGCTTCCGGCTGGTGCGAGCAGTGATACCCGAGCAGCTGAGCAGGGGGGGCAAGTTCCAGCTTGGCCTCGAGATCGCCAACGATGGCTTCGCCAATCCCATCAAGCCGCGCAACGTGCGGATCGTGCTGCGCCATACGGCCAGCAAGCAGCTCTTCACCTTCCCCATCAATTCTGACCCGCGTTTCTGGGAACCGGACAAGACCCAGGCTCTGATGCTCGACGCCACCCTGCCGGGCGACATGCCAACCGGCAACTACGAGGTGTTGCTGCACCTGAGCGACCCAGCCCCCAATCTGGCCAACCGCCCCGAGTACGCCATCCGTCTGGCCAACCAAAACGTCTGGGAGGCCACGACCGGCTATAACTCTTTGCAGCACACCCTGAAGGTAGAGTAGCTGCAATCAGGCATGGGCACCGAGGCCGAGCGTAAATTCCTGGTCAGGTCGTTGGAATGGAAAGAGGGTGCTGGCGGAACCTTCTACCGCCAGGGTTACCTGAGCAACACCGAGGCCCGCACCGTGCGGGTGCGGGTTGCTGGGGACAGGGGCTATCTGACCATCAAAGACGCGGCGGAGGGAATTTCGCGCCCGGAGTACGAGTACGCGATTCCGCTGGCCGACGCCATCGAACTTTTAGACAGGCTCTGCCTGCGTCCCCTGATCGAGAAAACCCGTTACCGTATCGAACACCGCGGTCGGGGGTCGGGTCTGGGAGGTGGACGAGTTTGCAGGGAAGAACCGGGGCCTGGTCGTGGCGGAGGTAGAACTCGAGGCTCCCGACGAGCCCCTGGAACTGCCCGACTGGGTGGGCGAGGAGGTCACTTCCGACCCCCGCTATCGGAATGTACACCTGGTCGAGCATCTGTACTCCACCTGGTCCACCGCCCACCTTTCGGCCAAGTGAGGCTGCTGCGGCCACTCCGACCTTTAGCGGAAATTTAATCACCCCCGAATGTTTATTTGCCTACAAAGTTCGCCGGTCTATCACCCAGACTGAGCGCGTGAGTCCAACCGAGCTGGCTGAATATCTATCCGGTCTGATTGAGCACCGCCTGAAAATCTCCACCATGCTGTGGGGGCCGCCGGGGGTGGGGAAGTCTTCGATTGTGGCCCAGACCGCCCGCAAGTACGGGATTGGATTCATTGACCTGCGGCTCTCGCAACTGGCCCCCACCGACCTGCGTGGGCTGCCGGTGCCGCAGGATGGGGTCTCCCGCTGGTTTCCGCCCGAGTTCCTGCCCCGCGAGGGCGAGGGGATTCTGTTCCTGGACGAGTTGAACATGGCCCCGCCCACCATGCAGGGCATGGCCCAGCAGCTCATTCTGGATCGCAAGGTGGGCAGCTACGAGCTGCCGGAGGGCTGGTTTGTCTGGGCGGCAGGAAACCGCAAGGAAGACCGGGCGGCGGTCTTCGAGATGCCCGCACCCTTGGCCAACCGGTTCATTCACCTGGAGGTGGCCCCCGACTTCGAGAGCTTCAAGCGCTACGGCTTCCAGGTGGGAATTCACGAGCGCATACTGGCTTTTCTGGCCTTCCGCCCGGCCCTGTTGCACCAGATGGACTCCAAGCGTCCGGCCTGGCCCAGCCCGCGCAGCTGGGAGATGGCCTCGGCCTTGCTCAAGGTCGGGCTGGATATCGCCCCGGTGGTGGGGGAGGCGGCTGCGGCGGAGCTCGAGGCTTTTGGGCAGGTCTACGCGGTGTTGCCCGAGCTGACCGAGATCCTGGAGGGGCACAGCAGCCGGCCATTCCCCGAGGAGCCCTCGGCCCGGTATGCGCTGACCATGGGCCTTACCCTGCGGGCCGAGGAGGCGCGGCAGGCGCTGAATGCCTTCCGCTGGATGGTGGAGGTCGCCCCACCGGAGTGGGTGCAGTTGCTGGTGGCCGACCTTTACCAGCGCATGAAAAAGCAAGGGCCGGGGACGTTTGCGCTGATGGTGCAGGAAGACCCCCGGTTGCGGGCGTTCATTCAGGAGTACCGGGAGCTGGTGCTGGGGTGAAGCCGGTGGGTAGCACGATGCGTGGCTACATGAGGCGCGCAGAGGTTAGGTTAGGGGTGGGGAAGGTATGACGGTTTTTCTCGACGAGGCCCGGCACCCGGCTACGCCGCCAGAGCGGCTGCGGGCGCTGGCTTCACAGCCCAGCCCAGAAATACGCCGGGCCGTAGCGGGCAACCCCAACACGCCGGAGGATGTGCTGCTGCGGCTGGCAGTGCATTTTCCCGAAGAGGTGCTGGGCAATCCGCTGCTGGGCTTGCTGCTGCTGGTCAACCCCAACTGGCTGGCCGAGATACCCGGGTACGCCCGCATTCGCTTGCTGGGTTCCCCCCAGGCCCCATCGCAATTTCTGCGTTGGGCCGCGCGGGAGGGCGACCAAAGCGCGGTGCTGGGCATGCTGCGCAACCCCGCCGTGCCTGCCGAGGTGGTGGCGCAACTGACCGACCACGCTCTGCCCGCGGTGGCCGAGGCCGCAAGGCTGCACGTGGCCCTCGAGGCCTCGCCGCTGGAGCGGGCTTTGTGGTGGTGCGACGCGGACATGGACTACCTCGAGCTGCGCCAGATGGTGCTTCTGGGAATGGCCCCGGACTGGATTGCACCGCGCCTGGCCATGGAGCCCGATGCCGGTCTGCGCCTGGCTTTGCTGAAGCAGGAAAACCTACCCAGAGAAGTGCTGGAAACCTTTATATTCGATGAAGACGAGGCGGTGCGCCGGGCCGCCCGGCTGCACCCCCGTACACCCGCGGAAACCGCCAAGCTACTCGACCGGCTGGAGGCCCAGCTTCCCGTAGAGGCCCCCTTCGAAACGCTGGCTCAGGGCCACTACTGGCTGCGGCAACTCGTGGCCCAGCATCCGCAAACCCCGCCGCACCTGCTGGAGCGCCTCCTCACCGACGACGACTGGCGGGTGCGGGGGGCTGCTGCCCGCAACCCGGCGCTACCGGCGCACTGGCTCGAGCAGCTGGCTCAGGACGGCGACCGCGAGGTGCGGCAGTGGGTGGCCGCCAACCCCCGCACCCCGAGTGCGGTGCTGGAGCGGCTGGCCGGGGATGAGTACGAAGAGGTACGCCGGGCGGCTGCCGAAAACCCCAGCGCACCCCGGCGGGTGCTGGAACTTTTCGAGCGGGCCCAGGCCCAGGATGGGGCGCTCACGCCAGAGGAATTGGGGCGCATGGCCCGCCTGGGCGAGTGGGCCCGGCGGCTGGCAGCGGCCCACCCCAACACCGCCTCGGAAACCCTCGAGCGCTACCATAACGACCCCAGCTGGCACACCCGCCTGGCAGTGGCCCGCAACCCCAAAACCCCGCCCGCTACCCTGGCCGCCATGGCGGCCGATACCGACCCCGATGTGCGGCAGGCGGTGGCGGTGCATGCCAACACCCCGCCGGAGGTCCTCGAGGCGCTGGCCGGTGACGAGCAGCCCGATGTGCGCGCACAGGTCGCACAGAACCCGCACATCCCGCAAAACCTGCTGCTGCGGCTGGCCCAGGACGATCACTGGCGGGTACGGCAAGCAGTGGCGACCCACCTCGCAACCCCCGCCGAGGTGCTGGTGCAACTGGCCCAGGATCCCGACCAGGACGTGCGCCAGGCCGTCGCCGACAACCCCCAGGTGCCCGAGGCAGCCCTGGAACCGCTGTTTGCCGGCTGGTTCGCGGGGCTGGACGCGCAGATGAGCCTGGTGGAGCTGTACCAGCGGGCCAGGAACCTGAGGCCCCTAAACCCTGAGCTGCTCGACAAACTGGCCCAAGGCAACGACTGGGCCAAACGCCTGGCAGCTCGCCACCCCCTCACGCCCCCCGAGACCCTGCGAACCCTGGCCCAGGACGAAGACTGGAGGGTGCGGCAGGCCGTCGCGCAGAATCCCGGCCTGGCGGCAGATCTGCTTACGCGGTTGTCCAGCGATACCGATGCCGATGTGCGCCGGGCCGTGGTGGCCCATCCGCAGGTGACTCAGGATATCCTGGAGCGCCTCAGCCTGGACGACCAGGCCGACCTCCGCCTGCAGGTTGCCCAGCACCCCAGCGCCCCGCTATCGGCCCTGGCCATCCTGCTGGCCGACGCCGACGAGTCGGTGCGTCAGGCGGCCCGGGCCCATCCACGAGCCCCTGGCCCCCTGATCGAGCAGTTCCGCCGGGCCGAAGCGCTCGAGCCCAGCCTGGGAGACGCTTTCCTGCGGCAGCTGGCCAGACAGGGCGTGTGGAGCCGCACCCTGGCGGCACAAAACCCTTCCACCCCCCTCGAGGCCCTGCGCGAGCTGGCCGTCGACAGCGAGTGGTCGGTGCGGCAAGCCGCAGCCAAAAACCCTTCCCTGACTGCCGAATTGCTGGCGCTGCTGGCCCAGGACAGCGACCGCGACGTGCGCCAGGCGGTGGCTGAACACCGCCAGACCCCGCACAATGTGCTGTTCGAGCTACTGCAGGATACCGACGAGAACGTGCGCCTGTCGGCCTTGCGCAACCCTCAGCTAGACCCCCAGGCCCTGGCACAGCACCGCAGCCGCTTGGTGCTGCACGCCTCGAGGTCGCGCTATGCCCTCAACCGGGCAGTGGCCCTCTGCCAGCCCGAAATCCCCCCACGCGAGCTGCGCAAGGTGCGCCACTGGGCAGCCCCGGAATGGGTGGTGCGCTACGCGGTGGCGCAGAACCCCCATACTCCGCCGGATGTGCTGGAGCGCTTGGCGCAGGACGGGAATCGGCTGGTGCGAGCCAAAGCGATCGAGCGCCTAGCAGCAAAGGATGGGGGTCAAAGGTAACGGCGCGGGGGTGTACCTGTACTTTTCACCTTTTCGGCTTTCCTATGTCCGACCTCGAGACCACTGCCCCAGTCCCCAACCTGGATCGCCGCATTTCTGCGTCGCTGTTGCGCTTGCGGATGAAATCGCCTTTCTTCGCTACGCTGGCGATGTTTGCTCGTTATAAGGCCAGCCTCGAGCTGCCCACCGCCGCCACCGATGGGCGCGATGTCTTCTACAATCCGCGCTTTATGGGGGCGCTTTCCGACGAACACTTTGATGGGGTAATGCTGCACGAGGTGCTGCACGCCGCGCTGGCCCATGTGCCCCGCCGTTCCCAGCGCGACCCGCAGGGCTGGAACATCGCCGCCGACATTGTGGTCAACGGCATCCTGCTGCAAAACGGCTTCAGCCTGCCCGAGGGGCACATCCGCAACACCGAGCTCGAGCGCTTCGCCGTTGAGGAAGTGTATGCGCTGCTGCCGCGAGAAAAACCGCCGGTGCTGGTTTTTGCAGACCTGCTCGAGGCCCCCCCCAGCGATGCCAGGGAGCCTGAGAGCAAGGACGCTCAGGAAAGCAAGGATGCCCAATCGGGGGGGAAGGGCAAAAAATTCCGGGGTAAGAGGATCACCGAAGGCGACTCTCTGAGCGAGGCCGAGAAAGCCGAACTTGAAAAGCACTGGAGAAAAGCCGTTCAACAAGCCCAGGTGTTGGCGCAGGGAGTCGGCAAGGGCAGCCTCCCGGCGGGCGTGGAGCGGGCCTTCGGGCTGGCCGGGCCACCCCAACTGGACTGGAAGAGCCTGCTGTGGCGCTTCTTGGTGCGTACCCCCACCGACTTCTCCGGCTACGACCGCCGCCACGTGGGGCGGGGCTGGTACCTGGAGACCCTCGAGGGCGAGAGTCTCAAGATTTACATTGCCGTGGACACCTCCGGTTCGGTGGACAACGCACTCGTCAAGCTCTTCCTGAGCGAGGTGCAGGGCATCCTGCGGACCTACCCGCACCTGGAGGCCCTGCTCTACTATGCCGATGCTACGCTCTACGGCCCCCACCCGCTCAGGCCCGACGGCGAAATCCCAGCGCCCCAGGGTGGCGGCGGTACCGACTTCCGCCCCTTCTTTGCCGAGGTAGCCGAGCGCCACGAGCCGCATCTGGGAGGCGTGTGTGTGTACCTGACCGACGGTTTTGGCGACTTTCCACCCGAGGCCCCATCGCTCCCTACGCTTTGGGTGGTCTCGCCGGGCGGCGCGGATCCGGCGGCTTTCCCGTTTGGCGAGGTGGTGCGTCTGGTGTAGGGGCCCACCGCCCTCCCCTTCCTGCCGCGGTGCGGGTCTGAGCCGCACGATACAATTGGCTCATGTCGGTTGAC
>DAIUDO010000010.1:0-29515 GCA_036845585.1 Meiothermus sp. | reverse complement strand
GAGCGTCAGCCTTCCAAGCTGAATGTCGCGGGTTCGAATCCCGTCTCCCGCTCCACCAAACCGCCCAGCAGGCGGTTTTTTTTGTGCAGATACCCAGGGTTCGAAGGAAGGTTTTTTGGTCGTGGTGAGTCTGCTAAACTGTCGCTTGCCCTTTCGTGGGCTTACATGCGCCCGTAGCTCAGTGGATAGAGCAGCCGCCTTCTAAGCGGTAGGTCGGGGGTTCGAGTCCTCCCGGGCGCGCCAGAAGCACTCTTGCCGGGCCAGGCTTGCTAGGCGAGCTTGTCTGGAGTTGCAGGAGTAACGCCCAGGTACTCCAGCGCTTTTTGTGCGGCGGAGCGGCCCATGCGGATCACCTCAGGAAGGCCCACCCCCTGGTAGGCGGCACCAGCCAGGTAGAGGCCGGGGAGCTGTTCGGCCTCGAGGGCCCGGGCGGCCCGCTCTAGGTGGCCAACGGTATAGCGGGGCAGGCCTTGCGGCCAGTAAAAAACCCAGGTGTGTAGGGGTTTGGGACGCCGCACCCACAGCCGAGTGAGGTCGTTGAGGGCCAGATGTGCCAGCTGTGCCTCCTCGGCCTGAACTCCGGAGAAATAGACCCGCACCAGCCCTAAACCCTCGGGAGCGCGGCCTTGCCACTTCTGGTCGCTCCAGGTAAACCCCCGTGCCCGAAAGCCTGCGCCTGCGGCCAGTAGCATGCCATGACCGGTTCTCGGCGGCAGATCCTCTTTGGCGAAAGCAAACGTAACCGTTGCTGAGCTTCCATAAGGAATTTGCTGCAGTGCCCGGGCGGCTTCGGGGTGAAGCCGTTTCAGGAGGCTTCCGCTAACCCCTGCTGGGGTTGCCAGGACAATGGCATCGGCCTCGAGGGCGCCTTCCAGGGTCTGCACCCACCAGCCGTTTTTGTGCTCGAGGCCCGTTACCTTGGTACCGAGTTGAAGTTGGACGTTTTGCAAACGGGCCTTCAGGGTCTCGACCAGCGTGCCCAGGCCGCCCTCGAGGGAGGCAAATAGCTGCCCGGCTTCGCGGCTGCCACGGGCTTTGCGCTGCGCCATGGCACCCCGTACCAGACTGCCGTACGCCTGCTCGAGCGCCTTGAGCTGGGGAAAGGCGGCCAGCGTGGAGAGTTCGTAGGGTTCGCCGCCGTAAATGCCGCCGGAGAGCGGAGCCACCAGCCGGTTCCAGATTTGCCGGCCCAGCCTGCGCTCGATGAAAGCCCCAAAGGCCTCGTCGCTTTCGGGTCCTTTGGGTAGCAGCAGATCCAGCAGCGCGCGAGCCTTGCCGAAGGGGCTGAGAAGCGGACTGCGGGCCAGTGCCAGCAGGTCGCCCGGAACCACCATCTGCAGGCCTGGCGGTATCGGCAGGGCTCTGTGTCCGTCGTGAATCATGGCCGAGGGCCTGGACGGAACGGTCCCCACCACGCGGTCTTCCAATCCCAGCTCGCGGATCAGATCCAGGGCCCATGGCTTGTAGCGCACCACCGCGTCGGGGCCACCCTCCACCAAAAAACCATTCTCGGCTACAGACACAACCTTGCCGCCCAGGCGGGGTTCGGCTTCGAGCAGCGTAATGTGTAGGGTTGGGTCGGCCCGGCGGGCCTGGTAAGCCGCCGCGAGGCCTGCAAGCCCCCCTCCGACCACCGCTAAGTGCGCCATCAGACCGACCTCTGGCCAAAGTGGGCCCACTCCTGCAGCACCAGGTCGCGCAGTACTTCAATGTAGTCGGGGTCGGCGTTCAGGCTGCGGGTGCGCAGTAGGCGCAGGCCAAGCCGGGCAGCGGTCTGCTGGGCTTCGTAATCAAGGTCGTAGAAGACCTCGAGGTGGTCCGAAGGAAAACCCACCGCCGTCACCACTACCTCGCGAAAGCCTCTGGCCTGGGCTTCTTGCAGCTTCTCGTTGACATCGGGGCCAATCCAGGCTTCCGGTGTCCGGCCAGCCGACTGCCAGGCCGTGTCCCAGTGGGCAAGGCCCAGTTGCTGGGCAACCAGCTTGGCAGTGGTGCTCACCTGAGCCTGGTAGCGCCCGTCCTGGGCGGCTTTTTCGGGAATGGAATGAGCCGTGAAGAGGAAGAGCGCTTGCCGGGGTTCCCGCAAACGCCAGAGCTGCTCGAGCACCCGGTTGGCCAGAGCCCGAAGGTAGCCGGGGTGGTCGTAGTACTCTTCAACCAGTCGAAACTCCAGTGGATGCCCCAGCTCGGATAGGGTTTGCTCGACCTTCTCCCGGTACTCAGCGATGCTGCGCGCGGAAAAGTGGGGGGCGGCCACAATGCCCACAGCCTGCTTGACCCCATCCTCGGCCATAGCCCGCACCGCCTCGGCAATGAAAGGATGCCAGTGTTTGGTACCGTGGTAGACGCGGGCCGGGCCGCGCACCCGTGGGCCAGGGGAGGCATCCAGGGGGTTCAGGTACAGCGGCAGGGTGGCGTTCAAAGCCGCCTCGAGGCGCACTGCCTGTGCAAAAGTGATCTCGTTCAGGGGGCTGCGTCCAATCAGGTGATAGCGCTCCTCGAGCTCCTGCAAAAGCTCCGGGCCGGGAGGGCGTCCCCTTCGAATATCGGTGTAATAAGGTTCAATTTCCTCCCGTTGGTAAGGGGTGCCGTAGGCCATCAACAACACGTTCATGCGTTACCTCATCTCGGATTCCTTGAGCAAGGGGGTTTTCATGCCAGACTCGGTCACCTCGTCACCGGATGGTAGCGAACTGATCCGACCAAAGCTGTCCGCGCGGCGGAGGGCCACACCGATGCATCCTCGGAGCGATACCGCTCTTTGGAAGGGAGTCGTTTTCTTTGCCGATCCACAGGGGAGACGCTTGTTTCACCGTCCATGGGGGGTGCTCCAGGGTTAAGGGTGCGCCGCATGGGGCGCAACCAAGCCTCTGAAGTTTTTGAATCCGGTATCAGGCTTTCCTCAGGCCAGGTCGTCCAGAACCTCCGGCAGCGTTTTCTTCACGCAGGTAAACATGGGGGTGTCCCGCAGGGTATACTGGCTGGCTTCGGTAAAGCGCAGGCGCTGCACCAGATCCACAAACTCCTGGGGGTAGTTGGAGTCGAAGGCCACCACAAACTCCTGGTCGTCGATGCCGTAGGAGTAGGAGGTGTTGAGCGTCACGCCGGTAAAGGGGGCCGAGACGTAGATGTGCTCATCCATCATGCCCTGACGGGCCTGGGGGGAAAGGTCGTACCAGGGCCGCGTCTTGATGAAGGGATAGACGAAGAGGTACTGACCCTGTCCCGGTAGAAGCTGAACGCCTTCCCCCTCGGGGTTGAAGCGGTCGACGTAAATGGAGCGTTTCTGCATCGAGAGGAAGGAGTAGGGCTGCTGCAGGTATCCGGCCAGGGCGGTGCGGTTTAGCTCGGCCTGCATGGCCTGGAAATCGGGCACCTGGAAGCTGATTCGCCAGAGCATGAAATCCACATCGGCCCTGAGGCCCACCAGGCTGTAGCTGCGCAGGATGAATCCCTGCCCCCGCTGGGCCCAACGCTCGCAAACCTCTTTGAACTCGGCCTTGGCCGCTTCGATAAACTCCTGGCTTTGTCGACGGAAAGCGGGGTCGAGTTTGAAGAAGGCATAGTTCATAAACTGCCGCTTGGCCTGATCGGGGGCTTTGCGGCTGACCAGTCCTGCGGGATCGAGGTCGACCATGCGCCGGGTTTCTTTTTCCTTGTAGTCACGGGTTTCTTTCTCGTTCATACCGGTTCCTCTTGGGCTCGATCGAACTGATGAACAACTTCCACCAGATGGGCCACGTGCTCGGGGGGCGTGGTGCGGATGACCCCATGCCCCAGGTTGAAGATGTGGGGGCCACCCAGACCCGCCCGCAAGACCCGCTGAGCCTCCTGGGTGATCACTTCGGGCGAAGCCAGGAGCACCGCCGGGTCGAGGTTGCCCTGCAAGACATGGCGGGGAAACTGTGGACGAATCTGATGCAGACCCATGCGCCAGTCCACGCTTACCACTTCGCAGGGCAGTTCGGCCATGGTGGGGTAGAGGTGGCTGGCCCCCACCGCCAGGTAGAGCCGGGGTATGCCGAGGTCGGCCAGGGCTTGGAGAACGGCCCGGTTGTAGGGCAGGCCAAAAGTGCGGTAGCTTAGGGGGTCGAGCAGACCGGCCCAGGAATCGAAGAGCTGGATGGCCTGGGCCCCGGCCTTGACCTGCGACCGGAGGTAGCGGATGGAGAGCTCGGTGAGTTTCTCTAGCAAGCGGTGGGCGGTGGTGGGTTCTTGCCGCAAGAAAGCCCGGAATGCCTCGTAGTCTTTGGAGCCGCTGCCCTGGATCAGGTAGGTTGCCAGGGTAAGGGGGGCCCCGCCAAAACCTATGGTGGCGACAGCGCGACCCTCGAGCTCGCGGCGCACCCGTTGCAAAGCCTCACCCACAAAAGGCGCAATTTCCTCGCTATTGGGCAGATGCAGGGCCTCGATCTGGGCCCGGCTTCTTAGGGGCTGCGCCACCACCGGGCCAGGGTTGAACTCGATCTCCACGCCCATGGCCGGCAAAGGGGTCATGATGTCGCTGAACAGGATGGCTGCATCCAGGGGGAACCGCCGCAGCGGTTGCAGGGTAACCTCGGCGGCCAGGGCCGGGGTGCGCACCATTTCCCAGAAAGAGGCTTTGGCCTTGATGGCCCGGTACTCGGGAAGGTAGCGCCCGGCCTGTCGCATCAGCCATAACGGGGCACGCGGGGTGTTCTCGCCCCAGGCGGCGCGGAGGAACAGGGAGGTAGAGGGGGGTGTTTGTACAGGGTTCACGGGTTCTCCTGGGTTACCTCGAGCCTTCTTCTTTGCGCTCCGGCTCGGGGGTGAAGCGGTAGCCCACCCCCCACACGGTATGGAAGTGCAGGGGGTTCTGGGGGTCGGGTTCGAAGAGACGGCGCAGGCGAACCACAAAGTTGTCGATGGTACGGCTGCTTGGAAAGACCTCCAGGCCCCAGACCCGATCTAAGATTTCATCCCGGCTCACCACCTCGCCGGCCCGCTCGATAAGCAGGCGCAAAATGGCCATTTCACGTTCGCCCAGCACCTCCTTGCGCCCATCGCGCAGCTGGGCTGTCCAGGCGCGGAAGTCGATCTGGTGGCCGGCAAAGGTATAGATCGGCGCGGTACGGGTCTCCTCGCGGCGACGCAACAGGTTTTTGACCCTGAGCAGGAACTCTGGCAGGTGGAAGGGCTTGCCCAGGTAGTCGTCGCCCCCTACGCGCAGCCCCTCGACGCGGTCCTCGGGCTGGCCTTTGGCCGATAGGAACAGGACCGGGGTCGTGAAGCCCAGATCCCGCATCTGGCGGCAGACCTCGAGCCCGTCCAGCCGGGGCAGCATTACATCCAGCACCACCAGGTCAGGGTTTTGCTCGCGCCAGCGCTGCACCGCCCTTGCACCGTCTTGTGCCACCTCAACTGCAAGGCCCTCGCCCTCGAGGTTATCGGCCAGAACCTGGGCCATGGCCGGTTCGTCCTCTACAACCAGAACCAGGGGTTTGCCGGGTGTGGTTGGCCTGGCCAGCGTCTTTTGGGGCTTCATGGGGAACCTCCCTCCGGTCGGGGCGCGCTCTCGGGAGGGCTTGTGGCGTCCGGGCTCGACGAGGCCAGCGGGAAGCGCAGGGTAAAACGACTCCCCCTGGGCAGGGGCTCGGCCTGCACGCTTCCGCCCATCAGCTCGGTAATACCGCGCACCAGATACAGGCCCAGGCCCAGGCCCCGGGCATCGCGGGTTTGTTCGTCGCCAACCCGGTAAAAGGGCTCAAAAATCCTGCCGATCTCATGTTTTTTCAAGCCAACGCCGCGGTCTTCTACTTCCAGCAGGGCTTGTCGGTCCTTGGCCTTGACCCGGATCCAGATGGGTTTGGAGTCGGAAGGGCTGTACTTGACTGCGTTGTCCAGCAGGTTGGAAAGCACCAGCCCCAGAGCCTCCGGGTCGAGCTCTACCGGCAGAGGCTGTGGGATGGCCTCCAGGTACAGCCGGGCTCCCCTGGCCTCGAGCGCCGGTCGCTGGCGCTCCACACAACCTCGAACCACCTCCCCGAAGTCCTGAGGGGACTTCTTCAAATGGTGGAGCCCCTGGGTCATCCTCGAGGTGGCCAGCAGGCGCTCGGAGAGGTCCTCAAGCCGGTCGATTTCGTGCCCCATGTGGGTTAGGTAGGTTTGCGCTTTTTCCCTGGGCAGCTCGCGCATCTGCAGGGTTTGCAGGATCAGCCGGAGGGTGCTGATGGGGGTGCGGAACTCGTGGGTGGCTGCCATCAGGAAATTCTGCTGGCGGCGTTTGAACTCCTGCTCGCTTCGCAGGCTGTGAGCGATGATCCAGAGTCCAGCCAGCATGACCAGCAAAAAGAAAGGGCCTTCGTAGGCAAACATTCGCAAGTGACGCATCTGCTCGTCCCGGTAAAGGGCCAGCCGTTCGGGGTTGACGAACACGCGCTCACCTTGCACCTCGAGGTACGGAAAGGCCTGCTTCAGGTCCCTCAGCAGGGCCTCGCGCTGGTCGGGTGCGGTCGCGGCCCAGAGCTGCTGTACAAGGGCCGCTTCTTGCAGCCAGGCGGTCTCGGCGTACTCGATGTTCTGCTGGATGTACTGTCGCAGAAAAATCACCCACCAGACCACCTGGACGATCAAAAAGCTCACCACCAGCCCAAACGCCGGCCAGACCCATCGCCTGGGGGCTCTCCAGTCCCTGAACCAACCCACCGGTTCAACCTCCTTCAGATCCATCCCTGCTGGAGGGCCTGGGGGGCGTGGTAGCTGATGATGAGATCGGCCCCGGCCCGCTTCATGGCCATGAGGGTTTCCCGCACGGCCCTGGCCTCATCCAGAACCCCGGCCTGTGCGCCCGCCTTGAGCATGGCATACTCGCCGCTCACGCTGTAGGCTACCAGCGGCAGATGAGTGTTCGGTCGCAGCCGGACCAGAATGTCTAGGTAAGCCAGGGCGGGTTTAACCATCAGCATATCGGCCCCCTCGGCTTCGTCCAGGGCTGCTTCCCGCAGGGCCTCGCGGGCGTTGCGAATGTCCATCTGGTAGCTCGAGCGGTCGCCGAAGCCGGGGGCACTCCTGGCCGCCTCGCGGAAGGGACCATAGAAGGCGCTGGCATACTTGACGGCATACGAAAGGAGGCCCACCTCGGTATGACCGGCCCGGTCGAGTGCCCGCCGCAGATGCCCGACCCGGCCATCCATCATGTCCGAGGGGGCTACAAAGTCGACCCCGGCCTCGGCGTGAACCAGTGCCATGGCGGCCAGCCGCTGCAGGGAGGCGTCGTTGTCGATGCGAACCCCACGGGGCGTTTCTTTCAGCACCCCGCAGTGGCCATGGCTGGTGTGGGCACACAAGCAGACGTCGGTATAGAGAACCACCTCCTCGCCAAAAGCTTTTCGGGCCTGTCGGATGGCCTCCGGTACTGTGCCGGCAGGGTCGGCTGCACGCAGGCCCAGGGGGTCTTTCTGCTCCTCGGGCGGTACCCCGAACAAAAGAAAGGAGCGCAAGCCCAGCCTCAGGGCTTGCTCAGCCTGTTGCAAAAAAGCATCCACGCTCAAACGGGCCACGCCGGGCAGGGTTTCGATGGGCTCTGCACGACCCTTTCCGGGAATCAAGAAAAAAGGAACGATGAAATCGGATGGATGCAGGTGGGTTTCCGCGACGCTCTCGCGCAGGGCAGCACTGCTGCGCAAGCGGCGGGGGCGCTTTTTGAGCGGAGTAGAAGGATTCTCGACCAGGGGATCGGGGTTCTTCATTTCAAGCATGGTTGACCTCGAGGGCCCGTCGCGCTTCGCCTACAGGCGCTGCACTGTGGGCTGCGGGCAGCTATCGCTGCCTTGATTATTGGCGGAGGCTTTCTGGGACATGATTTCTTGGATAGCATGCGCAATGGCTCCGATACCGGGTTGGGCCACGCTGCTGTGTGCAAAGCCCCGCTCCTCCAGGGCCTGGGCGGTGGTGGGGCCAATCGCCAGGCAGTGGGCTGATTGTCCTACCCACTCGGGGAGGGCCCAAACAGCAGAAGGGCTGGCCAGCAGCAGCAGGTCGGGTGCCGGTAGGTCCTGGGGCCAGGGCCGGGGCCGGGTTTCGTAGACCACGACGCTCCGCACGGTATAACCGGCTTCTTGCAGACGCCGGGACAGACTGGGTCGGGCCAGGTTGCCCTGGGGTAGCCCTACGAACCCGAAAGGCCGGATGGCCAGGAATGCCTCCGCCAGGCTCTCGCTGTTCTCTTGGGGGGACACCAGTTGAACCCGGCCTCCCGAGGCCTCGAGGGCCCTCCGGGTGGCCTCACCCACCGCACCCAGGGCCCGCCCCTTGAGGCCAAGGCCCAGCTCCCGGACCGCCCGCACGGCGGCCACGCTGGTAAAAAGCCACCAGCGGCAGTCCAGCAGGGGTGTGGGGTCGGCTCGCAGGGTCCGGGTTTCGATCAGGGGGACCCGCCAGACCTCGAGGCCCAGGGCTTGCAGCGCCTCCTGCAAACCCTCCAGGCGGCCTTCGGACTGGGTCAGCGCGACGCGCATACCACCTCCGGATTCTGGGCAGAAATCTGTCTAAAGACGCTATCAACCACTGTTTCGGGGGCATGAGCGCAAGCCTGGTAGGTGCGCCCTTTGTACCAGGCCCGCAGCAGCAAGCCTTCGGGCACCTCCACGGCGTAGGCCCCCAGGGCGAGCTGGCAGCCCCCTGCCAACCGGGCCATCAGGCCTCGCTCGGCAGCCACCGTCCTGCGGGCCGCTGGGTCGTCGAGCTGCTCGACCAGGGTTTTGAGCCAGAGGTGGTCGGCCCGGCACTCCAGTGCCAGGGCTCCCTGGGCCGGCGCCGGAACCAACTCATCGGCCTCCAACACCCGGACGTAAAACCGGCTCAGGTCCAGACCCAGTCGTTTGGCGCCCGCATACGCCAGCAGAATAGCCTCGTAGTGCCCTTTCTCAAGTTTTTCAACCCGGGTCGGTACGTTCCCCCGCAGCTCCAGCAGTTCCAGGTCGGGGCGCAGGTGCCGAAGCTGGGCCTGTCTACGAACTGCGCTGCTGCCGACCCGGATGCCCCTGCGCAGGGGCAGTACCGGCTCGGTGGGGTCTACAGCCGATGGCTGGACCAGCAGCAGCTCGCGGGCATCCTCGCGGGGCGGAACGGCCACAATCTCCAGCCCTTCCGGTCGGGCGCTGGGGAGGTCTTTGTAAGAGTGCACGGCCAGGTCGGCCCGACCCGCCAGCACTGCATCCTGGATGGCTTTGGTGAAAAAGCCCTGGCCTTGTAACTGGGCAAAGGGGGCTTTCTCGCGGTCGCCCTGGGTTTCGATGATTACCAGTTCGGCCCGGGCGCCGAGGGCCTCGAGGTGCCCTTTGACCCACCCGGCCTGCCAGAGGGCCAGGCGGCTGCCCCGGGTGGCGATGCGGATGGTTTCAGGCATGCATATCCTCCAAGCTCAACTCCCGTTTTTCGGGCGCTTCCCCGGTGCCAAACCTAAGCCCAGCCTCGCTCAAGAATGCCTGAGCAGCCTCTGCACCGTGTTTTTGGGCCAGGCCGCGCAGGCCCTTGGCTGGAAGATGTGCAAAGCGATGGGCCAGCCGCCGGATCAGTTCTGGCTCGAGGCGTTCGCCTACCGCGTCTTGCAGGGTGCGGTAGTAGGTCTCCCGCATGTGTGCAATGGCCTGACCCAGGGCTCGCTCGGACCATTCTGCCAGGGTCCCTTCCAGCTCCTCGAGCACAATCCCCTCGGCCCTGGCCAGGTCGGCTTGAAGGCGTTGCCGGCGGGCCTCGCCGAGGCGCTGCATCCACTGCAGGTCTATGAGCGCGGTGGGCTCTCGTACCGCAGCCGGATCCACATTGGGGGGCAGCCCTAGGTCCACCATGACCCTGAGATCGGGCTGTATTTGCATAAAACCGGATCCGATCAGGTGCGGTACGGGGGTTGCCAGCACCAGCCCGTCCAGCCTGGGGGGGGTGCTGAGGAAGGTTTCTAGGGCCATGGCGCTGGCCCCTAGCTCTTCGGCCAGCTCCCGAGCCTTGGCCTCGGTGCGGTTGACCAGCCATAGCTTGGCGTCGGCGATGGTTGCCAGGCTGCGGGCGGCCAGACGGCCCATCTTGCCCATGCCGACCACGGCAACCCGGGCGGGCCTGGGCAGCCGGGCCTCGAGCTCCGGACGGGCCAGGCTAAAAAGCGAGGTGCGTGCTGGGGCCAGCGGAATTTCCCGTCGCACCCGCTTGGCGATGCGCAAGGCCTGCTGGAAGGCAAAGCTGGTTACGGGACCCACCGTGCCCGCTTGCTTGGCTGCTGTGAAGGCCTCCCGAACCTGCTGCATAATCTGATCCTCGCCGGGGTTGAGCGAGTCGAGCGAGGCTGCTACCCGGCAAAGGTGCTCTAGGGCTGCTTCCCCAGCAAACGCATAACCCCGCGGCAGGTTGGAAGGGATCAGGGTAGCTCGCACGTCCTCGAGGCGCACATCCTCAGCCAGGGCCAGTACCAGTTCAGCGCGGTTACAGGTCGTTAGCGGAACCATCTCGCGGACCAGCTCCGCAGGCCAGCGCGGTCGACCTTGTATCCAGGTGCTCCAGGCTTGAAGGGCGTTGGTTCCACCCCTTCGCTGCGACACACCGACGACCGCGAGCACCCACATTGCAATTGATTATCAATAGCAGATGAGCTGTTAAGAGTGTCACAAAAGTGTCACCCGGCCACACAGCCAGAGCTGCATTCATCTGTTCTGGAGAGTGTAAGCACAACATCGGTCAGGGGCGTCTTTATCGCGGTTTTCACAGTGGCTCTGCCGGAGGGCTGAGTCATTCAAGCGGTCTGGATTGTCTTTCTCAAGGTGAACCTGACCGCTTGTTCGTGAAAACCGCTCTAGACTACGGAGGATTGCCGAAGCTGCGGGTTGAGTGCTAAGTTCAACGGTATGGAAAAGGCCATCGATCGGCGCTCGAGGGCATTGTTTGAACGCGCTACGGAGGTTATTCCCGGGGGAGTGAACTCGCCGGTGCGGGCATTTAAAGCGGTGGGCGGCACACCGCGCTTCATCGCTCGAGCCAGCGGGTCGCGCTTGTGGGATGCAGACGGCAACGAACTTCTGGACTATGTGGGTTCCTGGGGCCCCATGATTTTGGGACACAACCATCCCCAGGTTCTGCAGGCCATACAGGAGGCTTTGGCGGAGGGCCTTAGCTACGGGGCCCCCACCGAGCGCGAGGTTGCGCTGGCCGAAAAGATCCTGCAGGCTTACCCCGGCTGCGACCTGGTGCGTTTTGTGAGCAGCGGTACCGAGGCCACCATGAGCGCTTTGCGTCTGGCTCGTGGGTTCACCGGTCGCGACCTCATCGTGAAATTCCGTGGCAACTACCACGGTCATGCCGACAGCCTGCTGGTGCAGGCTGGCTCGGGGCTGCTAACCGCCGGTGGAGGTACGGCCCGAAGCGCCCCATCCAGCGCGGGGGTCCCGGCCGCTTTTGCCGAACTCACCCTGGTCGCCGACTACAACGACCCCGCCGGCCTCGAGGCGCTCTTTGCCCAGCACGGCGAGCAGATCGCAGCCGTTATTTTTGAGCCAGTGGTGGGCAATGCCGGGGTGCTCATCCCCACCCCAGACTTTATCGAGGCCTTGCACCGCCTGACCCAACAGTATGGGGCTCTGTTGATTGCCGATGAGGTGATGACCGGTTTTCGTCTGGCCATAGGGGGGGCAGTGGAGCTATTGGGCCTCGAGGCCGACCTGGTCTGCTGGGGCAAGATTATCGGCGGCGGGCTGCCCGTCGGGGCCTACGGGGGCCGTGCCGAGGTGATGCAGCAGGTAGCCCCGCTAGGACCGGTCTACCAGGCCGGAACCCTGAGCGGGAACCCGGTGGCCATGGCGGCGGGCCTCGCCACCCTGGAGGTGCTGGCCCAGAACCCGCCTTACGCCCGGCTCGATCAGTACGGCAGGGCCTTACAGGAAGGCTTGCAAGAGATATTTGATCGGGCGGGAATTCCCACCGCCATCAATCGGGTAGGCTCCATGATCACAGTTTTTTTCCGCGAGGGCCCGGTGACGACCTATGCCCAGGCGCTTGAATCAGACACGGAGGTGTTCAAACAGTTCTTCCACGGGCTGTTACAAAACGGAGTCTACTGGCCGCCCAGTCAGTTCGAGGCGGCGTTCTTCTCCACGGCCCATAGCCCGGGCGACCTCGAGCGGACCCTCGAGGCGGTTCGCCGGGTCGTGGCGCGCACCCTGGTCGGCTGAAACTGGAGGGTTGTTATGCACAATCGCGCAAAGCGTTCAAAAATCGAATGACGCTTTTGGCGACACAAGGGATTTGCACCGGTTATCCGGGTTCTTTTGTGAACACGATGGGGCGCTAACATTGACACCATGACAAGACCGTTCATATACTCTGCCCAGGTGTCCCAACACCGGAGGAGGTAGATATGTGGTTACGGGGCGTGCTCTTTTTGTTTTTGATAGTGCTGGGGACTGCGGTTGCTCAGCAACGAACCAATGTTCGCTTCACCCTGGACTTTGCTTTTCAGGGCCCAACGGCACCCTTTCTGTTGGCCCAGGATAAGGGCTACTACACCGCCGAGGGTCTGAACGTGAGCATTGACCGGGGCTTCGGCTCGGCCGATGCGATCAGCAGGGTTGCCGCAGGCAACTACGACATGGGCTTTGCCGACTTCAACTCGCTGATTGAGTTCAACACCCGCAACCCCACCAACCAACTCCTGGCTGTCTTTATGGTCTATAACACCACGCCGGCAGCGGTGTTTGCCATCAAGGGCAAGGGCATTGCACGCCCGAGCGATCTGGTCGGCAAGACCCTCGCAGCTCCCGCTGGAGACGCCGGTAGGCGCCTTTTCCCGGTTTTTGCCGAGGCGGTGGGAATCGACCCTGCACGGGTTAGCTTCATCAACGTGGATGTACCCCTGCGGGAGCCTACCCTAGCCCGGGGCCAGGCCGACGGTATAACGGGCTTTTACTTCACCTCCTTCCTCAACCTCCGAAATGTAGGGGTCAAGCCCGAGGACATGGTCATCCTGAAGTATGCCGACTACACACAAGACCTGTACGGTAATGCGGTGGTGGTTCGACGCGACTTTGCCCAGGCCAATCCCCAAGCCGTCTCGGCCTTCTTGCGGGCCCTGGTCAAAGGCTTCAAGGATGTGGTGGCCAACCCTGACGAGGGCGTGGCGGCAGTAAAGCGACGCGATGGCCTCATCAACGAGGCCCTGGAACGCGAGCGCTTGCTGCTGGCCTTGAACACCCATGTGCTGACCGCCGACAGTCGGGCCTTTGGGCTGGGTTCGGTTCGCCGCGAGCGGGTTGAGCGCAACGTGCGGGCGGTTGCTAAGGCCTTTGATCTGCCCACAACCCTGAAAGTTGAGCAGGTCTGGACTGACCGTTTCCTGCCTCCCATCGCCGAGCGGCGGATAACTGGTCAGGCACGCTAGACCAAGCGGCCCAGAGCAGCTTTCGGATAAGTAAAGAACCCCGACCCGCGGTGCCCTGGCTACCGAGCAGGTGACCTCGAGCTTATCCAGCCTGCGGAGGGCAGTCCGAAAAGTGCCTGATTGCGCCGGCCATAGCCGATCCTCCAGGTCGGAAAGGTGGCCTCAGGCCATGCCATGCCTGAGCGCCTCGCCATTGGATCCTGGGGGATCGGCAGGCTAAAGATCAGTCCAGCTCCGGTTGGTTCGTTTCCATCCGATGACGAACTGGCCCGACCGGAGCAGGACATTCACTTCGTCGACCGCAGGGAAGGGTGGGGTGTGCCCTGAAAGCAAGCCCAGTACCCTTTTGCGCCGCACCACGGCAGGCGAGCCCCCATTTGGTGCCTAACCAACCGAAATTGGCTACGAGACACCTGCAATACTGGCTACAGAAGACCCCTCCCGACCGGTTAAACTGTGTGGAAGATGAGCGAAGTTAGCAAACGTATCGTGGTGCTGGGTTCGACTGGCTCCATCGGCACCCAGACCCTCGAGGTCTGCCGCTGGCGGGGCTACCGGGTGGTGGGCCTGGTTGCCGGTAGGAACCTGGAGCTGCTAGGCCAGCAGATCGCCGAGTTCCAGCCCGAGGTGGTCGCCGCCGATGCCGCCCTACAGCCCGAGTTACGCCAGCGATTCCCCTCTTTGCGTCTGGCTGAGCCTACCGAGGTAGCGGCCTGGCCAGCCGAAGCGGTGGTAGGGGCCATCCCTGGTCTGGCGGGTTTGCCCGGGGTACGAGCTGCGGTTCAGCACGGGCGCCGGCTAGCCCTGGCCAACAAAGAAAGCATGGTAGCTGCCGGGCCTTTGCTCTGGCAGGAGGCTGAACGCAGCGGAGCGGAGATTATCCCGGTAGACTCCGAGCACTCGGCCATCTTTCAGAGTCTGGTGGGCGAGCCCCTCGAGGCGGTGGCCGAGTTGATCCTGACCGCCTCCGGTGGCCCCTTCTTGCGCGAACCAGCCGACCTGAGCAAGGTCACCCCGCAGATGGCCCTAAAGCACCCCCGGTGGAAGATGGGGCCCAAGGTGACCATCGACTCCTCAACCCTTTTCAATAAGGGCCTCGAGGTACTGGAGGCAGTGCAGTTGTTCCGCCTGCCCATCGAACAGGTGCGGGTGCTGGTACATCCGCAGTCTTATGTGCACTCACTGGTGCGTTTCCAGGACGGCAACCTCAAAGCCCAGCTGGGCCCTACCGATATGCGGCTGGCTATCCAGTACGCCCTCACCTACCCCGAACGCCCACCTACCCCGCTGCGCGAGGCCCCTATCCCCGAGCGGCTGGAGTTCTTCCCCCCGGACCTGGAGCGCTTCCCGGCTTTAGCGCTGGCCTACCAGGCCGGGCGCATGGGAGGGCTGGCTCCGGTGATGCTCAACGCTGCCGACGAGGTGGCGGTGGAGGCCTTCCTGCAAGAGCAAATCGGTTATCCAGACATCGCCCGCATCCTGGAAATGGTGTTGCAGCAGACCCCCAAGGCCCCACTCACCTGGGAGAATATCGATCAGGCTGATCTCGAGGCCCGTCGGCTGGCCTCGGAATGGCTGAAAGTGCAGGCTCGAACATGATGGTACATAACTCTTCGAAGTCCGGTCTTTGGTGGAGAGCAGCATGAGCCTTCTGTGGTTCCTCCTGATTATCTCCATTAGTATCTTTGTGCATGAACTGGGGCACTACCTGGCGGCCCGCTGGCAGGGGGTGGGGGTCAAAAACTTCGGGGTGGGCTTTGGCCCCACCCTGCTGAAGTTCGACCGCTGGGGCACAACCTGGCGGCTCAATGCCATCCCGTTGGGCGGATATGCCGAGATCGAGGGTATGCTACCCGGCGATGCCCATGGCTACTCCCGGCTCTCCAGCCTGGGCAAATTCCTAATCCTGGTGGCCGGGGTGGTGATGAACCTGCTCCTGGCCTGGGGGGTGCTGGCCGTGCTGGCCTCAACCCAAGGGGTTCCTCAGACCCGCGCGCAGGTTACCGAAGTGCTGCCGGGCAGCCTGGCCGAGCAAGCCGGCTTCCAGGTAGGCGACCGCATCCTGAGCATCAACGGGCAGTCGCTGACCGCCTACGACCAGGTGCCCCGCTTTAGGCAGAGCACCGGCGAGAAGGTCTTTGTGGTGCTGCGCGGTGAGCAGGAAGTCACGCTGCGCTTCGACTGGACCAATACCCAGGCTCGGCTGGGCATCGTCTACCAGCCCGAGCTGGTGGGCTACGCCCGCCTGAGCTTCCTGGAGGGCTTAGGTCGGGCCATCGGTGAGACGATGGTGGTCGTGCCGCGTTTCGTTCAGGAGTTCGTAGGCAGCATTGCCCGCATTCTCTCGGGTCAGACTGCCCAAGGAGTTGCCGGTCCGGTGGGCATCGTGGGCATCGCTGGCCAGGCAGCACAGCAAGGCCTGAGCGCGCTGGTGGGCCTGCTGGCGGCCATAAATCTTTCACTGGCCGTTTTCAACCTGCTGCCTATTCCAGGGCTCGATGGGGGGCGCATCCTGGTGTTGTTCGTCAACACCATCCTCGGCGGACGCATCAAGCCCGAGGCCGAGGCCAGACTCGCCTACGGCGGCTTCGTCTTTCTTATTCTGCTGATCGTGCTGGTCACCATCAACGACATCCGCAACCTGGCTGGGGGTTAGATGAACACCACGGTTCTCATCCCCGCCTACAACGAAGCAGCCCGCATTGCTGCGGTGGTGACTGTGGTTAGGGAGGCGGGGCTACCGGTGCTGGTTGTGGACGATGGCTCGAGCGATCAGACCGCCTTGGTTGCTGAGCAGAGTGGAGCCCGAGTGCTTCGCCTGCCTCAAAACCAGGGCAAGAGCAGGGCCTTGGCCAGTGGGCTAGCTCAGGTAAAGACCCCCTATCTTCTGCTGTTGGATGCCGATTTGCTGGGATTGAAACCGCAGCACCTGCGGTCGTTGTTGGAGCCGGTGCGCAGCGGTAATCTGGACATGGCCATCGGGGTCTTCAAATCGGGGGGCCTGATGACCGACTTCGGCAACCGGGCTACCCCTTTCCTGTCCGGCCAGCGGGCCTGCCGCACCGACTGGCTCCGCAGCGTGCCCAACCTGACCCACCAGCGCTGGCCCGAGCCGGCCATCACCGAACACCTTGTCCGTAGCCATGCTCGGTGGGCTTACGTCGAGCTGCCGGGGGCCGCCCAGGTGATGAAGGAGCAAAAGCGCGGCTTCTGGCCGGGGCTGGCCCAGCGCCTTCGGATGTACGCAGATATTCTGCGCTACCGCTTCAGGAGCCCCAAGGCCTAAACTTTCCTGACACGGGGCCTCTAGCCTTGGGGCACTGGAGGTGTGTATGCGAGTCGAAGTGACGGTATTGATGCAGGTGCAGGTTCCCGAAGACACCAATCTCGACGACCTACAACTCGAAATAGACCCAAAGGGCGGCATCCGCTTTACCAGCCAGGGCAAGGCCGTAGCCAACGCCAGCGATATTGAGGACTACTACATCGACGATGTCGACACCGGCGAAGGGGACTGGGAAGAGCTCGAGGATAGCGAAGAAGACGACGAGGAGTAGCGACCCGCCTGCGCCCTCTCCTCGAGTCGGGCTCTCGCAGTGGATTCCGCCCGCGGGTTATTTGTCCTACTTTTTCAGCCGGTGCCCGTGTTTAAAATGCGCACATGGACGTCTTGAGCCGCGCCACAGCAGGACAACGACTTTCTGCCGGCGAATTACTTGAACTTTACTATCTACCCTTACCTGAAGTAGCGGCTGTGGCCAATGAACTGCGCCAACAACGCAGCAACCCCCGTGTTGTGACCTACCTCATTGACCGGAACATCAACTACACCAACATCTGCAACGTGGCTTGTAACTTTTGCGCCTTCTACCGAACCGGTAAGCAAAAAGATGCCTACGTGCTGTCCTATCCGCAAATTGGAGAAAAGATAGAAGAGCTCATGCGCATTGGGGGGCGGCGGATCCTGATGCAGGGGGGTGTCAACCCTGACCTACCATTCGAGTGGTACCTGGAGTTGCTCCGCTACCTCAAGCAGCACTACCCCGAGGTGCGCATAGATGCCTTTAGCCCCGAAGAAATCCTGGGTCTGGAGAAAATTACCAGTCGCGATTGTGGCGAACTGCTCAGCGAGCTAAAAGAAGCGGGCCTGGATGGCTTGCCAGGGGCAGGCGGCGAGATCTTGGTGGACGAGGTTCGGGCCAAAGCTGCCCCGGCCCGTATCAAGAGCAAGGACTGGTTCCGCATCCTCGACACCGCTCAGCGCCTCGGCCTGTATACCATCGCGACCATGGTGATTGGCTTTGGTGAAACCTACCCGCAGCGCATTGCCCACTTGCTCAAGATTCGTGAGCAGCAGGATAGGGCTCAACAACGCTACGGTCAGGGCTTCGCGGCCTTTGCCATGTGGACGCTGCAAACCGAGCACACCCGGCTCAAGAACAAAGCCCCCGGGGCCACCGCGCACGAGTACCTACGCCAGCTGGCCATAGCCCGTATTGCCCTCGACAATATTCCCAACCTGCAGGCCAGCTGGCCCAGCATGGGCTTTAAGGTGGCTCAGGCCGCACTCTACTACGGAGCCAACGACTTTGGCTCCACTATGCTAGAAGAGAACGTGGTCAGCGTTGCGGCGGGCCACAACAGAACCCATGCCACGGTGCGCCAGATGGTCCGCCATATCGCCGATGCGGGCTTCATCCCCGCTGAGCGTGACCCTTTCTACAGAATCATGCAGTACCCGGATGTGCAGGCGATCCTGGACGAGAAACCGCCGGTACCTCTGCCGCTGGCTTAGCTGCTTGTCGAAAAAGTTCCTGGAGGGTTGCTGAACAACAGTCGGGGGGCGTAGCGGGTTTGAGAGTTCGCCCTTTGGCTTTCCGGGGCAGCTTTTGAGGATTTGCTTCAACGCTGCACTGGGTGGTCTGTTACCAGATTCAGTTCGTTCGGCACCGGATGGTGGCCTTGGCGCCAGGGCTTGCGCAGAGGCAACCGACCTTATCCGCGTGGCGTAAGGCAAGACCACTTTGTTTAGTTGCTGGGACGCGATACCCCTATGTTGCACCAGCGAAACGCGATAACGACCTTTAGAGGGGGTCGTTTTCTTCGCCGATCGTAGGGTGTGGGGCGTGTTCTAGGATACGGGTTGCGCCGCGCGCGGCGTAACCAAGCCTTTGAGGGTACTGGGATTGCCAGGCTATCTTTTTGAATCCGGTATCAGATGAAGATGGTCAGTAGGTAGTAGGTGAGCGGCACAGTGAAGAGGTGGGAGTCCAGCCGATCCAGCAGCCCGCCATGTCCCGGTAGGAAGTAGCCCGAGTCCTTGACCTCGCAGTAGCGTTTGAGCATGGACTCGGTCAGGTCGCCTAGCTGGGCTGCGAAAGAGAGCACTAGGTTAAAGATGAACAGCTCAACCGGCCGAAACAGGGCAAACGGGCTTTCGGGATATGCCGAACGTACGATGGTGGTGAAAAGGAACAGCACCAAAAAGCTGGTGGCGATACCGCCGATGGAACCCTCCACGGTTTTGCCAGGGCTGATGGTAGGCGCCAGCTTGCGCTTGCCCAGGTAACGGCCCACAAAATAGCCCCCAATGTCGTTGGAAAAGGAGCACAGCAGAGGCAAAGTGAGTATCCAGATGCCCACGCTGCCGTCGGGGGAGTGACGCAGCAGCAAGAAAAAACCTAGCGTCCAGGGCAGGTACAAGAAGGCTAGGAGGCTGTAGGCGAAGCGTTGAATGTTGGCACCGCCAATCAACTCCGAGCTGAAAGCGCCAATCAGCACCAGACCCAGGGCAATCTCTCGCCAGGGTACCCCTGGGTAGATTTCCTGAAGCTGGGGCAGGCTGAACAGCAGCATGACCAGCCCCCCGCCAATCAAAAAAGCCATGTTTAGCTCGATACCGCGGTTTCGCAGCATGTAGCGCAGCTCGAGCGAGCCCAGCACCAGAATGAAAACCAGTGCCAGAAAAAGAAAGATCCGGCCCTCCCAGATCACTGCAAACAGCACCAGCACTGCAACCAGCGAGGAGCCAATGCGGGATGGCAGTGAGGGGTCGGGTTTGTGATCACGAAACTGCACGTTTACAGCATATCAGCAGGTTTTTCTGGTCTGGCTCATCCCTCGTTGCAATACCGGTAAATGCCGCCCGCCCGCATGCCCTTGTAATTTCCTCCGAGGAGCAGGGTTCATACCTGATACGTTTGGTTCGACGAAGGAAGTCGTTTGCTTCGCTGGCCGTCAGTAAGACGCTGGTTTCGCCGATACGCTTTCTTCACCGACCGATTGGGAGGGGTGGGCTCTAGGACTCGGGTTGCGCCGCGTGCGGCGCAACCTAGCCTCTGGAGTCGTTGATTTGGAAGATTGTCTTTTTGAATCCGGTATGAGATTCCTGTGGGGACGGGTTGAGGTGGTTGCTAGCCACCCATGATCTCCTGTTCTTTTTTGTGCAGCACGTCGTCGATTTTGTGAATGAAGTCGTCGGTTATTTTCTGAATCTCAACCTCGGCTCGTTTGATCTCGTCCTCGGAGAGGTGTTTTTCCTTCTCCAGCTTCTTGGCTTTGTCGAGGGCTTCGCGCCGGGCGTTTCGCACGGCGATTTTGGCTTCCTCGGCGTAGTGTTTGACCGACTTGACCAGATCCTTGCGGCGTTCCTCGGTTAGAACTGGGATGTTGATGTAGAGCGCGTCGCCCTTGTTGGTCGGGTTGAGGCCAAGGTCGGAGTCGCGGATGGCTTTCTCGATTTCCTTGAGCATGGCCGGGTCCCACGACTGCACTACCAGGGTGCGTGGATCGGGCGAAGAGATGGTGCCCACCTGGTTCAGGGGCATGACTGAGCCGTAGTATTCCACCTTGATGTTGTGGAGAATCGCGGGGTTGGCCCGCCCGGTGCGCATGGTCGCGAGGTGGTGCTCGAGGGCCTCGAGCGACTTTTGCATGTGGTTCCTGGTTTCGGCGTAGAGGTCTTTGAGCATGATGGCCTCCTGAATCCTGGATAGCTTACCCCCAGATGACGAAGAGGTTGCATAAAGCGAGGCTGCCCTAGCTGTGTACCAGGGTTCCGACCCGCTCGCCCCTGATTATTTTCTCCAAATTGCCCTCGGTGAACATATCAAAAACCACGATGGGCATATTCTGCTCCTGACACAAAGCCATGGCCGTAGCGTCCATGACTTGCAAACCTTCAACCAGCGCCTGGTGATAGGTTAGCTCATCGTATTTCTGGGCTGAGGGGTTCTTGCGGGGGTCGTCGCTGTAGACGCCGTCTACCTTGTTTTTAGCCATCAAAACGGCGTCTACATTCATTTCCAGGCCCCGCAAGGCAGCGGCGGTATCGGTGGTCACGTAGGGGTTCCCGGTGCCCCCGCCGAATATCACTACCCGCCCCTTTTCCAGGTGCCGGATGGCCCGGCGGCGGATGTAGGGCTCGGCGACCTGCTGGATGGTCAGGGCGGTTTGGACGCGGGTAGGAACACCGATGAACTCGAGAGCGTCCTGCAGGGCCAGGGCGTTCATGATGGTGCCCAGCATGCCGATGTAGTCGGCGCTGGCCCGATCCATGCCGACCCCCTGCTTAGCGCCGCGCCAGAAGTTGCCGCCCCCCACCACAATGGCTACCTGTACACCCAGTTGATGGGCCTTGGCCACCTCCTGCGCCAGAGCCTTGGTGGCCTCGGGCTGGATGCCAAAACCATTGCCGGTCAGAAACTCGCCCGAGAGCTTGAGCAACACGCGTTTATATTTCATAGCTGAGAGCGCTGGGTGGAGGAAAAAAGAGGGCCGGTGCGCTCTGCTTTCGGCCCTCTGTGCTTCTCATGGAGCTAAGCCCCTACCTCGAAACGGCTGAAGCGCTTGACCTGGATGTTCTCGCCAATTTTGGCAACCGCTGCCTTGATGAGGTCACCTACCTTGATCTTGTCGTCCTTGACGAAGGGCTGCTCCAGCAGCACCATCTCCTCGTAGAACTTCTTCAAGCGGCCTTCGGCAGCCTTCTCGGCGATGTTTTGCGGCTTACCCTCGTTCAAGAGCTGCTGGATGTAGATGGCTTTTTCCTTCTCGAGGTCTTCCTGCGAAACATCCTCGATGCTCACGTAGCGGGGGTTGGCCATGGCGATGTGCATGGCGATGTCCTTGGCGAGCCGCTGGAATTCCTCGTTTCTGGCTACGAAATCCGTCTCGGAGTTCAGCTCGACCATGACCCCGACCCGCAGGTTGTGGTGAATGTAGGAGCCGATGATACCCTCGCGGGCCTCACGATCGGCTTTCTTGGCGGCCTTGAGGGCCCCGCGCTCGCGTAGCAGGGTAGTGGCTTTCTCCATGTCCCAGCCTGCATCCTCCAGGGCTTTCTTAACATCGGACATGCCTGCGCCGGTTTGTTCGCGTAGTTTTTTGATCTGTTCGAGTTGGCTCATATGAATCCTTGTCCGTGTGGCTGATCTTGCAGGTATAAACCTTTGTGTGCCCTTTTTATGCCTCGGCTACCGGGGCCTCGCTGCGGGTTTCGGGGGCAGGGATTTCACGCCCACCGCCACGGGCCTCGACTATCAGATCGGTCATACGGCTCACGATGAGCTGGATGGAGCGGATGGCGTCGTCGTTGCCGGGCACGATGTAGTCGCACACATCGGGGTCGGAGTCGGTATCGGCCAGGGCAATTACCGGGATGCCCAGCTTGCGGGCTTCCTTAACCGCTATGGCCTCCTTGGTGGGATCGACCACGAAGATGGCGTCGGGCAGGCGGCGCAGTTTGCGGAAGCCGCCAAGGTTTTTTTGCAGGCGCTCGAGTTCGTGCTGGAGCTGCACCTGCTCGGTCTTGACCCGTTCTTTGATCTCGTCGGAGGCGAAGAGGGCCTCGAGCTCGGCGAGGCGGTTGACCTGGGCGGTGATGGTGCGGAAGTTGGTCAGCATGCCCCCCAGCCAGCGCTGGTTGACGTAGGGCATCCCGGCCCGGTCGGCTTCCTGCTGGATGATTTCCTGGGCCTGCTTCTTGGTGCCCACATAGAGAATGGTGGCCCCGCGCATGGCCAGGTCTTGCACGTATTTGAAGGTGCGCTCGAGCTCGACCATGCTTTTCTGCAGGTCGATGATGAAAATACCGTTGCGCTCGGCGTAGATGTAGCGCTTCATCTTGGGGTTCCAGCGCTTGGTCTCGTGACCAAAGTGGACGCCGGCCTCGAGCAGTTCTTTGATGCTGACGTTTGCTGCCATGTTTTCTCCTGTCGGGACGGTTGGAGCGGGCGTTAGATTGTGCCATCCGGGCTTGGGTCTCGAGTACCGTTCCCTAACCTCGAAGAAGCCTGCCGGCACACCCAAAAGTGCAGTATAGCCGACGCTCACTCTTTACGGAAGCCCCAGCCGCTGCTATACTCGGCAGTGCTTTTGGGCTGGTGGTTTGCTGGCCGGAAGAGCCCACGGGGGCGTAGCTCAGCGGGAGAGCAGGTCCTTTGCAAGGACAAGGTCGGGGGTTCAAATCCCTTCGCCTCCACCAGGAAAGCCAGTTGCCTTTCGGAATCCCTGGCCGCACCTCTAACCTGCGCGGTTCAGGGTTGTAATGGTCTGAGCGGTTTTGGTAAGAGCCCACAGCCGTTCCCAAAAAAGGTCGGTGTCATCGGCCTTTGATAGTCCCCAATGCGGATTCGACCTGTGCAATAGCGGGATTTTTCGATGAGCAGAGGGTATTCGGAGCAGATGGGGGTGGGAGTCGCCTGGTCGGGCCAAATGCTTGCGGGCCTTCGTGGGCTATGCTGAAAGGGTGAGCGGGCCAGTTTGGGACGATGGAGACTGGCAGGGCTTGCGAAGCCTTGAAGGGGAGCTCGAGGCCGACGTTTGCGTGGTGGGGTTGGGCGGCTCGGGGCTGGCGGCTATCCACGAGCTTTTGCGGTTGGGCCGAAGCGTGGTGGGGATTGACGCAGGCTCGGTGGCGGGGGGAGCAGCAGGCCGTAACGGGGGATTCTTGCTGGCGGGGACTGCCAGGTTTTACCACCAGAGCGTAGCCGAACACGGCCGCGACCTTGCAAAGCGCCTCTACCAGGCTACCCTCGAGCAGATTTCGTACATGATGGCCGAGACCCCCCAGGCCATCCGACCGGTCGGTTCGTTGCGGATTGCCGCCACGGCCGAGGAGCTCGAGGATTGCCGGGCGCACCTGCAAGCCCTACGGGCCGACGGTTTTGCGGCCGAGCCCTATGTGGGGCCGGAGGGGGAGGGCTTGCTGGTACCCAGCGATGCGGTCTTCAATCCCTTGCAGCGCTGCCGGACGCTCTCCCAGCAGGCCCTGAAGGCCGGAGCCAGGCTATTTGAACACAGTCCGGCACTTCGCATTAGCGGCCAGGAGGTACAAACCCCCAAAGGACGGGTTCACTGTCAGAAAGTGTTGGTGGCCGTGGATGGCCGGCTCGAGCAGCTGCTGCCGGAACTGCAGGGCCGGGTTCGCACCGCGCGTTTGCAGATGCTGGCTACCGCACCCACCCAAGCGCGCTTTTCCCGGCCTGTCTACCGGCGCTGGGGGTACGACTACTGGCAGCAGTTACCCGATGGGCGCATCGCCCTGGGCGGCATGCGCGATGCCGGCGGAGAGGCCGAGTGGACAGCCGAAGCCCAGCCCAGCCAGACCGTGCAGCTTCGGCTCGAACAACTCCTTCGGCAGCTTGGCGTGAAGGCGCCCATCACCCATCGCTGGGCGGCCTCGGTGGCCTATACCCCAACGGGTCTGCCCATTGCCGAGGAGGTGCGACCCGATGTTTGGGTCGTCGGAGCCTACAGCGGAACCGGGAACGTGGTAGGGGCTCTGCTGGGCCGCGAGGTGGCCTGGGTGTTGCATGGGGCCCGGATGCCCGGTGCGGTCTGGCTAGCCTGAGCTATTGCTAGCTCCCTGCCCTTTGACCCTGTACATCTCGCGGTCGGCGTGGCGGTAGAGGGTGTCGGGGTCGCTGCCGTCGCGCGGATAGATGGCCAGGCCAATCGAGGCGGTGACCTCGAGGGCCCGGTTGCCAATCCGAACGCTGGTATTCACCTCATGGGCAATTTTTTTCACCAGGCGCTCGGCCATCTCTACCGAGGGCAGATCGGTCAGGATGACCCCAAACTCGTCGCCACCCAGCCGGGCCACCGAGTCGGTGGCCCGCACCGCGAGGCTGAGCTGGCGGGCGATGCTGCGCAAAAGCTCGTCGCCGGTGGCGTGGCTGAAGGTATCGTTGACCTGTTTGAAGTTGTCCAGGTCGATGTACACCACCCCCACCAGGCGGTCTTTTTCCTGGGCTCGGGCCATGGCCTGCACCAGGCGTTCCTGGTAGAGCATGCGGTTGGGCAGCTTGGTCAGGGCGTCGTGGGTGGCCTGGTACTCCAGCTCCTCGATCAGGGCCTGGCGGTCTACGGCGATGGCGGCCAGGTCGGCGGTGGCATGGATAGCCCGGTTATCTGACTCCAGCGGGGTAGGCCCCAGCACGCTCAGGGCCCCCAGGACCCCTTCCTTGGTGCGGATCGGGAGGGTCAGGCCATACCGGTAACCGGCCACCAGCAGTGCCCGACGAACCTTGATAGGAAGGTTTTCTTTGAGGTCGAGATTTTCAACCTCGGATACCTCGCCCTCCAGTACGTTGTGGCCAAAAGGGCCGATGGGGCCGCTCTCCAGGAAGTCCCGCACCTCCTCGGGCAGGCCGTGGCTGGCCACGGCGTTCTGGTTCTGGCCCTTGGCGATCTGGATGGCGCAGGCCACCTCGGGTAGCTGGGAGCTGAGCATCTCGATGGTAGCCGTGAGGATATCCTCAAGTTCGGCCCCACGGGCGATCATCTCCAGGGCCAGGTTGCGGTCACGCTCGAGGCGCACCGCGCGCTTATGCTCGGTTACATCCACAATTAGCCCGCGCAGCCGAACGTTGCCGTTGGGTTCGTGCATAGCGCTGACCCGGTCCTGGAACCAGTGCATGCGGCCGTTTTTGTCAAAGGCGCGGTACTCGATCTCGGTGGTCTCGAGGGCCACCGAGAGATTCCGCAAGCGTTGCGAGACCATCTCGAAGTCGATGGGGTAAAGCACCCTGGGCCACACGCTAGCCTCACGCGGGCCCAGAAAGCGATCCACCGGGTAGCCCAGCACCCGCTCGACCTGGCGGCTCACGAAGGTGAAGACCAGGGTATCCTTCTGAAACTCGGCTTCCCAGACAATCCCGCCCAGCGAGTTGACCAGCTCCTGATAAAGGGCCCGCGACTGGCGGAGCTCCCACTCGGCTCGCTTGCGCTCGGCCAGCTCGTTGCGCAGTTGGTCGAACAGTTGTGCGTTCTCCAGCAGCGGCGCGGCAGCCCTCGAGGCCGCCATCACGATCTCGATCTCGTCCTGGCTGAACTCCCTGGGCTCGTAGCTATCCAGACCCAAGGTTCCCAGTACCCGCTCGCCGGCCAGAATGGGCACCAGCAGCATCGAGACCACCCCAAAGCGCTTGGCCACCTCGCGCCCCGCCCCCATGCGGGGGTCGTTCTGGGCGTCCGGTACCGAGACTGGCTTGCGCTCGCGCAAGACCTGCAAGCTGATCTCGTTGCCCTCGAGGGAGATCCGGTCGTGGGTGTTGCGGGCCTGCCCAGAGCCAAATTCCGAGATGATGGTCAGGTAGCGTCCATCCTCCGAGAGGCGGGCGAAGCCCGCATGCTGGACCCCCACCACCGCTGTGAGCTCGCTGCAAATAACGTTCAGTACTGTCAGAGGGTCGAGCGGCGCCCCCGAAGTCGCCACGATCTGTTTGAGCATGGTGGCTTCTTTGAGCCGCCGGTCCAGTTCCTTTTTGGACAGAGAGGTGGAAGTGAAGCGCTTTGGGGTGGGTTTCCTGGGCATAAAAAGCCGGGGTACTTCTGAGTTCATGATACTCAGGATTGAAGATAGAGGGCAAGATTCAGGGCCCGATCGACGCCTATACGGGCCCCACCCTGGCGAAGCGCCAGGAGAATCTTGCCCTTGCGGGCCTGGGGGCGTCGGGTTTACCGAGTTCGCTTCATTAATTGGCTCTGCCGATATCCATCTGATATACTCTCGGCTTGCGTGACCCATCAGGGTTGCAGCTTTTCGTGTGCCTCGGTTGGCCCGGGTGCCCGCGAGCCGGAAAGGAGGTGAATATGCCGCAATACGAAGTGAACATTATCCTCAACCCCAACCTCGATGGAGTGCAGGCCGCTCAGGAGAAAGACCTCATCAAGGCCGCCCTCGAGCGCCATGGTGCCGAAATCAAAAACATCGATGACTGGGGCAACCGCCGCCTGGCCTATCCCATCCAGAAAGACCCCGAAGGCAACGTGCTGTTCTACACCGTGGAGATGGCCGGGGAAAGCAACGCCGCGCTGCAGCGTGAACTGCGCTTGCGCGACCATGTGCGTCGTGTGACCATCCTTCGCGACCGTCCCGAATGGCGAAACAGCAAAAAGAAGAAGTGAGCTGTTGGGCCCTACCCGAGTTCTGAGGCCAGAGACCATAACGGAACTCAAAAGGCAGCGATAAGCGGGAAGCAAAGCGCTCAAAAGTCGAGGGCCCTGGCTAGCCGCGAAGCGCCATAAGAGATAGACTCAAGCAAAGACCGATACGAAAAGGACAGATAGATATGGCTCGAGGCCTCAACCGCGTAACCCTTGTAGGCACCCTGACCCAAGACCCTGAACTGCGCTACACTCCCGGCGGACTGGCCGTGATGGAACTCAACCTTGCCGGAAACGACCTGGTTACCGACGAGCAAGGCCAGACCCGTGAGCCGGCCTGGTATCACCGGGTCAAACTGCTGGGCAAGAGTGCAGAGTTCTGGGGCGACACCCTCAAGGCTGGTATGGCGCTGTTTGTGGATGGCAAGCTCGAGTACCGTTCCTGGGAACAAGAGGGTCAGAAGAAGAGCAGTCTGGAGATCCGCGCCGACCGTATGGAGATCGTGAGCCTGGAGGGCAAGCGGGGTCAAGTGACCGTGACCGACGCGCGCGGGCAGGAGCGTCTGAAGGACGGCCTCAACCATGTGATGCTGGTCGGCAACCTGACCCGCGACCCCGAGCTGCGCTATACCCCGCAGGGAACCGGCGTGACCCGTCTCTCGCTGGCGATAAACGAGAAGTCCACTACCCGCCAGGGCGGAGAACAGGAAAGGGTGCACTACGTTGAAGCTCAGGCCTGGCGCGAGCTGGCCGAGTTCGCGGCAGAACTCAAAAAAGGAGACGGAGCGTTCTTAATGGGACGCTTGGTGAACGACTCCTGGACCGCTCAGGACGGAACCCGGCGCTACACGACCCGTGTAGAGCTCTCCCGCCTCGAGCGACTTGCCCGTGGAACTGGACAAAACACAGGTGGAAACAGTTCCCAGTTGGCTCCTGCCAAAGGCCGTGCGGGCAAGGTAGACATTGAAGAAGGTTTAGAAGACGATTTCCCACCTGAGGAGGATTTGCCGTTTTGAGCACCAAGAAGATGTCCAACCGCAGTGGCGCCAAAAGTGAGCGCCAGGACCGGGGCAGCGAGCGCGGAATGCGCCGCGGCCGCAAACCCAAAGTAGCAGCCTCGGTAGGGGCTTTTGACCTCAACGACTTCAAAGCTGTGGATATCCTAAAGCGTTTCCTGTCTGAGACCGGTAAGATTCTGCCCCGTCGCCGTACCGGCCTTAATGCACAGGAACAGCGCAAGCTGGCCCGTACCATCAAGCGTGCCCGCAATATGGGGCTGCTGCCCTTCACCGAGAAACTGGTTCGGAAATAGGGGGAGTGGAAGATGAAGGTAATTCTGCTTGAACCTATGGAAAACCTGGGCGACGTGGGGGCTGTGGTCAATGTAAAACCGGGTTATGCCCGCAACTACCTTTTGCCTCGAGGCCTTGCGACCCTGGCCACCGAGAGCAACCTCAAGACCCTGGAAGCCAAGATTCGCGCCCAGGCCAGGAAGGCCGCCGAACGCAAGGCCGAGGCTGAGCGCCTGAGGGAGCTATTAGAGCCCATCACCCTGGTGCTCAAGGTGAAAGCCGGTGATCAGAAAATTTACGGCTCGGTTACCAGCCGCGAGATTGCCGCTGCGCTGGAAGCCCAGCACCAGATTACCATCGACCCCAAGCGCTTGGCGCTGGAAAAACCGATCAAAGACCTAGGCGACTATGCCCTGGCCTACAAGCCCCACCCCGAGGTGCCCATGACCCTCAAGGTCTCGGTGGTGGCCGACAAGGGCTAAAGCCACAGAGCCACAAACCGATGCCGCCTGCTTTGGTGGCATTTTGTTATGTGCTTGGGGCGATGCACCACCATTGGCACGGGCGGTGCTGTGAAAAACTGATTTTGTGCGACTGAAACCCTTCAGGCTTGAGCGCTTTTTTGTTCCCTTCGAGTTCGCTGCCCGCTACATGCTGGGCAGCTCGGACAGCGAGTCGGTGAGTATCGGTGATCTGCTGGCCTTGGAGCCCGAGGCCGCCGAGCAGTTTCACCGTCACTGGCTTGGCTATACCGAGGCCGCCGGGGCACCCTATTTGCGTGAGGAAATCGCCAGAGTTTATAGTTCGATGGCCCCAGGACAAGTGTTGGTGTTCGCCGGAGCCGAAGAGGCAATCTTTTGGTATCTGAACGCAACCTTGCAAAGCGGCGACCACGCCATCATCCAAACGCCCTGCTACCAATCGCACCAAGAAGTTGCCAGGGCTACGGGGGCCGAAGTAACCGAGTGGCCGCTGCGGTTCGAGGATGGTTGGGCCATTGACCTGGGCTGGCTGGAAGCAAATATCCGGCCCAACACTAGGCTCATCGTGCTGACCACGCCCAACAACCCCACTGGTGCCCACCTGACCCGCGCTGAACAGCAGTCGGTGGTGGAACTGGCGCGTTCAAGGGGAATCCGACTTTTTTTCGATGAGGTGTACCGTGAACTGGAGCACGCTCCAGAACATCGTCTGCCTGCTGTTTGCGACCTCTACGACAGGGCGGCCTCGCTGGGGGTGATGTCGAAAAGCTATGGCTTGCCAGGGTTGCGCATCGGGTGGATTGCTACCCACGATGGCGAAGTGTTGGCCCGTATGCAAGAACTCAAAGATTACACCTCCCTCTGCAACGCTGCACCGAGTGAGTTCCTGGCGGCTCTGGCCTTGCGTAACCGGGCGAAACTGCTCGAGCGAAACCTGGGCATCGTTCACCGCAACCTGGAGCTTCTGGACGGTT